>DGDN01000107.1:14206-53774 GCA_002385465.1 Candidatus Fermentithermobacillaceae bacterium UBA3951
CCATGGACGAAGACGATCTCATCTACATCATGAGACATCCCGAGACTTGTGTCGTAACTGACGGTTGGAACGGCGTACCCGAGAAGGGCAAGACCCACCCGAGGTCGGTGGGCACTTTCCCGAGAGTCATAGGTCATTATGCCAGGGTGAAGGGCGTAATCTCTATGGAGGAAGCCATCCGCAAGTGCACGTCGCTGCCTGCCAAGAGACTGGGCCTTAGAGACCGCGGAATTCTTGCGCCCGGCTACTGGGCCGACCTTGTAGTCTTTGACCCCGAGGTCTTGATCGACAGGGCTACCTACGACAACCCGTGGCAGTACCCAGAAGGCATAGAATCGGTCTACGTAAACGGCGTGGCTGTCATCTTTGAAGGCGAGATGACGGGCGAAAGGCCAGGTATGGCTCTCCGTAGGAGCTAGAGTCCAAGCCGCGAGGTCTTGCGGCCTACTGTACCCGGTGCCCCGCCCGCGGAATATGACTCTAATGGGGTGATGGCTTATGAACATGACGGAGGTCCGGAAGGCGTTTTCTAAGGCCCTAAGTCGCGTCACCTTGCCGGAGATACTGCTCCCTTCACTGGTCATAGACGGTTTGCACGGGGCTCTGGGCGCAGTACTCGCCATTAACGTATCGAGAAAGGTTCTCGAGTCTCCCGTGCCCCGGGGGGAAGTGGCGGGCGAAATGGTGCTTGTCGCTCTGTTTGGGCTGCTTCTTGCACCAGCCATTTTGAGCGGGCTTTACTCCGTGAGCCGAGCAGTTGTTGTAAACGGGAGGGGCAAGTGGAGTGATTTCCGGTCGGGACTGTGGACCTACTGGTGGAGGCTGGTGGGCCTCGCACTCCTCGGTAGTCTCGCCGTCACGATTGGTGCGCTTATCCTCGGCGTCAAGGGGGCTGACATGGGATTCGGCCAGCTCCCTGACTTCAACGAGCTCATGCGGTTCGATACGACCTATCCTCTTTTCGTGGTGCTCTACCTAGTTGGGCGGTATCTCGTGAGTCCCGTCGTACCTGCAATGGTAATTGAACAAACGCCCGCCGTTAAGGCAATTGAGCTGGGTACGAAGTTTGCGGCGCGCAATGCGTCTATCATGGTACCGGCTGTAGCTCTTGACCTCGTGGTTGCGTGGGTCTTGCAGTGGGCGGATGACGTCACGGGGAACCTTTTAGATGTACACTTTGGGTTCCAGTTCGGGAGGTTCCTCCCGAATCTCGCAGTCCTATTGCTTATGGCCCTCGTCTCGGCCTTCTTCAGGCTGCTATATCTCGGCATCTATTACGACAATCTTCCGAATCACCCGCTTCCTTTGTTTATCCCGGATAGTCCGGTGGGGGCCGGGCTGAGTGAAGACGCCGTGAGTCCTGAGGCCCCGCGGGAAACAGGCGGTGCCCCCGATGATGAGAAATCCGGAGGTCCCCAGGAAGTTGAAGGGGCAGAAGCTGCCGGAGACCCCGGCGAGAAAGAAGGGGCAGATACTGCCGGAGATCCCGCCGAAAAAGAAGGGACGGAAGAGCCTGGGGAAGCGGAGAAGCCGGCAATTGTACGCCCGAAGGAAGGGACAGTCGTACCGGAAAAGCCGGAGTAGCCTGTACGCCCCGGAAGGCCATAGCTCCGGGGGACCGCGATAGGAGAGAAAAGGAAACGGCCCCGCTGGAGGGGCCGCTTCGTTTACGTTTTACTCTTAGACCACACTCTCAGGCGGCGTCCTTCACTGTCCCTATCCCGTATTTTCCGGGATGCGGCGAACTTAGCTCAGGAACCCGGAGTGCTTTCCTATGATCTCCATGAGCGCCACGAGGCCCTTGACAGCCAGTCTCATCTTGTCGGGGATGAGGTTGCCTTCGTTGTCCGAAGTGCCCTGTCCAGGTGAGATGAAGATGTTGCCGTCGTAGGCGATGGTGGCGATAATGCCCATCTGAGCCAGTCCGACCTGGATGAGGTGGGATCCGGCATACATGTCTTCGATGGAGAAGATGGGGAAGCCCATTCCGTCTTTCCAGGTCTTCTCGTAGTTGACCTCGACGGTCGAGCTGTTATACGACTTGGAGATCAAGAGCCCCTCTCTCAGTTTCGGGCTCGCTTTTTCGAACTCGGATGTTACAATTTCGTACAGCTCGTCGACCTGGCCGGTGTACATCTCAGGATTGTCCCTGAGGTCCTTGAGGACTGCGACTTGCGTGAGCAGCGCTTCCTTGCCCGGGTCCATGGTCACGTATTGGGCTTTTCCGTAAGATGCGGTGGTGCCGTACCTATCTCCGTGCATGCCCAGGGCGCGCCTTACGTTGACCATCACATCTTCGCGGCCGATCACAAGACCAGAGGTCGAGGACCCGGTGGCTTTGTCCATGCTGTAGACGACGGCTGAAGCGCCGGACTTGGTGATGTCGTGTCCCACAAACGGAAGGCCCCACGCGTTGTCAACAACGTAAGGTACGTTGAGTTTGGCCGCGAGGTCGCCTATCCCTTTTTGTACGACGGCGGCTCCGTCAGGCGTCTTGGCCGCGTAGCCGTAACCGGGGGTGTCGTAACCGAGTGACGAAAACCCTACAACCAAAGGTCCGTGCAACTGGGCGGCTTCTTCCATGGCCTTAACCGTACCCTCGGCATCGACCTCGGTAAGCAGCGGGACCGGCCAATACTTTATGCCGTGGTTGGGGTATTTGCCGCCCTTCATGGGTACGACTACCACATCGAGGTTCTCCAGACGCTTTCCGGCGAACCCGAACTCGCCGGGCGTAGATCCTCTCTCGGAGATCATCTCTTTGTACTTGGGCGGGAAGGGCCTACCGTAGCCTGCCTGGTGGTGCATGTGCTTCTCGTAGGGGACGAGATAACGAGCGCGATAGTTGTCGCCGCGTCCCGTCATGGGCGCTGCAAACAGGGTGTCGAACGTCACCCACAGTCCGCCTTCGCAGGTGTTTACCGGGCAGACGTCGTAATCGTCGCCGTATACGCTCTTTACGATATCGCGTATCTCATCAACCAGTCTCGCAAGCGGAATGACCTTGGTGAGGCCTTCCTGTAAGGCTTTCCGGACATTTTCCCTCGCAGGCGCCGGGCACCCCGAGATCGCTCCGGTAAGCCCGATGTTTCCCTTGAGGTCTCCAACAATGCCCAGGTCTTCTGCGGCTTTTTTGGCTTCGGCGTAGATCTTCTGGGCGTTGGCCTGTAAGTGTTTGTACATCTGGAACTTGTACTTGAACTCAGGCACTACGGTTCCTCCTCTCGAATTCCGGTCTCGTTAAGACCGCATGAGAAACGTTACTTTAGAGTTAAGTGAGATGCCTCTCTCCTCGCCTGAACGGAGGTCGCCCCTTGCCACGATATTCATGTGGTTGGGGAAGTGGCTCATGTCGAACCCTACAAGCTCGGCAATCTCCTCACCGTCGACAAAGAGCTTGTCGCCCGCCAAGAGGACACCGCCTGACTGGAACTCCACAAAGGCCAGATAGGCGATGGCTCCGACCCGGTCTCCGGGGGAGACTGCCTCCGGCGTCAGGATAAGCTCGTGCACTTCGCCCTTGGACACGGCTCTCGAGGGCTGAGGGATAAGCTCGAGTCCTCTATCGGCCACGGTTCCCCTCAGGACGGCAACCACCACGCCTTCCAGAGGCACTTTGTCCGCGTAGGCATTGGACGTGACTTTCTTGGTTGTGTATGGGTCGTTCTTTGCCACATTCTCACCTCTCCGGGCGCCTCATGTTGTGTTCGGCGACGATTGAGTGATATCATTCATGTGACCTATTCACCACTGATGAGCAGATCCCTTCATGTCGACGAAGATAATCTGCGACTTTCTGTGGGAGGTGACGAACATCTCTTCGTATCAAAGCGATAATGCGTATCTCGCAGCCCTTCATGTAGTTGCAGAGTCGGAGGCTCCCGTAGGGGCGTGGTACTTGAGGAGGGCCCTGTCGGAAAGGGGTATCCGGGTTTCCGAAGCGACATGCGGAAGGCTCCTCAGGATGATGGAAGACGCGGGCCACGTTGAGGCCAAGAGCCGGAAAGGAAGAGTAGCCACCGCCAGGGGCCAGCGTGTGCTCCAGGAGTGGCAGGAAAGGCTCAAGCGTGACAGGAGCCAGGTTGCCTTTGTACAGAGCCTCAAGGTACACAACCCTGAAGAGTTGATCGACGTCTTGATTGCCAGGAGGGCACTGGAAGGCGAGGCTTCGGCCCTCGCTGCCGAAAACGCAACACCCGAAGAGATTGGACGGTTGCGCAATATCATAAAGGCGCACGAAGAGGCTCTGGCAGCCATGAGCTCGGGTGCAGAAGAAAACACCGACTTCCACTTGACTTTGGCGGAATCCAGCAGGAACAAAGTGATTGTGGCCGCTCTGGATGTCATCTACCGGCACCCCGATGTCATGACTTCCCTCGAATACATAAGGGCCCACGCCGGATCCCAGATGGCCGCAGACCACAACCCCATAATCAAAGCCGTAGCACAGAGGGACCCACATGCTGCGCGTGAAGCCATGATCCAACACATAAACAACGTGATAGAGGACGTGAAAACGTACCTCCGAGCGTTGGCGTCGGAGGGGGAATCAGGACTTGACGGCAAGAGAGAAAATCCTGGACGCGTGTGACATCGAGACCTTCTTTGTGTGCAAAGACGCCGAAGAAGGGAAAAGATTGGGACTGGCCCTTATGAAAGAACTCGGGTTTGCCGATGCGGATGTGGTGTTCTCTGAGATGGCAGGACCCGGCGCCCGCGTGAGGGTCAGGGGGTATGTGAACCGTCCGGGCAGCACCTACACCTGGCGGCATGAAGGGGGGCACCGTCAGTGACCGCTCAAACCAGTCGGAATATCCTCATCGTGCCCCTGGACCCCGTCCACGATGTGGGCGCGAAACTCATCGCGAGGACCCTACGGGAGAGGGGACACTCCGTGACGCTCCTCCAGCCCGACCTTTCCGTCGAAGAGGTAATTTCGAGGGCACGCCGGCTCTCACCTGACTTCATAATGGTAAGCCGCACAATCAGCTACGATACGCCTGAGCTCCTTGCGAAGTTCGCGGATATGTGCGATGCCGCGGGAATTAGGTCCCATGCCAAACTTGTCGTGGGCGGCATGAGCATACGCAAGGAGATGGCCCAGGAACTCGGTTTTGACGCCGGCTTCGGACCCCAAACCACTCTGGAAGAAGTGGCCGATTACGTTGACGGGAAGGCCCACCTCTCTCAAGAAGCCACCTACGGCGGCACAAAACCGGACCTTACTCGGGGCTACAAGTACGACTTCGTAGATCGCGAGATCGGAGAGCTCTGCGTGAGCATTGCCCGGAGGCTCATTGATTGGGCTTCGGCACGGACGAGCCCCGGCATCGAAAGGGCAAAGCTCCGGGTGAAGATCGAAGAAGCGCGGCTCTCCGGCGACGTTTCGTCGGTGAACGACTTAAGGGGCAAATACAGCGCCCTCACGGGAGGCGACGTCCGTAAGTGGTACGAAAGCGGCCAGCCCATACCGCATACCAGGCCGCTTACACCAAACGAAGCCGCGGCGATTGAGAATATGGGTAGTGACGTCCCGGTCCCCCTTGTCTCACAGAAACCCCTGGAACCTGTGAACGTCATAGTGCAATACGGCACCGGATGTCCGGTCATGGACGCGTACCATATCGAGCTTTCGCTTGCCTGGGGCGCCAAAGGCGCGGTCCACTTCGACCCGTCGTGGGGGGCGAGGACCGAGGGCCTTGCCGAGGGCACTTTGAGCCACCAGCACGACGGGACAGTGCTTACCCTTGAGAACCTGAAGCTCCTGAAGCGCGCCATCCACCCGGCTGCCCTTTGGCAAGTCAGGGCCCACAGGGGTCTAAACACCCCCGAAACCGTGGTGTTGGCTCACCTCGCGGGAGCCGACCTTACCAAGATCAACATAGTCTACGGCAGCCTGGGAGCAGGCACCGATCCCGCGAGACTGGCAGTTGACGGAGTGGAATGCCTCCGCCTCGCTGCTTCCTTCGGGCTCCCGTACGACGTGGTGACCAACGAGGAACTTTGCGGCGTACCTGCGAGGAAAGCTTTCGCCGGGATGCTGGTTGTCGCTACCGCCGGCGTACTCTTGGGCGGGCGACCGATCTTGCAGCCCCTTTTCGCCGACTCTCCGGAGGCCATGGTGTCCGGGTTTACCGAGGATAACCTCGTGGATTTCAATGCCGCCAAGATGCTTGCCCTAAAGAGCATCATAAACGCCCCCATATGGCCGGGTGCTCCGGTAGGGTTCATGACCCAGACTCAAGATAGGTGTCAGTCATCGACGATGACGGCCCTGCACGCTGCGCTTGCCCTGGGACTTGGTGCGGAAGCCGTAACCATAGCGTCGTCCGACGAAGCTTATGCCGGTGGTCCGATCTCGGCTCAGGCAAGGGTCGACACTCTGAAGTCGGTAGCCGCATCCCTTAAGTTCTTTGGCTCGACTCGAATCTCTCCTACGCCCCGCGCAGAAGAGATGGCGGAAGGTCTCAAGAAAGGGATACTGGAGACTCTCGAGCGCGTCTACGAGAGAGGCGATTTCGTGGCTGCTCTCTATGAGGGACTCCTTGGAGACAGGGAAGATGGAGCCTATCCGGGCAGGGCAGGTAGGGATACCGTCACCGTCCGGCAATAAGTCATGGTTGGCACCGAGAGTGCGTGCGGAAGGTGGCCTCGAGCCGTTGAGTAGGACCCTGGGCATAGCAGGAACTGCAAAGAACACCGGTAAGACCACCACCTTACAGGCGGTGGTCCGTTTTCTGCGTGAGTCGCGATCCGGCGTGTATCTCACGAGCATCGGGTACGACGGCGAAGAAGTCGACACCGTTACAGGGCTCCCCAAGCCGAAGGTTGTCGTCGAGGAAGGCGACATGGTTGCCACGGCTCTTTCATTCCTGAAATCGTCGCCCGCCAGGTTCACGCGGCTGGAGTATACAGGCGTAGACTGCGCGCTGGGGCCAGTGTACTCGGGGGTAGCCACCAGCCCCGGCAGGGTGGTCTTGGCGGGGCCCCTGAGCACGAAAGATGTTGCCACCGTGCTGCAGGGCGCGCCTTCAGACCGGGTCGTATTGCTGGACGGCGCGTTCTCCAGACTTGCGCCTATGGTGTTGGCAGACGCCCTCATTCTGGCTACGGGAGCCTCAAGGTCGCCCGATCCGCGGCGTATAGCTGCCGAGATGGAGGCTCTTTCCGCCGTATTTGGACTTCCCGAGCACGTAAGTCGTGCCACTCACGGAAACGAAGTTCCTGAAGAGGAATGGATTCCCAAAGACTCGGACTTACTGACTTTCTCAGAGGGCCTTTATGTGGGAGGGCAGGATTTGGACGTTGCCGTGCGCATAGCGGGGGTGCTGGGAGTTGGCCCTTCCCGGATTGCCCCAAGTCCTTTCTCGTCAACAGGAGCCGTGTCCCGCGAAACACCCTGCAAGAGAACACCCGAAAAAGAGGAAGCGCGGCCTGCCGTGGCGGTGCAGATAGACGGAGTAGTTAACCCCACCGTGTTCTTGTCCATGGCCGAAAAAATCGGGGCAGTGCTTACCGGAAATTCACGGCGCTTTCCCTCCGAAAATGGAGGCGACTCCGCTCCCGGACTCCCGGTAGAGTTCGTCCTGGGTCATCCCGTGCACCTTCTTCTCTCGGGAGACATAGCCGAGTGGGTGGGAGCCCTGGAAAAAACACGAAGCATGGGATTTCGCGTGAGCCTCAAGCGCCGGACTGACCTTCTGGGGTTCACCGTGAACCCATTTCGCCCAGAATACGACCCGATAAGGAACGCCTACACCGCCCTTTATGTGGACGCGGGGGCGTACCTCAAGGATATCCGGAGTATGACAAAGGTGCGCTGCACGGACATAGTCTATGAAGGGACTCACGCCCTGGAGTCCTGGCTTGTTGAAGAAGGGTTGGCCGGTTCAATATGACGGCCGGTCACTGTCGAGAACGCCCCGGGGAAGGCCTTCACGTAGACAGGATCTCTTTGAGCGCCCGCGCCAGGTACTCATAGTCGCTCAGGGTGTTGTACGCCTGGGCCGAGATCCGCACGAGACGCCGCCCTGCCTGTGGCCAGCTGACCACCGGTACCTCGATCCTGTAGTCGTTGTAGAGCCTTTCCTTCACAGGGTCCAGAGACATGCCCGAAGGCGCTATTATGGGTTCTCCCAGGGGAAGGATCGGCGGCGCAGCCATGGACCCGAGCATACGGTCGGGGCAAGGCGGAGGGCACTCGAAAGCCTCGCACAGGAAGTTTTTGGCTGCGACCACGAGATTGTGGTTCCTTTCCATGAGTTCGCCTATGCCGCCCGGGTAGAGTGACCCGAGGAAGTCTATACAGTCCCCCACCAAGATGTAAGGGGCATAGTCATCCGTCCCCGTCCAGTCGAATTCGAGGTGCAGGAAGCTCTTGTCCGTCCTCGTCGAATTCGCGCCGTGGCTTATGACCAGGGGCCTTATCCTTTTTCTCTTGTCTTCCCTGATGTAGAGGAAGGCCGAACCCTTAGGCGCGCACAGCCACTTATGGCAATTGCCGGTGTAGTAGGCGGCGCCCATCTCCTTAAGGTTGAGAGGGATCATCCCCGGAGCGTGAGCACCGTCTATCATCACGTCTATGTCCCTTGAGCTAAGCTCCGACACTATTTGCCTGACCGGGAAGATGACGGCAGTCGGGCTCGTCACGTGGTCTATGAGGACGAACTTGGTCTTATCCGTGACCGCGCTTAAGATTGCCTCTACTACGGCTCCTTCCGACTCAACCGGGAACGGCACATGGACGGTTACGACTTTGGCCCCGGTCTTCTTCGCTACGTATGTGGCCGCGTTGTTGCATGCGTTGTATATGTGGTCGGTGACGAGTATTTCGTCTCCGGGCGATAAGTCCAAAGACGCGAGCACCGTGTTTACCCCGGTCGTCGCGTTAGGGACAAAGACCAGGTCTTCGGGCGGGGCTCCTACCAGGGAGGCGAGTTTTTTCCTGGATGCGTCGAGTAGATCGTCCAGTTCTATTTGGAAGTGCCTAACCGGCTGGCTCTCGATGTGGAGCCTCAAAAGATGCTGTTTTTCGATGATGGCTTTCGGCATAGCCCCGAAGGACCCGTGGTTTAGAAACGTAAATGTGTCGTCAAGGTTCCAGAGGTGCTTCACTTCATAACCCTCCTCGGCCGGCTTACCGGCTGGGCGCTTAAGAGACTCCGGCCAACAAGCGTATCGAAAAGAAGATTCGGCATACTCCTTTTCTCACCTCCAAGTGGGGTGAGGGATTGGCGAAGCTCTTCCGGTACTCTGCAGCGCAGGAGAGGGAAGGGATTCGCTTCGGTATTCCGGAGGAAGCGGGAGTGGCTCAGGCGAAGAAAGACCCAATCTCAGTTCGGGAGGAATTCGTATGCAGGAGATGAAAGGCAAAGCGGTTATAGTGACCGGGGCTTCCAGCGGGATCGGCAGGGCATGTGCCCTGAAGTTCTTGGAGGCCGGGTGCGCGGTGGCTGCAGTCGCCAGAAGGAAAGACATCTTGGAGTCGTTGGCGGAAGGTGCTTCAGGCAACATGCTGCCCATCGCCGCAGATATAACGGTACCCGGCGAGGCCGACCGCGTCATAGATGAAACAGTCCGGGCCTTTGGCGGCATCGATGTCCTGGTGAACGCTGCCGGGATCCTGAGGAGCGGCAGCATAGAGACCACGTCCCTGGATGATTGGGACGAGATGATGGACCTCAACGTCCGGGCGCCCTTCTACCTTATACATAAAGCCATGCCGTACCTTATAGAGCGCAAAGGCAACGTGGTCAACGTATCGAGCGTGAACGGCCTTAGAGCCTTTCCCGGCGTGCTCGCGTACTGCGTGAGCAAGGCCGCCATTGATCACCTCACCAGGTGTGTAGCCCTTGAGGTCGCTCCAAAGGGTGTGCGGGTAAACGCCGTAAACCCGGGAGTAACCTTGACCAACCTCCACAAAGCCGGAGGGATGAACGACGCGCAATACGAGGCGTTCTTGGAGCGCAGTAGGTCCACCCACCCCCTCGGCAGGGTTGGGACGCCGGAAGAAGTGGCCGATCTCATATTCTTCCTGGCCTCACCGAAAGCCGGTTGGATAACAGGGGCTTGCTATCCCATCGACGGGGGAAGGGGCCAGACCTGCTTGAGGTAATCCCATTCACATACACTTGGGGACCTCCGGAGCTCCGCAGCCCCGGCATCGGGTTGCTTATCATTGTAAAGTAGGCCTTGACACGACAGGTGGAAGGGGCCTACTATACTTGTAGGATTGTGAAAACCATCACAAGGATTATCCGAGATAAAGAGGAGGCGATCCTGTGGAGTTTGGCGCCCGCCTCAAGAGAATCCGGATGACTCAGGGGATTTCCGTAAGGGAATTCGCAAGACGCGTAGGTGTATCAGGTTCATACATATCCCAACTGGAAAGCAATGAATGCAGGCCTTCTTATTCTGTCCTAAAGAGAATCGCAGAACAGCTCGGAACAACCGTTAGCGTACTCACAGAAGATAATCTCCCAGAAGAGTGGGTAGTGGTAAAATCCAATGCCCGCCGGCGTCTTGTAACCGGGTTTGAGGGTGTCGAAGTCGATTTGGTGGCTTTTCTCGGGCAAAGGGATAAGTCAATGCAGTCGTGTTTCGTGAGGATGAAGCCGGGAGCCGAAGCAGTAGACCCCGTGTTCACCCACGAGAGAGAAGACATGATTTACGTTACTGAAGGCACCGTCATCATCCATTCGGACGGCCGCGAATACGTGCTGTCCAAAGGCGACGTGGGGTACTTCAACTTCCAAACCCCCGAACGATTTACAAATCCGGGACCTGGCGACGCTACCTTTTTCTGGGTAGTATCGCCGTCCAGGTAGCCGGCGGAGGGATCAGCCGTGGTGACAATAACGGTCTGTGTAGGGAGCTCGTGCTTCCTCCGCGGTGCATCTCAGGTTATCGAAAGCTTCCGCTCTCTCATAGAAAAAGAAGCTCCCGGTATGGTGGAACTCAAAGGCAGCTTTTGCATGGAAAAATGCGGTAACGGGGTGTCGGTCAAGATAGGTGACTTAATTTTCGCAGATCTCCGGGTAGAAGATGTTGAAAGCGTTTTCCGCGAGCATGTGCTGCCCGCTGTAGAAAAGAAGGCGGGGTGTGGCCCTCATGTCCATCATTGAGACACTAAGGAGAAAGTGCCGGGATTGCTACAAGTGTTTGCGAGCCTGCCCTGTGAAAGCCATCAAGGTAGAGCGAGGACCGGGGCCGTACGAAGTGCATGTGAGCGTGCACGAAGATTTTTGCGTGAATTGCGGTACATGTATTAGGGAATGCCCTCAGAAAGCAAAGAAACCCAGGGTCGACACTGACAAGGTACGGGAGTTCCTCCGGAGAGGTGACCGTGTTGCCGTAAGTCTGGCCCCGTCTTTTGCAGCAGCACTTGACCGGCCCATGCGATTCATCACTGCCCTTCGCAAAGCGGGTTTTCACACCGTTCAAGAGACCGCCCTGGGGGCCGAGATGGTTTCTCAGGCACACATGAGGCTCCTCGAAGAGTCCGGTGAACCTTACATAGGGAGCTCATGTCCTGCAGTAGTGAACCTTGTCCAAAGGCACTATCCCGAAGCCGTTAAGTTCCTTGCTCCCCTAGTGTCACCGGCAATAGCCCACGGGAAGTACCTCAAGCGCGCCATGCCGGGAGTCAAGGTGGTTTTCATAGGGCCCTGCGTGGCCAAGAAAGAGGAGATCGACGATCCCGAGGTCCGGGGGGCAGTAGACGTGGCCCTTACTTTTGAAGAGACTCTTACCTGGCTTAGGGAAGAAGGCATAAGGCTCGAGGAGTGCCAAGACGGCGAGTTTGACGGGCCGTTCCCGCAAAGGGCCCGTCTCTTTCCTGCCGACGGGGGCCTTCTCCGGGCAACGGTAGATTGCGGCCTCCTGTCCAAGGCGTACCTGTCGGTTTCGGGGATGGAAGCGTCTATTGAGACGATCCGGCATTTCTTGGGGGGCGATGACGTACCCCGTCTCGTTGACTTACTGGCTTGTCCGGGAGGGTGCATAGCGGGACCCTCGGCCCTATCCAAGAGCGACCTTTTCGAAAGGCGCAGAATGCTCATAGAGTACGAGAGATCGGCACAGGTCAATGCCGACGCAAGTCCCGCTTACTATGAGAGCCTGCTACCTCTCGACGAGCTTAAGAGGTCTTTTAGGGACCTGAAGGTGCCTCTTGCCCGGCCTTCCGAGAAGCAGATAAGGGAGATACTCGAACGGATCGGGAAGTACACCCCGGAAGACGAACTCAACTGCGGCTCGTGCGGGTATTCTTCGTGCAGGGACAAGGCGATAGCGGTTTTCAACGGGATGGCCGATCCCGAGATGTGTATCCCGTACATGAGGCAACGTGCCGAGTCCATGGCCAACGTCGTGGTAAACGCCACCCCCGACGGAGTTATAGTGACGACGCCCGACGGGACTATAGTGGACCTCAACCTGGCGGCCGAAACGATGATTCGCAGGAAAAAGAAGGAAGTAGTAGGCACCCATATCTCCGCCTACATGGACGCAACGCTCTTTGAGGAAACGGCGAGGACAATGGCGCCTTCGCGCGGAGAAATCGCGCTAAACGGCCTTGTCATCGATGAACAAGTAATATATGTACCCGACCAAAAACTCCTTGTCGGTATACTCATGGACATAACTGAAGAGCGCCGCCAGATGGAAAACCGGAAGAGAGTGGCCGAAGAGGCCGTCGAGCGGGCCAGGCGAGTCATAGAAGAACAGATGGAGGTTGCTCAGAAGATCGCCGGCCTCCTTGGTGAAACCACGGCCGAGACAAAGATATCACTTACCACACTCATGAACGTGATTGGAGAGGAGATGCCGTCAAGTGGGTCGACTAAAAGCGGAAGTGGCGGTAGCTCAACTCAATAAGCACGGTGAAGAGCTCTGTGGAGATTGCGTAGAAGTGGCTCAGGACTCGTCTACGCTGGTGGTCCTGTCCGATGGTCTCGGGAGCGGAGTTAAGGCGCATATCCTGGCCTCCATGACTTGCAAGATGATCTCCACCATGCTGCGCGGCGGTTTGCAGCTGGACGATGTCGTGGATTCGCTTTCAAAGACCCTTCCCGTCTGCGAAGTTCGGCACCTTGCGTACAGCACCTTCTCCATCTTGCGTATCATCCCTGACAACTCGGCATATCTTGCCGAATTCGACAACCCCGCGGTCTTTTGGGGAAGAGGCCAGGAACTCTTGCCGCTTGAGCGCGAGAGCCGTGACTACGCCGGCAGGATAGTGAAGGAGAGCCGCTTCAACCTAGAAGACGGCGACTGGCTCGTGATGATCAGCGACGGCGTCCTCCACGCCGGGATAGGCGGTGTGTGGAACCTCGGTTGGGGTTGGGATAGGGTCGGCGACTATTTGCGGCGGGTGGCTCCGTGGGAAGAAGACGCCCGCTCTCTGGCCGATGAACTCCTGGAAACTACAAGGAAACTCTATGCGGGTAAGCCCGGCGACGACGCGACCGTGGTGGTCGTGAAGGTACGGGTTCCGAGAAGGCTGACAGTGCTCGCAGGCCCGCCCGAGAAAAGGTCCGACGATGCACATGTAGTGCGTTCACTTATGGAGAGCCCCGGTAAGAAGGTTGTCTGCGGGGGCACCACCAGCCTCATGGTAGGCCGTGAGCTGGGCAGGAGAGTCGAAGTTGAACTGGGTTCACTCAGGGATTCAACGCCTCCGACGGGGAGGATCGAAGGAATCGATCTCGTGACCGAAGGCATTCTTACCCTGACCAAGGCTTTGGAGATCTTGAGAGATGGGACGCCTCGAAGGCACATGCTCCGCTTCAGGACAGACGGTCCCAGCAGGCTTGTCAGCCTCTTGGCGGAAGCAGACGAGATCGGCTTTATCGTTGGAAGGGCCAGAAATCCGGCTCACCAGAGCCCTGATCTCCCTTCGGAGCTTGCCCTGAAGAGCAAGGTAGTAGAAGATTTGGCCCGCATTCTGCAAAGCCAGGGAAAGGAAGTGACCGTGATCACTCATTAGTGGCTTTCGCTGCGGGATTCACTCTTGAAGGTTTGGGACTCAACCAAACATAGGCCCCGTTCTCTCCTCATCCGACGGGGTCACTTTTTTTCGGGAGGATTCCTGCCGGTGAGGTGTTGAAATCTCACTCGGAACTCTACGCAGGACTCACCGTGTAACGGAATGCTGTCACGAAGGGGCGAGAAAAATGAGGTATGATTTCGACAAGGTCATAGAACGCCGAAACACAGGTAGCAGCAAGTGGGACAACCTGAAGGCGCTTTTCGGATCAGACGACGTTCTTCCCCTATGGGTAGCGGATATGGATTTCCGTATTCCCCAGCCCATCATCGACGCTATTTCCGAGAGGATTAAGCATCCGGTGTTTGGATACACGAGAGTCGGCGCCGGTGCGATTGGCGCCGTGACTCAAAGGCTGGAATCGAAGTACGGTTGGAAGGTGTCTCCTGAATCGGTGGTCATTACCCCCGGAGTGGTCCCCGCAGTAAACGCCGCGGTTAGGGCTTACGCCGGAGAGGGCGGAGCGGTTGTGGTGCAGAGCCCCGCCTATCCGCCGTTTTGGGCGACGGGCCCCAACAACAAAGTAAGGACCGTAACCAACTTGCTCCGGTTTGAAGGCGGGAGATATGAGATGGACTTTGAGGCTCTGGAGAGGGCTTTCGCCGAAAGCGGAGCCAAGGCCATGATCTTGTGTAGCCCCCACAATCCCGTCGGCCGGGTGTGGAGCCGTGAAGAGCTCGTAAGAGTGGGCGAGATTGCCCTCAAGGCCGGCGCCGTGGTCATCTCAGACGAGATACACTGCGAACTCGTGCTTAAGGGATACAAACACATCCCGTTTGCCTCAATAAGCCCCGAATTCGAGGCCAACTCCATAACGTGCTTTGCGCCTTCCAAGACCTTCAACGTCCCCGGCATGCACTGTTCGGTGGCCATCATCCCGGACGAAGACATGAGGAAGCGGTTCAACGAGGCAAGGGTGGGAATCCAAGGCACGCCCGCCTTTCTGGCCATTATCGCTATGGAAGCGGCCTTTAGACACGGCGATGAGTGGCTGGAGCAGGTCCTCGACTATATCGAGGGGAACCTGGAGTTTCTCATTAAGTACATGGAAGAGAGAATCCCGGCCATAAAGCCTGTGAGGCCCGAAGGGACTTACCTGGTCTGGCTGGACTGCAGGGGATTGGGTATCGAAGACCCGAAGGAACTCCAGAAGTTCTTCAACGAGAAGGCCAAAGTAGGCATGAACGCAGGGTATACCTTCGGGCCGGGCGGCGAGGGCTTCATGAGGATGAACATAGCTTGCCCAAGGTCGACCCTCGAGGAAGCCCTAAAGCGAATAGAGGAAGCCGTAAAGCTCCTTTAGGGATATACTGTTCAAAACGATAGGAGGCGGTAGGTGTGCATCCCCTTTACCTGTACAATACTCTGACCCGGAAGAAAGAAGAGTTTTCGCCAATCGTGCCAGGCAAAGTAGGGATGTACACTTGTGGCCCTACGGTCTACCAGTACGCAACCATAGGGAACATGCGGTCGTACGTTTTCGCGGACATCCTCCGGCGGGTGCTCGAATACAACGGATATTCGGTGAAGATGGTCATGAACATAACCGACGTCGGCCATTTGGTGTCTGATGCCGATGAGGGCGAGGACAAAATGCTGGTGGCCGTCGGCCGGGAGAAGAAGACACCGTGGGAAATAGCCCGTTTCTATACCGAGGCATTCATGAAGGACGCGGCTCTTCTCAACATACTCCGCCCAACCGCTTTGTGCTACGCAACAGAGCATATTGAAGAGATGCTCCAAATGGTCGTGGAACTTGTTGAAAAGGGATATGCTTACGAGACAAGCGACGGCATCTACTTCGATATATCCAAGTTTCCTGCTTATGGGCAGCTTTCGGGGATTAGGCTTCAGGATCAGCTTGCCGGAGCTAGAGTTGAGGAGAACCCCGAGAAGCAGCACCACGCCGATTTCGCCCTCTGGAAGAAGGCTCCCAAGGAACACATCATGCAGTGGCCGAGCCCGTGGGGGATGGGGTATCCGGGCTGGCACATCGAGTGTTCGGCTATGTCTAGGAAGTACCTGGGCGACCAGTTTGACATCCATACAGGGGGCGTGGACCATATCCCCATCCACCATGAGAACGAGATAGCCCAATCGGAGAGCTGCACAGGCAAGATTCCCGCGAGGTTTTGGATGCACGGCGAGTTCCTCCTTGTGGACGGCGGCAAGATGTCGAAGAGCCTCGGCAACACTTACACTGTCCATGACCTGGTGACCAAGGGGTTTGAGCCTCTGGCTTTCCGGTATTTCTGCTTCTCTGCCCATTACCGGAGCCACCTGAACTTCACTTGGCCTGCGCTTGAAAGCGCCCAGAAGGGCTTAAGGTCGCTCCGGACTATGGTCCAGAGGTCTTCCCGGGGGCCTGAGAAGCCGGGCGCAGAAGAAAAGATGGGGCGTTTCAGAGAGTTGTTCCTTGAGTCGGTGAATGACGATCTCAATATGCCCAAGGCCGTCTCGGTGTTGTGGGAGGCCGCCAAGGCCGACCTCGGCCCGGGGCTTGCCCGTCTCGCCGGTGAGTTTGACCGCGTGCTTGCGCTGGATCTTGTGAAAGGGCCTGCTGATGAAGACAAGGTGCTGGAGCTCTCGGAGCTGCCTCCGGAAGTCCAGGCGCTCATCGAAGAGAGAAGGCTGGCCCGGGAGGCCAAAGACTGGGCAAAGTCGGACCGGCTGAGAGAGCAGCTCAGGGAGATGGGCTATCAGGTGAAGGACCTCAAGGACGGATACGAAGTGACCCGGATCCCTTGATAGATTGGCGGGTGCATGCCGGGGCTGCCGGGAGCCGAAATACACGGCCTGGGACAAGTTGCCCGGAAATATAACCAGAGGTAAAATGGGAGAATCCTTAGGTACGGAGGTCCTCCCACGATGAGAATCGGTATCGTCGGCCGGCCACAGTCTGGCAAGACCACGCTCATGCAGCTCCTTACCCAATTTAAGGGCGTGAGTCCCCAGAAAGGGGCCCTTTCCACGGTCGGCGTGATGGAAGTGCCCGACGAACGGGTGCTCTGGCTGAGTCGCCTCTTCAATCCCCGGAAGACCATATATGCTCGAATGGACGTACAAGACATCCAGCCATACAAGGGACAGGAATTCCTAAATGCCGTGAGGAACTTGGACGCGCTTATCGCCGCCATCCCCGCGTTCAAGGACGGCGGTGAGGCAGCGTCTTTCCTGGACGACATAGAGACGGAGTTCTTTGTGGCAGACCTCGCATCGGTTGAAGGGCGGCTGGAGAGGATCAGGTCGAACAAGGCCAAACCGGTTTCTATGGCCGAGGTCCCCTTCCTTGAGAAGTGTAAGGAGGCCCTGGATGGCGGGCTCCCCCTCTCGAAGGTCAACTTTGAGCCCCACGAAGAAGACTTTGTGACGAACTTCGCCTTCTACACAAGGAGGCCCATAGTGGTCGCCGTCAACGTTTCAGAAGGATCGCTTCTCGAGAAAACATACCCCGGAGAAGACGCCGTCGAAGCAAAGGCCTCTCTCATGGGGTATCCGGTGGTTGTGTTTTCCGGCGAAGTTGAACCGGAGATCGCAGCCCTTCCGGAAGAGGACCGCAAGGCTTTCCTCCGGGAATACGGGCTGACCGAGCCGGGGGTTGCTCGGATCGCCAAAGCATGTTATGAGCACCTCGGCCTCATATCGTTCTTCACGGTAGGCGAAGACGAGGTGCGGGCCTGGACCATTACCCGCGGTACGGTGGCGAGGGAAGCAGCGGGGAAGATCCATACCGACATGAAAAAGGGGTTCATACGGGCCGAAGTCGTTGCATTTGAGAGCCTCCGTGAGCTGGGGACGGTGAAGGCATGCAGAGACAGTGGGCTCTTTCGCCTTGAGGGCAAGGACTATGTGGTTAAGGACGGAGATATCCTCAACATAAGGTTCAACGTGTGATGCTAAGGCCGAGCGCCTGAGCTAGATCCCGCAAGCCCGGTTTTTCCCCAGTTTTTTCGCCCGGGCGTTGGCTTTCTCCAGTTTTGTTATGAGCGTCTCCAAGTCGGTCCCGTCTTCCGGAGCGCTTACTACTCCGACAGATATGGTTACGGGGTAAACCCATTGGGCCGTTTGGGCTTCGACGGCCCGGCATATGCTTGCTGCCCGCTCCATGGCTTCTTTTTTACCGGCGCCGGGCAAAATGATCATGAACTCGTCCCCGGAGAGCCACCGGGCGACCAGTTCGCCCGGAGAAGTCTCCGACGATATGAGGTTTCCGAGGCGCCTTATCATTTCATTGCCGCCTTCATATCCTAAGTTGTCGTTGTAGACCTTCAGGTTGTCTCCGTCAGCGAAGAGAAGTCCCAGAGGTCCTTCGGAGTCCATGCGTCTTGCAAGGTATTCCCCTATGAGGTGGCGTGCGGCTCTCTGGTTGGGAAGGCCCGATATGTCGTCCGTGTAGGCCAATTTGCGGCTTGCCTTCAAGAGGTCTATGGTTTCCCGCACCTTGCCTACAAGCACCCGGGCCAGCCTCCTCATCTGGGTGCCTCTTGCGCCGGCCTGGGATTCCAGGGCGTCAATGAGCAGGGGCCATACTTCGAGAAACGCTTCCTCCAGGTCTTTGTTGACGCAGGAGCAGGCGACGACGGCGTGACGCACCTTGGCCAGGGTGCCCCTCATGCGAAGCTCTTCGATGAGGTTATCGGCGTGAGAGAGTCCGGGCAGCAAGACGCAGAACTCATCGCCGCCAATCCGGTAGACCCGGCTTCCCTCGATGTTCAGCCCTGCGGTCGCCTCGACCAGGGTTTCTGCGATTTCCTTGATCATCCGGTCGCCTTCGGCGTGACCGAATTCGCGGTTTATGTAGTCGAGCTTTTTTAAGTCGAATCCTGCAATGGCAAGCCGGTCCGTCTTGGGAGGGCCCTGAAGGTCGGCAATAAGGGCCAGTAGGTTTGGTAGGCCGGTCAAGGGGTCTTCGCCCACCGCAGGCCAGATCCTGCTTATTTGAGGTTTGTCGCCCAAGTGAACCACCCTATGAGATCATCGGAATACTCGTCCTGGCCCGTGAGCCCCGGGGTTCACTAGAGAGACCCCAGTATGGACTTCGGGATTTCCATCCTAACGGTCTTCAGGGGATCTACTATTTGCGATATCTGTACGTTTCCCTTTATTGACAAAAGGGTAAGGCATTCTTCGGGAGTGCGGCCCGTATGGGAGGTCATGAGGTCCACGGAATGGCCCACTAATTGTTGGGCGGCTTCGTCGAGGGTTTCAGCAGAATGTACCACATAGTAGGCCTCGCCTGTTTCCACTACCGGACAAGGGAATTGCCGTCCCTTTACGAGGCGCGTTGATAGGGTGACTCGTCCCGAGATCTCGACGCCGCACATAAGCACTTCGCCGTCACCCATGAGGGCATGCAGGTCTCCGAGGGCCAGGAGCGCTCCGCGCACGGAAACGGGCAAGTACACGGTGGAGCCCTTGGTAATCACTTTCGTGTCCATGTTCCCGCCGTGGTGGCCCGGCGTGCCGGTGGGGATGGAACCTGTGGCCGGCGCAGTCCCGATCACCCCGATCATGGGACGGGCCTCGAAAATAAAGCTGTCTCCGAAGTAAACCAAGCCGTTCTTCACGGGTACGATCATCGTTGCGGATTTCCTGATTAGGTCTCCTCTTGCACCCGTCCCGGGCGCTGCCGTTATGATGCCGTAATCTCCGACTTCGATATCCTTGATGTCTACCGCCAGAGTGTCTCCGGGTTCGGCTCCTTCGATGAAGAGGGGGCCGGTTGAGGGGTTGATCCTATCCCATGTCGCAGGATCGAACGAGTCGGCTTCGGTCCTTATGAGACCGCCGTAGCAGTCCAAGACCTCGAAGACAACGGTTTCGCCCGGGAGCGCGGTCATGACAGGTGGGTGCTCGCGGCTAAACGCGTATATGATATGATGGGGTCCGGCCGTTAGGGTCTTGACCGGGGAATCCAGGGACTTTGACATTAACCCACAGCTCCTCACAAAACGCCCTTGGCGCATCCGTCGAAGCCTATTTCTAGGCGCATTAAAGGAATCCTTTTCAGCAGCATAGAATGGTAGACTCGTTGATAGCGACCGTTTCGAGGCCGGTGAAGACGTGTACATAGCATCCCTTTCCAGCTCGTCAACTTGCGGTAATGCCTACATTGTATGGGGCGATTCGGCTCGCCCTGTTTTGATTGACTGCGGGCTCTCTATAAGACGCCTTACTGCGTCTATCAAAGAGTTCGGGATGGAGCCTCAAGACCTCGCCGGGCTTTTTATCACCCACGAGCACTCGGACCACGTTAGGGCCATGTGCCTTGTTACGCCGTTTGCCCAGAAGTACAGCCTGCCCGTATATGCCTCTCGCGGTTTTTGGAAGTGGTATTCGCGCTATTCTTGCCGCTTGGAAAGACGCCTCATGAGACCAATAGCCGCAGGCGAAGAAGTGGTGGTTTCGGGGACCCGTGTGAAAGCGTTCTCGAAACCGCATGACGCTCTCGAGCCTCTAGGGTTTGTCGTCGAGTGTGACGGCGAGAGGGCAGGGTTCGCCATGGACCTCGGGCACGTGACAGAGGAAGTCAGGTCATGCCTACGGGGTATTGAGCATCTGGTCGTTGAGTCAAATCACGATGTGGATATGGAGAAGCGTTCTGGCAGACCCTGGCCGCTCATACAAAGAGTTCTGGGACGGCTGGGACACCTGTCAAACGACCAGGCCGCCGAAGCCCTCTCCGACCTTGTGACGGCCGAGACCAGACAAGTCATCTTGGCTCACTTAAGTACGGAATGCAACACCCCTGAGATTGCCCGGACGGTAGTGCTGGAGAGGCTCCATAAGGCCGGGAAGAAGGTCCCCGTCCTGGTTGCTCCAGCCAGGGAGATCGCCGTTTATAGTTAGGTTTTACCCGGTGATCCTTTGATTCGAATATCATAAGATAATCTCACTGATCGTCTCATAAGACCGTCCCTAGGTAATCGTATTTTGATTGACAGAGGGGGGGGATCATCCTAGAATCTTGTTTGGTTCGTCTTTTGGGTGACGAACTATATCCTCCAACTTCCAGAGAGGTTGTTCATTGCCTGAAAGGGGGCTGAGATGAGAGTTGAAAATGCAGGCGTTGGGCCGACACATCCTGGCTGAGATCTACGGGTGCGAGTTCAGCATACTAAACGATCTCGACAAGATCCGGGATATCTTGGTCAGTGCGGCTATCTCCGCCGGAGCGGAAGTGAGAGAGACGGCCTTTCACAGGTTTTCGCCCCAAGGAGTAAGCGGTGTCGTGGTGATCTCCGAATCCCATTTGTCCATCCATACGTGGCCGGAACTGGGATACGCAGCCTTGGACGTGTTCACTTGCGGCGAGAAGGTTGACCCGTGGGTTGCGTTGGAGGAAGCGAAAAAGGGGTTCAGAGCGACTTCGGTGAAAGCGAGCGAGTATAAGAGGGGGCTTGTGGAGGAAACCGACACCCAGTGTGCCAGCTCGTAATAAGCATTAAGAAAGGTGATAGTTATTTTACCGAGAACCGGTAAAGAAGAGGATCACACAGCGAACGAATAGACCTTGCCGCTAGATTAAGCGCCAGGGTCTATTCATTTTCTGTGTGAGAAAGGTTTTCAGGTAGTGCACTAGAGAACTATTCATCCTCGGAGTCGATCCACACCAAACAAAGCAAGGGAGGCAGTCAGTTGGAGGAACGGTTGGAGCTTCTCAAGGAGATCTCCGAGCTCTCGGGCGTTCCCGGGTTTGAGGATGAAGTAAGGGAGTACATAAGAACCAAGATGACCGACCTTTGTGAGATAAGCCGGGACAACTTGGGGAGCATCATCTGCAAGAAGACCGGTTCGGCCGAAACACCCCGGATCATGATTGCAGGGCACATGGACGAGATCGGCATGATGGTCACGTACATCACCGATGAGGGCTTCCTCAGATTCCAGACCCTCGGCGGGTGGTGGGAGCAAGTCATGCTGGCCCAGCGGGTTACGGTGAAAACGCGCTCGGGAGACATACTGGGGATTATAGGCTCAAAACCTCCTCATATTTTGCGGAGCGAAGACCGTAACAAAGTCACCCAGAAGTCGGACATGTTCATTGACATCGGGGCTTCGAGCAGGGAGGATGCTGAGTCCATGGGGGTCGTGCCGGGAGATCCGGTTATCCCCAACTCCCAGTTTGCCCAGATGAAGAACCCCAAGTACCTCGTCGGCAAGGCTTGGGACGACCGCATCGGGTGCGCGGTCTTCATGGAGGTCATAAAGAGCCTCCAGGGGAAAGACCATCCCAACACCGTCTTCGGCGTAGGGACGGTACAGGAGGAGCCCGGGCTTAGGGGTGCTATGACGAGCGTCTCCTTGGTTGAACCCGATATAGGCTTTGCCATCGAAACGGACATCGCCGGAGATACCCCGGGCGTAAAACCCCACGAAGCCCAATCGAAACTCGGGAAGGGCCCGAGTATCCTTCTTTACGATTCGTCCATGATAGGACACAGGAGGCTTCGTGACTTCGTCGTGGACACCGCGAGGTCGATCGGCTTGAAGCCCCAGTTCAACTCCATGCCCGGCGGCGGGACCGATGCCGGGAGGATGCATGTTTATAAAGCAGGCGTTCCAAGCCTGGTGGTGGGTGTGCCGACAAGGTACATTCACAGCCACTCAGGTATAATCCATAGGGACGACTTCGACGCCGTTGTCAGCCTAATGACTGAAGTAGTCATGAGGCTGGACCGGAGCACCGTCGAGACAATCAAAGGGGAGTAGCGCTTTGGTAGAAAGGACACTGGTATTACTCAAGCCTGACACGGTGGCCAGAGGGTTGTGCGGAGAAATCATATCCAGGTTTGAGAAGAAGGGCCTCAGGCTTGCAGGGATGAAGCTAATGCAGGTCGACGAAGCTCTGGCCAGGAAGCACTACGCAATGCATGAGGGTAAGCCGTTCTTCCAGGGGCTTATCGAGTACATAACGGCCCTTCCGATTGTCGCCATGGTCTGGGAAGGACCCAACGCCATCGCAAACGTGAGGGCAGTGATGGGTGCGACCGACCCGGCCAAGGCTCAGCCGGGGACTATCCGCGGCGATTACGGGCTCGACATCTCCAACAACCTGGTCCACGGGTCGGATTCCGAGGAGTCGGCCAAACGCGAGATCGCGCTGTTCTTTAAAGACGACGAGGTCTTGTCTTGGGAGCGGCCCCAGGAGAAGTACATTACGGGCTGAGCTTAAGCTTACCCGGTAGGGTGATGGACAGGCTCCCGATATAGAGACGCAAGGGAGCTTGGCAAGCGTCTAGGGGAGAAGGCCGCTTCAGTTAAGTTATGAGATCTGTGGAGGCGGCCTTCCTTCTCATTGAGGCTTATGAGGCTCATTGAGGTTCGACGGGGCTAAAGACGTAAAGCGAGAGACCATCTTCTTGTCTTGGGGGAGGAGAGCATTTGTGGAAGCCGAAGCGGCAAACAAGGGCCGGATATACGTGGGCACGGCGGGCTTCAGCTACTCAGACTGGAAGGGTGTCTTCTACCCTGAAGACATTGGGCCCCGGCAGTTCCTCGAGTATTACGCCGCGCGGTTTCCATGTGTGGAGATAGACTTCACGTATTATCGCCAGCCGTCCCCAAAGACCATGAGGAACCTGGCTTCCAGGGTTGGGCCGGACTTCCGTTTCACCGTCAAGGCCCACAGGACCATAACCCACGAGATACCCGAACGGTCCGAGCTTGAGAAGGAGATAGCGACTTTCGCGGAAGGTGTGGCCCCAATGGCGGAGGCGGGGGTGTTGGGATGCGTGCTTTACCAGTTCCCCTGGTCGTTTAAGTATTCCAAGGAGAACCTCACTTACATAAACTCTTTGGGTACCCTCCTCCCAATGGCGCCCGCAGTAGTGGAATTCCGCAATCGAAGCTGGGCCAGAGAAGACGTCTACAGGTCGCTACGTGATTCGGGGACCGGTTTCTGTTGCGTGGATGAACCCAGCCTTCCGGGGCTCTTTCCCAGGGTGTCGCTGGTTACATCAAGGCTCGCTTATGTACGGTTTCACGGAAGGAACGCTGCCAAGTGGTTCAATCATAAAGAAGCCTGGGAGCGATACGACTACCTTTATACCGACGAAGAGATGATGCCCTGGGTGAGCCGGATCCTCGGCATGGAAACCAAGGCCGATGAGGTCTATGTCTTGTACAACAACTGCCATAGGGGCCAGGCGGCGCTAAACGCACTGCGCATGCAGGAGCTTTTGGGGCTGGGACATCCCCAATGAATGACACCCCTCCCACGGGTCCTTCAGCCGGCGCCTTGCTAGAGACGGGCCAAAGACAGGTAGAAAATCCCCAGCACAAGCAATAACCCGGCCAAGACGGGCCAGTTCCGCTTGTATATCCCCTGTAAGTTCACGTCGTAGTACTGGCAGGTCAACACCTGACACATATGGAGCGGCGAGAAGAAGTACGCGGTGAACGAGCTCCCGTAGATAAGCGCCGTGAAGCCCAGCCTAAGCGCATCGCTCCCGGCAGCAGGCACGAAAATGGGGATCAATACGCTTATGGTAGCCTGCTGGGAAGCGTTGGCGTACCCGAAAGCCAGGGGGATCAGTATGGCCAAAAGTGCAGGTGGGATCCCTAAGGCCGTCGCTTTATCGACAACGGTCCTGAATACCGGCGTCATCTCCACAAATGACCTGAAGGCCATAATCCAGAACATCGCCACGACCAGGCTTAAGTTGGCGCCCTTTAGGAGCAGTGCCCGTGACGGGAAGGGGCGCTTTTTCTGTATCGCCAATACGACTGCGATGCCGATTCCTCCGCACAAAGCGAGCCAAAGGGGCAGCTTGAGCGCAATGCCAAAGGCCAGCGCGAGAAGGAGAGGACCTCCGTAAATCAGGAACTCCATGAGGGCCGAGAGCCTCGTATGCCCTTGGGATTCTGCCAAGGGTTGTTCCGGCTGTGACCCCTCGGTTTGTGTGGCGGCGACTTCCCCCGCGCTTTCCGGAGAGGAGCCCGCTGATAGGTGTTCTCTAGGAGGCACCCGGTGGAGCAGGGCGAAGTAACCCATACCCCAAAGTGCAAGTGACATGGGCCACATCTTGGCTATGAGGCGCGGTACCGAAAAACCGGTGAGCTTGGATGTCAGTATGAGGCTGGTTGAGAACGGGAACACGAAGAACATCCCGTGCCTGAAGACCAGGTTGATTGCTGCCTTTTGGTCCGCCGAAAGGGCAAGGGGACGGCCGATCTTGTCAACCAGAGGAGCCGAGAGTGCCGCCCCTCCGAGGACAGGCATGGTGCCGACCAGAGCGGGCACCGCCATGAGGGCCGCCTTCACGTTCCCTAAGAAGGACGTTAGGCCCGAGACCGCCTTGTCGAGAAAGCCCGTTGCCTGCATCACCGTTGAGAAGAGCCCGATGGTGAGGACTGCCGCGGCAAGCTCGCACGTGCCGCGGTCGGAGAAAGAGCGCCAGATTACCGACAGTACCTCTGCGGCAGGTAGTCCCGATGTGAGTGCCATGATTGCCGTGGCTGTGAACATTACAATATCCAGGCGGACGCCCCGAATCGAGAGAAAAAGGAGCGTGCCGAACGCTAGGATGACTCCGGCTGCGACCAATGCTTTCACCTCTTGATACAGGCTAAGATTGCTTTCCCGTCAAATATAGGTACGACTTCTAGAGAATCTATCGCTGCGGCGCGGCGCAGGTCCTCGGCGAAACCCATTGACATTAGGTCCCGGCCGTGGGGCGACGCTTCTATAATTTCCAACGTGTTCCCCCGGTAGCCTTCGTAGATTTCTACTGCGCGCTGGGCCGTTACATCCGGCGAAATCGGCCTTCCCTCTCCCAATATGAGGACTGCCTTGGTTAGGGCCCCGGCACAAGCAAAATCCTCGAGAGACGGTTTGCCGTGGCTTCCCGAACAGATGACCGTTAGGTTTTTCTCCTTCTCGGACATCTCCTGCCATGCCCGTCGCGCAACGGCGCTCAGATTGAGAAACGAAGCGATCAGCGTGGGGTCGGCTCCACCTTTTTGGGCGGCCAGGATAGCCTTTGTGCCGTTGGAGGTGGACATTATGACTTCTCTTCCCGATACGGCTTCCGGGCCATAGTCCCCCGGTGAGTTGCCGAGGTCGAACCCGTCGATCTTTCTGCTTCTAATCTCGCCGCCCAAGAGGGCTTCCGGATGGCTCTCCTTCAGAGCGAGAGCTTCATCTCTGCTACCTGCAGGGATAATCCCACGGCAGCCAGAAGAAATCGCCGTGGCTATTGAGGAGGTCGCTCTCAAGACGTCAATGACCACCGCCACGTTGCCGGCAAGACCGCCGGGGACGACGGGCGCAGGAGTCTCAAGTACGGATATCGTCAGTATCTTGGACCACCTCCGTCATAACAACCATTATACGTCTTTTTTCGGGGAGATGGGCTTTTTGAGTAAAGAATACGGAAGTGTGGGCATTTCAGCGGATGGTCCTCGGCTTCTCCCTGTCCCGGACTACGTCGCCTTCGATCTCGAGACTACGGGGCTTTCTCCCGATGATGATGAGATTTTGGAAGTCGCCTTTATCCGCTTTCAGAACGGCGAACCGGTGGAGCGGTGGTCGACGCTCCTGAATCCCATGAGGAAGGTCCCGCTCAAAACCCTTCGCCTCACCAAAATCGACATCCGCGAAATCGAGGAAAGCCCCGTGTTTGGTGACGTATGTCACCGCATCGCGAAGATGTGCGAGAGCCTTCCTTTGGTAGGGCACAACGCTTCCTTTGATACGGCTTTCCTGCAAAGAAGGATTGATGGTTTTCCCTGGGTGCCTGTCTACGACACGCTGGAGCTTTCCCGCATTGCTGTACCGGGATATAAGAGCTACAAGCTTGTGGAACTGGCCCAGGCGTTAGAGGTGCCGCTCACCGACGCCCATAGGGCCTACGATGACGCCGAAGTTGCGGGCAAGATTTTCGCCCTCATCCAGAGACGAATACTCGAGATGGAAAGGCGCCTTAAGGACGCCGTGGTCTCCATCATGGGAGATGACTGGGCCCCAAGGCGCTTGTTTCTCTTTGAACCGGGCGGGCCATCCATGCGGCAGCTCATCCCCGACCCGCCGCATGATAGGCGGGATCTCGCCCCTTACCTCTTGGAACCTGCCTCGCGTCACGGCGGTGTTTCAGGCGAGTCCTCAGGTGAGCTTTCAGGCGAGCCTTCAGGTGGGCTTTCACGTGAGCTTTCAGGCGAACTTTCGAGTGAGCCTTTAGGTGGACTTTCTGATGATCTTTCAGGGAGGCTCATCCGGGTTCTTGACTCGCCGGGTTCCGGCGGTCAGGTCCTTGGTGTTTCGCTTGTAAACGATACGGCCCGTGCCGTGGTACAAGGGGCCCGAGAGTGGGCGCGCCGGACGGAGAAAAAGGTGTTGCTTGCCGGCTTTCCGGATGCTTTTCTCCCGGACGACATACCCTGGGCTCCTTTCCCCGAAGATTACATTTGCGTGCGTAAGTTTCTCCATATGGTGGTCCTCGCTGCCCAGGGCTTCTTGAGAGAGCTAGATGTTGAGGAGAGGCGCTTCCTGGCATCTCTCACCGTCTGGCTTAATACGACGGGCAGCGGTCATATGGGCGAGGTCCAGGTGACGGGGAGGGCACACGCCGTTCGCAGTGAGATGTGTTGCCCGAAGGAGATGGTGTGCAGGTCGTCTTGTCCGGAGAAGGACACGTGCCGGTATCTCCTGGCCGAGAAGAAGCTGGCCGCATCGCCCGTGCAGAGGGCGGGGCTCGACCGCGCGCTTGCTGTGTCGGGTGGGTTCGACCGTGTGATTGTGTGGGGCGCCCACGACCTCCAGAGAGCCTGGTACTACCGCGAGGAGAGAGTGGCCCTTGCATCAATCAAGGAAATCCTCACAGGCGAGAGGGTAGCCCGCGAGATCCCCGAGCTTTCAAGGCTTTCATCCCTTGCTTCGAGAGACCTTGCGACCGGCCGGGCCTCGGCCGAGACCAGGGAGTGTGCGGCGGAGGCGGGAGACAGGCTTATGGAAGCGGTCCGGTCGCTCCGGCAAAGGCTGGAAGATGAATTCGGGTTCCTTACGGCCGGCGAAGACAAGTGGGAGGGCCGTCCCGATCCTCCCATTGTATCGGCGGGACTACATCACCTGGAGAAGGCGTCCCAGGCACTTATTTCGTTTTCGAGTGATTCGGGCGAGCACATCGCGATCGTCGAGAACTCGTACGGGAGCGAGATTCAAGGCCCGTTCCTTGCCCGGCGATCAATCTGGCCGGCCCGGGAGGCGGTAAGGGCCCTCGGGGACTTTAGAGGTGCACCTATCCTCCTGTCCGACGTGGCATCCCAAGCGGGAGCGACCCACGGAGGACGCCTGCTGTTTCTCGGGATGCAGTCGCCCGTCCTGGACTTACGGGGTGAACCGGACAAAGATAAGGCCCGCTCCGAACTCCTGTTTGGTGCGGTTGATGCGAAAGCGCCTGCGTCGGGCCGGGGTTTTGCGGAGTACGCCTCGGGTTTCATCCGCCGGCTCGCTATGATAGTAAGAAGCGGGCTCCTTGTCCTCTTTCCTTCGAGGGCGCAGGTTACGGAAGTCTATGAGCTGCTTTCTCCGGAGCTGGAACGAGAAGGCATTGTGGTCTACGCGCAAGGTATTGACGGAGGCAGCAGGGTCATAGAGCATCTCACTGAAGAGGATTCGGTGGTGCTTGCTTCGAACTGGGCTTCCTATGAGGACGATCTTGTCCCTACCTGCCTGGCCGTTATGAAGGTCCCGTTTCCACCGCCCAATCCCGTAGATGACGCGCGTAGGAAGGAATTGTCAAGCAAGGGACTGGACGGGTTTATCGAGGTGTGCGTGCGGCCTTCATCACTCAGGATCCGCGCGCACGCGGAGAGGATGCTCGCCAGGGGAGGAAAGCGGGCGCTCTTTCTGGCCGACCCGAGGCTCTCTCCGGGGGCTTCCAAATGGGCGGGAGAGTTCTTTAGGTCTTTCGACGACCTTGCCAGGGAGTGCGGCCCGGTCGAGTATCTCTTGAACAGAGTCTCGCGCCACCTTTCAGGCGAATCACGGAGCTAATTCGCAAGGCACAATACAAGGAGACCAAAACGGGGAAGTTCATATGAGGCTTCTTATTACCAATGACGACGGGATAAACGCCCCGGGCCTCTGGGCCCTTGTGGAGCGGGCCATCAAACACCCGGATATTGAGGTTACGGTTGTCGCACCTGACCGGGAGCGGAGCGCTACGGGGCACGCAATAAGCATCCACCAACCCATAGACCTCAGGGAGGTCCCTTTTGACTCCCCGCGGGCAAGAGTCTTCGCCTCCAGCGGGACCCCTGCCGACTGCGTCAAACTGGCCGTCGAAGGGGTCATGGAGGAGAAGCCCGACTTCCTGATATCGGGGATAAACCGCGGGCCCAACCTCGGGACCGACGTGTTCTACTCAGGTACGGTGTCGGCCGCCCTCGAAGGCGCTCTCCTCGGCGTGAAATCGATGGCAATATCGCTTACGGCCTTCGAGAACCTGGATTATACGGCTGCAGCCGATTTTGCCATAGAGCAAGCCCTGTGCGCGGCCCTTGAAGGCTCGTGGCCTTGTCTCGTGAACGTCAATGTGCCGGCCATACCAAAGGGGGATATCGCCGGAGTAGCCATAACCAGGCTGGGCGTGCAAATCTACAAGGATGCCATAAAGAGAAGGGAAGACCCCCGCGGCAGGCACTGGTACTGGCTTTCCGGTGTAGTTGTTGAAAACGGAGAGATAGACGATACCGATACCTGCGCTGTCAGACGGAACCTCATCTCCATCACACCCCTCAGGGTGGACCTCACCGATGTGCGTGGAATAGACGCCCTATCCAGGTGCTCTTTCCGGTGGCCTACTTGCGAAGCATGAAAGATGGGCCTTCCAACATATAGAAGCACCAGGAGGTGGGTGCTATGGTGAGTCCTCCCGGAAGGCGTCCCGGCGGCAGGTGGTCTTCCAGGAAGAAGATTGAAGAAGGGTTTTCACTGCGCGTTGCCGGCGGAGGGGTGCTCTGGGCGGTCGGTCTGGCCGCTTTGCTGGCAGTCCTCGCTTCGGGCGTTGTGTACGTCACGAGCCTCGACGAAAGGGTCCTCTCATGGGTCGTCGATGTTGGGAGTTTCGCAATCCTCGGCCTCAGCTCATTTGTCACCGCGAGGCGTCAAGCAGGCTACGGTCTTGTGTACGGCCTTGCCATAGGAGGCGGTTACGCCCTCATCACTCTCCTTATGGGTGCTCTTTTCTTCCGGCCGCTTCCCGGCTTTGGCGTGTTCCTCAAGAGGCTTGGCTTCTCGTTGCTTGCAGGGGCAATCGGAGGCATCCTCGGCGTCAATACCTGAGGAGATTCTTGGTATAAACTCCCTGATCCCGGAGGAAACCTAGAAGGACGAACCCTCTCGGGAGGTCCTTCTATTGGGCTCTATTGGCTGGAGACGTCTTTGGGTAACGTTCTTTACAACCGTCATTATCGCCGCCTTCTCAGGATGCGTGGTGCTCTGTGCCGTGCGGGCAGTCCTCGCGGCCGACCGGGATCTTTCGGCCCTCTTTTCCTCGACCGGCCTCATCCGCCGGGGTGACAAGAACGACCGTGTCAGATATCTTCAGGAAGCGTTGGACGCGTGCGGCTACAACGTGTCTCCCGACGGAGTGTTCGGGCCGCTCACAGAGTCGGCGGTGAGGGAGTTCCAGAGAGATAGAGGGCTCTACGTCGACGGCATTGCGGGCCCGGCCACAATCAGGGAACTTGAGAAGCTCTACTACAAAGCCAATCCGCCCGACAAATATACCGTGAAGCCCGGCGAGACGCTTTCGGCAATCGCGGGCCGCTACGGCATGAGCGTCGAGACTCTGGCAAGGATAAACAGGCTGTCGAACCCGGACATGGTGTATGCGGGGCAAGTACTCCTGATATCAAAACCCGAAGAACCGGAGGTCGAGGGACCTCGGGCTCCGACTTACGAGCCCCCGCCCAAGGTGCAGCCTTTTCCTTTTCCGGAAAGGCGCATCTGTCTTACTTTCGACGATGGCCCTGACCTCACGACGACCAGGCCAATACTGGCTATCTTGCGCCAGTACGGCGTCAAGGCCACGTTCTTCCTTATTGGAGAAAAAGTGTTAAGCCATCCCGATCTGGCGAGAGAAATAGCCCGGGACGGCCACGTCTTGGGGGTCCATGGGTTTGAGCACAAGTCGCTCTCGGGCCTCTCGGCTTCGGAAGTGCGGAGAGATCTCATGAAGGCCCGGGACGCCATAAGAGAGGTTACAGGCGTGACTCCTTACCTCTACCGCCCGCCCTTCGGGGCTCTGGACCAAACCCAGGTCGTGGAGGCGGCCAAGCTCGACATGCAGGTTACCATGTGGACCAACATCGGCGGGGCCGACCTCGGCGCCGCTTCGGCCGAGGAAGTCACGACAAGGACGGTTACTGCCGCGAGCGACGGCGGCATCATCATGCTCCACGAAGGGCTCCCATACACCGTGGAGGCCTTGCCTTCCCTCATTGAGGCTCTCGCCCGTCTCGGTTACGGTTTTCAGAACCCGGTGAGATAGTGACTACTGGACCTGGCCTGGAGCAATTATGTCTTTCACCACCTGGCCGGCGCCTTTAACGAGCTGCTGCATCTCGCATATGGCCATGCTCTGGAACATGGCGTTCTGGGCATCGGCCAATGCCGATACGGCCTGCTGGAGGGACATGGCCACCTGGCGGTCGGCCTTGGCCTGCTGCATTGCCAGCTGTGCGCCGAGCTGGGTAATGAGCTCTTGAGCCTCGTTTGAATTCGTCCTAAGCGATCCGTCTCCCTGAGATACCAGAGCGGAAAGCTGCTGCGTGAGAGCAAAGATTGTGTCGATCTGCTGCGAGTCGGCGACGTGGGATGACGCCTTGGAAAGGCAGCTTTGAAGGTTCTGTTCGGTGGACATCTGCTCGGCCCGGACGCTGTTCTGGACTTGGCTGAGCGCCTCTTCGATCTTCTCCGCAGGAGTGGTGGGGGTGCCTGCGCCCGGCGGTTTGAAAGAGCGTCTCAGTTCTTCCGCAACGCGGGTTGCCGGGTTCTTTTCGAGGTTTCCTTCTATCACGTAGTCTTCGTTTTTTGGCACTTGATCGTTCTCCTTTCCTTCCGTGCCCGCCTCTTCATCCAAAAAGTGAATGGCAGGTGAGCGGTTTCCGCTGCGAACGTCTGGCGGCGCTCCGACACATAGTGTGTCCCAAAGGAAAACGCCGGACACACGACGAATGGACGGTCGGAAGGAGGTCGAGAAATGTCGAGGTTCCTGCGTGTAGGATTTATCTCCGACCGAATAGGAGACATAATCGAAGCTTCTTCGCTCTTACTGGAACGGATGGACGAAGGTGATGAGCGGGCGGAGACGGTAAGGGATATACTCGCCATGGCCAACGAAGTGCGGGATTTCCTTTCCAGATGGAGCTCTGAACCAATCATCTACACGGGCGCCGGCACAACAGACGACGTCATCAGGATGCTCGACTCACTCATCACCGAAGCAAGACAACGCTCTCCGGCGTATATGGACTGAGAGCCGGGCTCCATCCTCCTTGCGGATTTGCCTGCCCTTCTGAGAGGGTGTACACTCGATCAAAGGGAGGAGATGATCTCAATGCCCATCTTTGAATACAAGTGCAAGAGCTGCGGGTCTAGATTTGAGTTCTACCTGAGGGGGAGCGAAGTACCCTCGTGTCCTTCCTGTGGGTCCAAAGACCTATCCAAGCTGTTTTCCACTTTCTCGGCTCACGTGAAGGGTGGAAGCGGGGCGGCTTCCTCGGGCGGTTCCTCCTGCGCGAGCTGCTCGGGCGGCCACTGCGCTACCTGTAAATGAATGACCGGGGTGAGCCCTAATGCGCGATCTTCTAGGACTCAAGGAGGAAGTGCTGAGGACTGCCAAGGCCGGTTACCGTGAGGGGCTTTTCAAAGGCACAAGCGGAAACCTGAGCGCTCGAGATCCCGTTTCAGGCCTCGTCGTGATCACGCCGACTTCACTGCCTTACGATTCAATGGCTTCCGAAGACCTGGTTGTCATGGATATTGAGGGTCGAGTTGTGGAAGGGGCCCGGAAGCCTTCGTCCGAGTGGAGCATGCACCTCCGGGTGTACCGGGGGAGAGAAGACGTCTTTGCCGTCTTTCACACCCATTCTCCTTACGCCACGTCTTTTGCCGTCCTGAGGAAACCGGTACCGCCTGTGCTCACCGAGATGATACCGTTTATCGGAGGGGACATACCTGTCGCCGAGTTCGCCCTTCCGGGCTCGGATGAGCTGGGCATAAAGGTGGTTAGAGCCCTGGAAGGTCGGGGTGCCTGCCTTCTTGCCAACCACGGCGTCGTCGCCATTGGAGCATCTCTCAAGGAGGCCTATCTCCGGGCCGTATACGTTGAAGACGCCGCCAGGATATATCACCACGCGCTGGCGGTGGGTACTCCGTGCTTTGTCCCCGAAGATGCCATCCGCAAGATAATATCTCCCGCCGTTAAAGGGTAGATTTTAGAGGGAATCACGATTATGGGAAACCTTGCCGTTCATTCGGCGTATTAACTTCTGCGCGAGATAGATGTGGAAGGGGGATGACGCATGTCCAAGGACCTGTGGTCCAAGATAAGCCAGACCATAAAGACCGGAGCCGAGACCCTTGTCCAGGAGACCAAGGAACTCACAAAGATGGGCCGGCTGAAAGTCGAGCTCATGACGCTTGAAAACGAGCGCGGCAGGAGGCTTCAGGAGGTTGGCCGCAAAGCCTATGCCCTCTACAGGGTTGGTACGGCGTTCCCGCCTGAGCTGGCCCAAGACTTTCAGGCCGTAGATGAGACGGAGAAACGGATCGAGGAGAAAAACCTCGAGATCGAGGCTTTGAAAGCGGAAGACGAAGCCAGGGAAGCGGCGAGGTTGGAGGCTGAGAAGGCGGCCGAGAAGGAGGCCCAAGCGAAAGCTTTCTGTTCTCAGTGTGGCGCAGGACTCCGTCCAACGGACGTCTTCTGTTCGCAGTGTGGAACCAAAGTCGAGTAGAGACCGGAAACGGCAAGTCCACGTCTGAGACGGGAAACAGTAAGTCACAGAGAGCCTTCCGGGACGTCTGGGAAGCGAGGCCATCCGGCCCGCTTTCTGTTTGTAAGCCGCTTGTGACAAAAGGTATGATCTTAAGGCATGTTGAAGAATAGCGGGAACGATCTCAAGAGGGGGTTTATCGGTTGGCGAAAATTCTTGACGGCAAAGCCGTCGCAAGTTCTATTAGGCAAGAGGTGAGGGCAGAAGTCAAAGCTCTCAAAGAACAAGGCATAACGCCCAAACTCGCGGTGGTACTTGTCGGAGAGGATCCGGCTTCCGTCCTTTACGCGAGGTCAAAGGAGAGGGCCTGCAAGAACTCAGGCATCGAGTTCGAGCTACATAGTTTTCCCGAATCCGCATCCGAAGAAGAGGTGCTCGCCAAGCTGGCCGAGCTCTCCGGCGACCCGAACTGCCACGCGATTATGGTGGAGCTTCCCCTGCCTAAGCATATAAGCAAAGAGAAGGTAATGCTGGCAGTACATCCTGACAAGGATGTCGACGGTCTAAACCCCATTAACAGGGGCCGCATGTTCACCCAGAAAGACGGGCTCTTCCCGGTCACACCCCAGAGCTGCATTGAGATCATGAAGCGCCAGGGAGTGACCTTGGAAGGGAAAAACGTTTGCCTGGTGGGCCGCGGAGATACGGTAGGAAAGCCCCTGATCTTCCTCCTTCTCAATGAGAATGCCACCGTGACCGTATGTCACACGAGGACCAAGGAACTCAAGAAGCATACTCTCTCCGCCGACATCATCGTCGCCGCCGCAGGTCGGGCAGGGCTCATAACCCGCGAGATGGTAAGTCCGGGGACGATCGTGGTCGACGCAGGGATCAACGAGGTCGACGGCAAGACCGTGGGCGACGTGGATTTCGACGCAGTCTCTGAAGTCGCAGGCGCCATAACTCCGGTCCCAGGCGGTGTCGGCAGCCTCACTACCGCCCTCATCCAGAAAAACATCCTGAAGGCCGTGAGCCTTCAAAGAGCGGGCAAGTAGACTTCTCGAAAGGAGAAATGAAATGAGCGACTTGTTCTCCCAAAGCCTCAGGGACGTGCTCAAGGTCTCTGCGTCCAGCGAGCCCACACCGGGTGGCGGAAGCATAGCCGCCATTACCGCAGGTTTTGCGGCGTCCATGGTCGGTATGGTGTGTAACCTTACCATCGGCAAGAAGAAGTACAAGAGTGTGGAAGAACAGGTGACCCGGATCAGAGACCGCGCTTTGGCCCTCATGAACCGGGCCGAGGACTTGGTCCAGGCCGATATGGCGGTTTTCGGCCGCTTCATGGAGTGCTACAAGATGCCTGCCTCGACCGATGAGGAGAAGGAGAGGCGGGAGCACCTCATCCAGGAGGCCCTCAAGGGAGCGACGGAGACCCCTCTCGACATCGCTCGTGCGGCCCTAAACATACTCGAGCTCGTGGATGAACTCGCTCCCATCGGAAGCCAGATGGCCATAAGCGACGCGGGTGTGGCTGCCTACCTGGCGGACGCCGCAGTCCGGTCGGCGCTCCTAAACGTCGATATCAACGTTCCTATGATCAAGGACCAATCTTTTGTGGCTAAGGCCCTGGAAGACAAGAACGGCCTGATCGAACAGGCCGCTGTGCTGAAGGATAGGGCGGTTGCTACGGTTTCTCGTCGGCTTCAGCCTTCTTAGCTCTTAACCGTCGCCGGGGGCGGGGCTCTTTGGGGGCTTCCGCTCCCTCGGCTTTTGCGCTGAAAGGCCCAAAGAACCGGCCGCGTCTCACGTTCCTGGGCGCTCTCGGCAGTCCTGTGTAGACGTCATACGTGTGGCTGTGGTTGTCGTCTACGGTTGTGGTGCCCTGCAGGCGGTGGACGTGCCCCAGCATTACCGGCATCTGGACGCTTGATATGCCGCTCATGCGGTGGACGTGGTTCTCGGCGACTCTGGTGACGTTTGCGTATTCGTGCGCGTGGCCACCTGCTACCACGGTCTGGACGTTGGTCGAACCGGTGAACGTATGGAAATGGCCTCTATCAACCGATGTTCTGCCAAAGTAGTCGTGGACGTGCTGCCCCCCGGCCTCACGGGCCCTCACATCGTTTTTCTCTTCCACGCCATGCGCCTCCTCGTATACGGCTTCGTAAAGATAATATGACTACCGCACGGCATGTGTGAGGGCGCTACGCGTGGAGCAGCATCTTTACTATCTCGTCCCAGCTTATCTTGGACTTTATCCCCGTTACGTCCACTCTCACCCCGGTTCTGTTGAGCACCACATTCTGAACGGTGATGGAGGTAAGGTAACCCTTTGATAGGGAGACGAGGTCTACTTCAATGACACTGTGGCCGGCATACATCGCTCCGGGCAAGCACGAGATGAGGGGGCGGATCACGAGCCAGTTCGGTTTTATGGGCGGTGTGACTTTGAAGGATATCCGCGATCCGGCGTATGAGCGCACCTCTACCTTGAACTTCACAGGGAAGTTAAAGAGAAACGACGCTCTCACGGTGAGCTCCAGACCGGAATCCCTGAGCGTCACATCGCTCAGGTTGATGCCCTGAGGAAGCGGCAAGCTCACAATGAGGGCCGACACCTCACGCGGCGCAAGTGTAAGGGAAAGGGCATCGACTTGCACGGAACCCCTCCAACGTTTTCTCTTTACATAACGCTATGCCGGTAGCCCCGGGAGTGCTACTCCAACTTCTTTGCTCCGACTGCTTGGCTCTGACTGCTTCACTCCAACGACTTCACTCCGACTGCTTCGCTCTAGCTGCTTCACTTCAACGACTTCACTCCGACTGCTTCGCTCCGACTACTTTCTTATAGACTATTTCTTCGGAATGCTTCGCTCCAACTACGTCGCTCCGTCTACTTCGCTCCGACTGGCTCGCTCAGCTACTTCCTCATAGACTACTTCTTCGGACTTCTTCACTCAAACCACCTCTATGTTACCCAGAGTGGGGGAGCGCTCCAATGAGACTTCGAGACTTCTGAGACCGCCGGCACTCCGCTATTCGAGCCGGCCCGCCGGATCCCCCGAGAAGGAAGCTCCGGTGAGATGGGCGAATGGTTCAGAAACTATTGTGAAAACGTTTCCATACGCGAGAGGGCGATTTCTGGAAACGTTTTCACCTTTGTAGTCTGCAAGGCTTCTCGGCTTTTTGGCTGCTTGACTGCCGGGTTGAGGCGCCCGGGCATTCCAGGGTGAAAGGAGAGGCGATATGAGCGGGGATATAACCATCAAGGATGTAGCCCGCAAGGCGGGCGTCTCCATAGCGACCGTGTCCAGAGTCATTAACAAGACCGGGTACGTGAGCGAATCGACCCGGAGGCGAGTCGAGGAAGCGGTCGCCCTTTTGGGCTACAGTCCCAACCCTTCGGCGCGTATCCTGTCGGGCGGTACAGGCCGGGCTTCTTCCAGGAAGGATATCCTGGTGTTCGGGAGCCTGAATGTGGACTTTGTTGTCAGGGCCGATAGAAGGCCCCTGCCGGGCGAGACGGTCCCGGGCCGGAGTTTCAGCTTACATCCGGGCGGCAAGGGTGCGAACCAGGCCGTGGCAGCGAGCAAAGCAGGTGGCAGGGTAACCATCGCAGGTAGAATAGGCGATGACATCTTCTCCGGAGTGCTCACCCGGAGCCTCCTTGACGCAGGAGTGAGGGGAGACCTCATTCATCGGGTTTCGGGAGTTTCGACGGGAAGTGCCTTCATCACCGTGGATGCGAGCGGTGAGAACTCGATCATTGTAGTCGCAGGAGCCAACGGGCTTGTAGGGAGGGAAGACGTGGACCGTATGCTGCCTGTGCTCGACGAATGCGGGCTCATCCTCCTGCAGCTGGAGATCCCTCTGGACGCCGTGATCTACGCGGCTAGGGCAGCCAGGGAGCGAGGCGTCACCGTGATGCTTGATCCCGCTCCTCCCGCATCTCTCGAGCCGGAGGTCTTGTCCCTCGTCGACTACATCACCCCAAACCGTCACGAAGCAGAGTTTCTCACCGGAATACAGGTGGTAGACGTCCAATCCGCTTCTCAAGCCGCCAAAACGCTGGTGTCCAAGGGCGTCAAGTGCGCAGTCGTAAAGCTGGGCGGCGAAGGGGTGGTATACGCCACTAGGTCTTCCACGGATCACATCCCGGGCCATAAGGTTGACGTAGTAGACACAACCGCTGCGGGCGATGCGTTCTCCGGGGCTCTCGCTGCCTACCTGAGCGAAGGGAGGACCCTGGACGAAGCCGTCAGATTTGCCAATGCAGCGGGCGCTCTTGCGGTCACGAAGGAAGGCGCCCAGCCCGCCATACCCTGGCGGGGTGAAATCGAAAAGATGCTGTTTGGGCAATGAGTTGCTGTTTCTCCTGGTTCGAGTATTCCGGGTTTTTCGTGTATTTCGTATGTATCGGGCAAGGCTTGGCCAGTCTTTCGCCTATACTTAGGGTTAAGTCTGGCTGGCTTTCTTGCTAATGCTTAGGAGGAGAAGTTCTATGCGCGGCAACGGGGTTTATCCCGAAAACAGCGAGAAGATCCCGGTCATCATCGACTGCGATCCGGGTCACGACGACGCAATTGCCTTGATGCTGGCCTTCGGCTGCCGCCGGTTGGATGTCCTGGGGATCACCACCGTAGCGGGGAACACCACAGGCGAAAACGCCTACAGGAACGCTCTGGCCATCTTGTCTCTCATAAGCGCCGACGTATCGGTTGCCAGGGGGGCCGATTCTCCTATTCTGAGGCCCCTTCACACGTCACGGGACGTTCACGGCGAGAGCGGCCTAGACGGTCTTTCTGTGCCTCCTAATGCTAAGGGAGGAGACCTCTCGGCAGTCGAGTTCCTGTCCTCTACTCTTCGCAGGTCGGAGACTAAGATCACCCTGGTACCCACGGGACCCCTCACCAATATCGCCATCGCCTTCCTTGCATTTCCCGACATCAAGGAGAAGATCGAGCGCGTGGTGCTCATGGGTGGGGTAGCAGGCCAAGGTAACGTGACGCCGTCTGCGGAGTTCAACATCTTTGCCGATCCCGAAGCGGCCCGTGTTGTCTTCCAATCCGGTGTGCCCATCACCATGATAGGACTGGATGCGACGCACAAGGCACTCGTCTATCCAGAGGAAGTGGAAGAGATCCGGAAGATTGGCCGCGTGGGAGCGCTGGCCGCAGGTCTTCTAGACTTCTACTCGCTGGCTTACAAGGCGAGGGGGTTTAAGGGAACCCCCATACACGACGCTCTAGCCGTTGCCGCAGTGTTTGATGAGGGTGTGGTCAAGACCGAATACGCCCGCGTGGATGTGGAGATCCGCGGCGAGTTCACCGCCGGACGGACGGTGGTCGATTTCCGGGGCGTGACAGGCAAGGAGCCCAACGCTAAAGTGGCCGTAGACGTCGATAGAGATAGGTTCCTGAACCTGCTCATGAGCGCCATTTCGGTTCTCTAGGGTTCATCGTCCATCCGAGCCATCCGAGATGAACTGATCGTCGGGGATAGACCGTTCATCTCGGATGATAGGTCGATTTTCTCGCCCTCACGGCAATGGCACTCCGGTTTTACCGGACTATCCAGGGTGAC
>DGDN01000021.1 GCA_002385465.1 Candidatus Fermentithermobacillaceae bacterium UBA3951
AGATGTGTATAAGAGACAGCTTCGAAGCCAACTCGGAAAGGTAGAGAGCGCACCCGAGTCCCAAGGGGACTCCTATAACCAGGGCGCCGGAGGTCACGAGAAAAGACCCTGCTATCATAGGTAGGATACCGAACTGCCCCTTGCCCGGAGACCACCTGGTGCCGCCGACAAACGGACCCAGCCCTACCTCGGCAAAAAAAGGCGCGCCTTCCTTAAAGATAAAGAAAACGATAAGGGCAAGGACCGCCACCGAAGTGAGTCCCACGACGGTAAGGACAGCTTCTGCAAACTTTTCTTTCCGGTTCATCTTTGCTCCGTCACCAAGCCCTCCTCGGCGAGGATGCGCTGACCTTCTTCACTTAGCACAAAATCCAGAAACTCCTTGGCTTCCGGAGTGTAATCGCCTTTCACAACGAAGAGAAACGGGCGGACCAGGGTGTACTCGCCTCTTTGGACGCTTGTGACCGAAGCCCGGGCGCCGTCCACCGTGACGGCTCTAACCCGGTCGTCCACAAGGCCCAGGGAAACGTAGCCTATCGCCCTCGGATCTCTCGCGACCGTTTCGCGGACTGCACCGTTTGAGTCCTGGACTATGGCACGCGCCAATACGTCGTCGCCTTCCATGATGAGCCCGTCAAAAGCGTCTCGGGTCCCGGACCCTTCCTCCCTACTTATGACGTGGATCGCCCCGGGCGTGCCGCCTAGTTCTCCCCAATCCGTGATGCGACCTGAGAATATATCTTTGATTTGGTCTTTGGTGAGGTCAACCACCTTGTTGTCGCGGTGAACAATGAGGGCCAGAGCGTCCACTGCTATGACCGTGGGTACCAGCTCTTTTTCACTCTCGGCCGGCTCTCTGGACATCATCCCTATGTGTGCCGTGCCGGAGAGGGCCGCCCGGGCGCCCGCGCTGGAACCGCCACCTTGCACGTTGACGGGCGGGCGATCAGGATATCGCCTGGCGTACTCTTCGGCAAGCATTTCCGCAAACGGTTGGACGGAAGTGGAACCCGCGATGGTAATTGAGCCGGCGGCTTCGTCGTTATCTCGCGCGCATCCCGGTAAAACGGCAAGACCCAGCGTCAAACACAGGAGAAGATACACCGGCACGAAGCGCCGCCAACTCTTGAGGACTCTCACCTACCGGACCATCTCCTCTACTCGCCGGCGGACTTCTGCCGGATCAACCTTCACGCGGGCAACCCCGGAATCAAGGGCCGCTCTGGCCACCGCTTCTGCCACCTGAGGTCCGACCCGCCTGTCGAAAGGATCCACGATGATGTAGTCCGGGTTGAGCTCATCCGGCCTTATCAAAGACGCGATGGCTTTAGAAGCGGCGACTTTCATGACCTCATTGATATCGGAAGCCCTCGCATCCAGCGCTCCCCGGAGTATGCCCGGAAAGGCCAGCACGTTGTTTACCTGGTTCGGAAAATCCGACCGGCCGGTGCCTACTACCGCCGCGCCCGCGGCCTTGGCTTCATCGGGGAATATCTCGGGCACCGGGTTAGCCATGGCGATTACTACGGCCTTCTCTGCCATCGACCTCACCATCTCTTGGGTCACTGCGCCCGCCACCGAGACCCCGACGAAGACATCTGCTCCCTTCATGGCATAGGCGAGAGAGCCCCTGAGCCCCCGCCTGTTCCCGCGCCTTGCCGTCTCCTCTTTAAAGGGGTTCATCCCTTCGGGGCGCCCCGGGTAGATGATGCCCTTGCTGTCACATACTACGCATTCTTCGACGCCTGCGTCCATGAGGAGGTCGGCCGTGGCAATCCCTGCTGCCCCTCCTCCATTCACAACGACCCGGATTCCCGGCAGCTCCTTACCTACCAGTTTGAGGGCGTTGATGACTGCGGCCAGCACCACTACCGCCGTCCCGTGCTGGTCATCGTGGAAGACGGGGATGGACAGTTCTTCCTTTAGCCGCCTTTCGATCTCAAAGCACCTGGGCGCCGAAATATCCTCGAGATTCACGCCTCCCAGGGTAGGCTCAAGGAGCTTCACAAACCGCACTATCTCGTCTGTGTCTTTGCTCGCTATACAGAGGGGTATGGCGTCAATGCCTGCGAAGGCCTTGAAAAGGAGCGACTTACCCTCCATGACGGGCAGCGCTCCGGCTGGCCCGATATCACCCAAACCAAGCACCGCCGTACCGTCCGATACCACTCCGATGACATTTCCCTTGATGGTGTATTCATAGACCTTGTCCGGATCCGCCGCTATTTCTCTGCAGGCCTCTGCAACGCCCGGAGTATAGGCCAGAGTTAAGTCCTTCTTGTCACGAAGCGGGACCTTGCTCACAATCTCCAGTTTGCCACGGTTATCCCTATGTAGTCTCAGGGCTTCGTCTCTCAACGTCATCGTCTGTTCCTCCGTCGCTTCGATTTGTGCATGGTTTCCGGCGCCTTTGATTGTCGCGTTCGTTCTCTTACAGCCAATCACTGACCGGCCTATCAACGATCATACATATCCCGGCCCAGGGAATCTATAGCGACCAAGGCCGGGAAATCGACTATCTCAAGCCGGTATACGGCCTCAGGGCCAAGATCGGGGTAGACCACAACTTCGGCCTCCTTTACCGCCTGCGATAGGAGAGCACCTAATCCGCCGATTGTCGCGAAATATACCGCTCCGTACCTGGCGATAGCCCTCACCACGGCCTTCGAGCGCTTACCCTTCCCTATCATGCCTTTTACTCCGGCGGCGCACAGCCTTGGAGCGTAAGGGTCCATCCGCCCGCTGGTGGTCGGGCCAAGGGAACCTATGACTCTACCCGGTGGCGGAGGGCACGGCCCCGCGTAGTAGATAACCTGACCGTCCAGTTTGAAAGGCGGCTCCTCGCCCCTATCCAGAGCCTCCACTATTCTCTTGTGGGCTGCGTCGCGGGCAGTGTAGACAATCCCGCTAAGCAAGACTTTGCTGCCTGCCTTAAGCCGCCTAACGGACAGGTCGTCTGTGAAGGGAACCGAGACCCTGAGCGCACCGTCCCAGAAATCTCTTCTCAAGGTTTATGAGCCTACCTTGAAGGTTGTTTGTTGTCTAGGCATGGTTTCTCCGCTCCCCTTAGAATACCGGAGGCCCTCCTTGCGGCATGACATTGTAGGTTGACGGCCACGGGCAACGCGCCTATGTGTGTTGGGTAGGTCTCGATGTGGACTGCCAGCGCCGTGGTGGAACCCCCAAGCCCTCCGGGCCCCACCCCGAGGTTGTTGATTGCCGCAAGGAGCATCCTCTCCATAGAGGCTATTTCGGAATCGCAGTTCGAGTCACCCACGGGCCGAAGCAGGGCCTTCTTTGCCAAAAATGAAGCCGTATCCATCATCCCTCCGACTCCGACCCCCACCACCAGAGGTGGACATGCGTTGGGGGCCCCTTGCCTTACCGTCTCCAGGACGAAATCCATAACACCCTGAGGCCCTCTTGACGGCGTAAGCATCCTGACGGCGCTCATGTTCTCGCTGCCCGTACCTTTGGGCAATACGGTGACGGCAACCTGAGAACCGGGGACAATATCGATGTGGATGACGGGAGGGGTGTTGTCCCCCGTGTTTTCTCGGCGGAAGAGGGGGTCTTTGACAACCGACTTCCTCAGGTAACCTTCCGTATACCCCCTCGCCACACCCTTTGTGACCGCTTCTTTGATGTCGCCTTCTATGTGCACCTCTCGACCAATTTCCAGGAAGACATATGTTAAGCCCGTATCCTGGCAGATGGGGATGCCCTTCTCCTTTGCGAATTCGGCATTCTTCAAGATCGCACCGAGGATCTCCCGTCCCAGGGGGCTGGTTTCCTTACGAGAAGCAGCAAGCAGCGCCAGGGCAACGTCACCCGGAAGGTCTGTCGCCGCCTTGATGCACAAGTCTCTCACAAGGGTCTCGATCTCGCCGGCATGTATGTACATGGAATGCATACCCCTCTATACATCCGGAGGTAAGCCATTTCCTCCTCAGCCAAGGATCATATCACCCACCTGCTCTAGAGAACCACATGTATCTGGTATAATGGGTTTCAATCCAAAACGTCTTCGGGGCAGGGTGAAATTCCCGACCGGCGGTAATACCCCTCCTTCCGGCCAAACCGGATCGAGCGGGGCGAGCCCGACAGCACCAGCGGTTGAGTCCGGTGAGATTCCGGTGCCGACGGTAACAGTCCGAGTGGGAGGAGACTTAATATGAGAGAGAGACGTCTTGTCTTATTGGCGATGGTTGCATCGCTGGTAACGGTTGCCACAGCTTTTCTCAAGTTACCCACACCTACGGGCTACATCCATCTCGGCGACGGGATCATCTACGCGGCGGCTCTGGCTTACGGGCCTTCCTTTGGTGCAGTTTCAGGAGCCCTCGGCTCAACCCTGGCAGACCTCTTAGGCGGCTACTTCATCTGGGCCCCTTGGACTTTCGTCATAAAGGGAGTGGCCGGATGGATCGTAGGGAGAATTGGCCGCGAAAAACCCAGGTCCACCATGCTACTGTCCATGGTTATAGCGGGCTTTTGGACCATAGCGGCATACGCCTTGGGCACCGCCGTCCTCTACTCACCGGCTTCAGTCCCTGCCGAAATCCTGGGGAACGTAGTCCAGGTAGGGTCCGGCCTGGCCATTGGAGCAGTGCTCGGACCCGTGCTTAAGTCGATCTCCTCAGAGGGCAAGTAGAAGTCCCTATACTCTCTCGAACTTGGCCGTGAAGTGTCTGAGCACCGGGGCTTGATAGGTGAGCCTCAGGCCCCGGACCGACGAAGCTCTCTCCTTCACTCTGGATAGGGCCTTGGCCACTTGCGCCATATGCCTGTCGGTGTACACGCGCCTGGGTACAGCTAGCCTCACGAGCTCAAAGGCGGGCCAGATATCTTCGCCGGTCTCGGGGTCGACGCGGCCGAAGGCGCACCCGCCGAGCTCCACGCCTCTTATCCCGCCTTCGATGTAGAGCTCAACGACGAGGGCCTGCGCCGGAAACTCTTTTCTCGGTAGGTGCGGGAACATGGCGGCGGCGTCTACGTAGACACCATGGCCCCCCGTCGGCCTCACTATGGGGATACCTGCCTCTATAAGAAGGTCTCCCAGGTATCTCACCTGGCCGATCCGGTCCTCAAGGTACGATTCGTCAACCACTTCTCTAAGACCCCTTGCGATTGCCTCCATGTCGCGACCCGCAAGGCCTCCGTAGGTCGCAAAGCCTTCGAAGGGTATCTGCCACTCTATGGCCTTCCTATGCATCGCTTCATCGCGGAAAGCCAGGAAACCGCCTATGTTGACCAGGGCGTCCTTCTTAGCGCTCATGGTGCACCCGTCACCGTAGGAGAACATCTCCCGCGCGATCTCCGGTATGGACTTATCCGCATAGCCCGGCTCCAGTTTCTTAATGAACCAGCAGTTCTCCGCAAACCTGGCGGCGTCAAAGAACACAGGGATACCGTACCTCTTGGCTATCCGGCTGACTCCGCGGATGTTCTCCATGGAAACCGGCTGGCCTCCGTTGTTGTTGCAGGTGACCGTAATGAGGATGAGGGGTACCTTCTCCGGGTCTTTCCGTATTTCTTCCTCCAGCTTATGAAGGTCGAAATTGCCTTTAAAGAGGGCCTTATCGGCGACCCGGTAGCCCTCTTCGGCCAAGCAGTTTACCGGCTCGGCCTCGCGCAGGAGGATGTGGCCCTCGGTGGTATCAAAGTGCATGTTGCCGAGGACCCTGTCACCTTTCTTCACGAACATGTTCATGAGGATGTGTTCGGCACCTCTACCTTGATGGGTGGGTGCCACAAAATCGAAACCCATTATTTCCTTCACGGACCTGACCAGTTTGTGGTAATTGCGGCTCCCCGCGTATGCCTCGTCGCCGGACATGAGGCCGGCCCATTGCCGGTCTGACATCGCAGAGGTACCGCTGTCTGTCAAGAGATCTATGTATACCGCGTCTGAGGGCAAAGAGAAAATGTTGTATCCGGCTTCCTCAATGAGTCTTTCGCGCTCTTCCCGAGTGGTCTGCCTCAGCATCTCAACCATCTTGATCCGGAAAGGTTCTGCGTATTCGTCTCTTGACCGGAACATACTTCACACCTCGTATTCGTCATTGATAGCGGACGACTCATTTTCTTTAGCCGCCATGTTCTGGGCAGAGTGAGTCGTCTTTGTAAGTGCTTCATCATTATTCCACGAATTAAGGCGGTTTCCTCTCAAAGCGTTATGTTATGTCGCCTCCCGGGGGACGACTGAATACAATAGAGCGCCACGACCGGAAGAGGAGGGCGCTCACAATGAAGTACGAGGACCTTATCGGAATCCCGTTTCGGTTCGGAGGGCGCAGTAAGGACGGCATTGACTGCCTCGGACTTGTATGTGCCTTCCAAAGATACAGGGGCTATTACATTCCCGACCGCGACGGACTGCCCATGGAATATGACCGGCAGCCCGACTACCTCGAACGGGCAATGAAAACTCTCTCCAAGTACTGCGTGCAGGTGGAAGAGGTGGAACCGGGAGACATCATCCTCATGCGCCTCCCCGGCGGGTATACACACATTGGAGTAATGGTTGACGAGACAAATATGCTGCACGTACTCAAGAACCGTCCAAGCGGAATCGAACCCGTCCTCAAGTACGGAAGAAGAGTGGTAGCGGTGTTCAGGCCGACCACCCCCCTAAGGCACCGGAACCGCCCGGCACGGTGAGTCTTCTACATTTCTGCGGTCTCACGAATGCCCGCTCCACGTGGGAGATCGGGCTCCAGGTACTGTGCCGTCTCGGGTAAAACCCTCATATACCTGTACGAAAAGAGGGCCTCGACGAGAGCTCCGCCCGCAATTGCAAGGGCCCCCGCAACTCCGCCTGTTTGAGGCCACAGCCGGGCAACAGTCATCGCCGTTACGCAGGTGACGGCAACATTGCACATCTTGGCTGCCGTAACGAGGCCGGAATGTCTGTGAAGCATGAGTATCCCGTCGAAGAACTCGGCGCATGCCAGAAGAAACGGGGTTGCGGCCAACACAATAAGGGTCCTCACCGCTTCTTGAGATATATCTTGAGGTGCTCCGACAACCTTGCCGAAGATGAACGACCCGGGCCCCGGGAGACCGGCAATGAGCAACATCGAAGAAGCGAGCACCCCTATGGCGAGCACGAAATTCCTGACTCTCCGGAACGAAGGGCGGTCCTTAACGAAGACCACCATCACGTGGTAGATATTGTAAGTGACCGCAGCGAATATATAGGAGAAACTCGAGGCCACTTGGTAGCCGGCAAGCGTAGTCTCGGGATAGGCCGTCCTTGACAGAGCGGCAGTCACGACCGGACGGGCCAGGGTCTGGACCGACGCAGCGAAACCCAGCGGAAGCATGAAGGCAAGCACATGCGAGGGCCGTACATCCGGAAGGTCTGCCTCGTCTTCGGCAAGCGGAGGGACAAATTTCTCCGATACCACAAGGGCAAGTATCGCTTCGAGACAGAGTCCCGTCATCAAGAGAACCGATCCTACGGGACCCTGGGGCATGATCTTCGGAAGCAGCGCGGCGACAACGAACATGAGGGCTACCCTAATGACCATATTCACGGTGAGCCAGTAAGTCCTCTTCCCGATAACAACCTTGGACTGATAGATGGACCGGAGGGCCGACCCCACCGGCCACAATAGAAACACCTTAAGGTTCACCCGGGCATGGGTAAGAACCGCCTCGCTCAGTCCCAGGAGGTTCTTGAAAACAACCACCGAGAGAGGCGACCAGGCCACAAGGATATAGACGGCAGCGATAACCAAGAGCACCTTTACGACAACAAGGGCAGTCGTCGTAAAGGAACGCTTGCCGCGGGAGAAGGTTAGGACCATCTTCTGCATCGCATAGCAGGGTGACTCGAGGACCTGCCCGACGGCGTAGGCTGCAGAATAGGCAGCCAGCGTGACTGCCGGGTTGAGGGTCCGGGCCATTGCCCCTGACACCAGTGAATGCGTAACCATCATGAGTATGGAAGTCGTCGCAAGCGGCAGGTAAAACCTGAGTATGCCGGCCAGCTCGCCCTTGGCCTTCTTGTCCACGTAGATCCCCCGGTCTAGCGGGCGAAGCCTGCGTCACTCACCTACAAAGACCCGCCGTCTTCGCCCTACGTTGCTGTTGGTTCACTCTAGATGTCTCATCTAAAAACAATGATATCAGGCATTATCTCAAAAGGCACCATGGATTCCCGGTCTTATCAGGCAAAACACAAGCAGGTTAGGCATCTCCATGTGAAGAAGCATACTTGTTGAGGTACACGAAGGGATGTAGGTAAGGTGAACCGCCAAACAATCTGCGATAGTGAACGAGAAAACCTTGAGCAGGAGAAGACTGCAGACTACCGGCAGTATGTGATAGCCGGTTCTCCTGAGCGGCTGGGGCAAGCCCTAGCATCGCACCATCCGGGCATTGAAAGACCGAGGCGAGAAGAACTCACTCCCGAACAAATCACCTTCTCCCACGCGTGCGCCCGGGAAGCGCGGCTGGTTCATCCCCCGTTGGTCGAAGAACTGGAAGCCTGGGCGGACGCTTTATCTGTGCCTCTGGACGAAGCGTACTTCTACCTGTCCGTGGGAATGACCGAGACCTCAAGGCAGGGCCGGAGCCGGGCGCCTTCTACCATGGTCGCGGCTCAAGAGAACCGCCAGTGCAGCACCGTGGGCCTCATGACCCGCCAGGGACCGGTAGTCGGTAGGAACTTCGACCTGTTCTACAGGGTCCGCGTGCGCCACCGGATCACTACCAAGCCCGAAACAGGCTTTGCCCATGTCGGCATGTATGACGGCCTTGTGTCCGGAAGGACAGACGGGCTGAACGAACAAGGTCTCTTCGTGAGCCTACATACCGTGCGCTCCAAACCACCGGAGAGGCGCAAGCCGGGGCTCTTCTGCGTCCACATAGCCCGCATAGTGCTGGAAACCTGCTCTACTGCGGAAGAAGCCGCGGCGCGAATAGCCCTCTTGCCGCATCTCGCTTCGTACAACTACTTCCTTGCCGACCCTGATGGGATGTTGGTGGTGGAAGCACACCCTGAACGGGTCAGGATGAGGGCAGCGGACCGCGACATCCTTGCATGTACGAACCACTACATGCACCCGGACACTGTGGCGCTCATGCGGGCAGTGCCCCCCAAAAGCCGTGCGAGGCAGGGGTTCCTGACGGAAGGAGCGCGTCGCCTCCTCGATGAACTTGACGCCGGAGATATCTCGACATCCCATGATCCCAAAAGACCGGGAGAGAAATCACTGCCGGAGGCCTCCACTGCGTCCGCCGTTTCCGGCGTAGCTTCTCTTATGAGAGATCATACCGTCCCCGTGTGCGGCCATGCCGACGGTATGGCGACTCTATGGTCTTCAGTGGCCGTCCCGCGCCTCAGGTGGGTCGCCTTTTCCCGCGGCGCTCCTTGCCGGAACAGCTACATTGAGACGCGGATAACGCAAACGTAGGATCCGTCTTTGGACGCGCTGTTGTCGTATGTCTCCTTGATGCGGACTATGTACGCCGGTCTCGAAGCCCGCCGCTCCCCCGAGTCTCTTTAGGAGGCTTCTCAGGACGTTTCTGCCCAATACTTCCGGAGCCACCTCAAGCACGGTTTCTATAAGTCCGATGATATCTTGGTTCCCGCTCCAGTGCGAAAGGACCACTTCTTTAGGACTAAGGCTCAAAAGGTCCCGCACGACTATGACTGCGCCTACCAAATCGTCCATAAAGCCCAGCACCGGGATGAAGTCAGGGACCAGGTCCACGGGGCTAGCCAAATACGCGGCAAACAGGGCGAGTTTCACCTTCGCCCGCGCAGGCACTCTAGGGTCCTTCATGAGGCGGAAGATGAGCACGACAAAGTCAGGGAGCGTGAGCAAGAGATCTGCGGCCCTTTGGAGTCTTGGCGGGACCTTTCCCCTCACCGCCGCAGCCACTCTGCTCCTCACCTTGTCGTACATCCGTTCTTCCGGTAGATCCAGTTCGGGGTGAGCCACGGTCCCCTGAATCACCCTTGCCGACGGGCCCTGGAGGTCACCCGAGTTCTGCACCTCATTCATAGTCATACACCGAAATAACCAGGATTTTCGGCGGTCCCGCTTCTTCTTTGTGGAAGACGAGGATGGTGTCTTCGTTGAAGCCAAGGAGTCCGGTGATAGACATCGCGCTCCATCCGTCGACCTTCCGCATCTCAGGCCCCAAGAGCCAAAGCTCCGTCATCTCGTCGCCGGAAATGAGGGCTCCCAGATAGTCGCCAAACTTCGGATTTGAGTACTGGGGGTGCCAATAACCGTCGGCGACTTTCACCGGGGCAGGCGGACCTCCGGCATCACCGGCTTTCCCCTGAGCGGCGTACCAAACCGAAATGCTCTCCATATCTCCGTACTGGTAGAAAACACCGCTCCCTGCCGCGTCGAAATCACATGGATACGCGAAGGACAGCCCCTCTCCGGCGGACGGCGCCAAAGCCGCGGCCTCACGAGGCCCGCTTCCTGCCCCGGCCCCTGCGATCCAGATTCCGTCCCACCTGATATCCGGTATCCCCATCTCATCATACTGGTTCTCTTCTGCTCCCACCCTGTTTCCGGTCACAAAGGCGATGGACTTGGAGTCAGGAGACCACCTCATGTTGGCCAGGTACTTCCCTTCAACACGAATGGTCCCCACCACTTTCCCGGAGGTGTCCACAATTGTGATGGCAGGCGCGATGGTGAGCGGTCCGGCCGACCCCAGGAAGCAATCGTAATCATCGAACGATGTGCCGCCGGCGCCTTCTTTCCGGTCTGCAGTATACGCAGCCACATACTTCCCGTCGGGCGACCAAAGCGGCACAAAGCTAAAGGTCGGACCGGTGGCAAGGAGGGCTTCTTCCTTCCCAGTCGCGGCATCGAGGATGTAGATCCCCCTCTTACCTTCCTCGTACAGTTCGTAGACGAAATGCTTTCCACTTGGTGAGAGACTTGCGTAGAAAAGACCATCATACTCCGGCAAGGCGGTCTTCACGGGAGTCACGCGGCCATTCCGAAGGTCGTAGGAGTAGATTGCGGTAGAAACCGAAATGAAGACCTTGTCTTCTTCTCGAAGGTAGACTGAGGCATGCAGGTTTCCACCCGGCAAGTCAATAAACGCAAGTTCCTGGGCGACTCCCTCTCCGCCCTTCCCGGACCAGATGGCTACGCCCCTCTTGCCGGTATTCGGCCCGCGGTTCTGGTACCCGAAGACCACGAACAACGGAATGCCGTCTCCGGTCCAACCCAGGGTCCTGTAATCCAGGCCGTCGAATTCGGCCCATCCTGCCGGAGCCTCATGCAATACCTTCGGGTCGTGTGTTTCTCCCTCGAGTGGTATTACGGCCACCGCCTTGCGTTCCTCGTTGTTTAGCACCGCAAGCAGGTGTTTCCCGTCTGGAGATATGACGTTCTCCGGGTCGTCGGTCCATGCCCACCCCTGGACCTCGAACTCCGCGACCGTCCTCGGGTCCACCACTCCGGATGCCTTCGGCGGGCCGTTCTTTTGCCCCAGACAGGCCGGCGTGGCAAGTGATATCAGCGTAAGTAGAATGACCCATACGGGCAAAGCGAAGAACCTGTTCTGCCGCCTGGAATCCGGCCTCCATCTCGAGATCCGGCTTGTCCGGATGGAAGACCCAATAAGCTTAGGCAATTCAGTCACCTCTCAAGGCTTTGACGGACCTGCGTAGACAGCCGTTCCCTTGGCGCCGGGAACCCGCTCACCGGGCAATCCACCGTTTAACGTATGAAAGCTATCCGGCGCAGGTATGTCCTGAAACTCACTTCGGCGTATAGCCTGAGCTCGCGGGACAGATTGCTCTCGGTCTCGCGGTAGGACATAAGCCGGGCGTTCTCATCTCTTATCTTCTTGTCGAGGTCTCCGGCATCCTTTCCGTAGTTCATCTTAACTTCTGCCAATTTGGTGTGGAATATCTGTTCCTGGCTGGAGTATTTCCTGCGAATCGCGTCCTTTCTCTTCTCCGCCTCAAGCCTTATCTTTTCCTCCTTGCGGAGCAGGGGTTCGCGTTTCTGGCGGTACCGCTTCATTATGGAAGACGCCCTCTTTCCCAAGAAAGGCAGTTGGATGCTGTTGGCGGCTTTGGCCAGTTCCTCGGCTTCTTCCCTGTTAAGGGCTTCCCGGAGCTGGACCACGTTCTTGAGCTGTCCTTGGAGCCAGGATTCCAGGCGCTCGGTCTCTTCACGCTCCTCCGAAGCCAAGAGGCTCAGGCGGTGGAGGATGTTTTCGACGCTCTTCCGCTCCCTCTCCAAGACGGCCTCTTTTTCTTTCTCGAGTTTCTTAATGGCCTTCTCGACTCGCCTCGCCTCACGCCTTTGAGCCTTAAGCTCGTCCATAAGGGCTTTCTTCTGCCTGAACTCGGGGCGGGTCAAAAATCTCCAGATGAGCGCCGCCACCGTCCCAATACAGCCACCCGCACCGCACCACAAGGCCACCTGCAGAGAAAGGTAGCCGGCAACGTGAAACCTGTAGAGCGCAAAGACAACTGCTGCATATCCGCCTACCACGGCCCGGTCAACGGAAAAAGGAGGCGACAACCGTACGGCTTCAGGCTGCAGGTGACCCTGGACCCAAGAAGGAAGGGAGCCCGTGCTCGATGCGGCTACACCCACCTGAGGTCCGGCCTTTTCCTGCGGTAGCGCGGCGTTCCTGTCCTGAGGGGCTCTGATCTTCCTGGCTATTCCATTCAGCAACCCGCCGAGTTGTGCCGGTCTCCATACCGGATGCTTGAGGCCCGAAGGATCGAGGGCCGCCTGAGGTGAGGGTACAGAGGAGATATCATCAAACATAATGACTTGCCGGAACTCCTGAGACAGCCTTTCCAGTAGGGGATCGCCTGACTCCCTCATGATCCTGAGGGCCCTAGACCCTGCAGGATTCATGAAATCCCTCTGGGAAAAGAGGAGTTGCTCGTCTCCCACGTTTAGCTGGTCCCAGAGATCCGGACGCACTGAAAGCGCCGTCAGGGATACGTAAATCACCCACTCTGAGAAGGAGTCAAGGTATGGACCGAAGTGGTCCTCGCTCCGGTTGGGGTGCTGGTAGTTCGGATGCCCCACTTCGTGGCTTGGGAGGCCGTCGAGGCCCGGCACGTACATGCCGTCGTAATCCACGAGCTTGAGTTTCCCGTCAACCACTAGGATATTCCCGTGCTGGAGGTCGCCGTGGGCTATGGACCTGGACCTTAGTTCTCGACACATGTGGGAGAAGGCCTCGGCCAGTTCCTTAAGGGCCCCGGGTTTGGACCTATGCTTGGCAACATAAGTGTGTAGGGGCTCGCCGTCCACCCACTCCATCTTGAGTATTGGGTACCACTTGTTCTTCACGCGGATGCCGTCTCTTAAGTACTGAAAAGCAACCGTGTAAGGCAGACGAGACGAGGACAGCGTGCGGCCAATAACCGCGTACCGCTGCTCGCTGTCTTGGTGGTGCCTCAAAAAGCAGCGGACGGCCCACTTCCTCCCGTTGCTCACTACCTGATAGACACTGGCGAACCCGCCGGTTATGGGTCTCGGCAGTCCGAGACGGTCGGTAACCGGGATCCCGCTTCGAAGTTCAGGATCGGCGAACGAGAGCCCCGGGTTCTGCATCGCGTCCTGATAGTCGCTCATTGTGGGCCACTGCATCTCTTTCTTCCCTCTACACCACCCGTATGCTCGTTACGGTAACATCGTCATTGCGCATGAGGCCTTCTTGGCGGAGACGGCCAACCAGGTCTTGAAAGTCAGAGGCTTCCAGCGTGACCCAAGGAGTCCCGCCGCGCTCGTGCTCCCTGAGAAACCATGCGGCCACAGCGTCGGTCATCAGGTAGAACACGTCACCGGGAAGGCATGTCCCGGACGTAACCTTCAGTTTCGCGAGGGCCACCCGGTTCTTGCCGGGGTTCGTGGACAAAAGGACGGGGCGTCCACTGAAATCTGACGAACGTTTCATGGCGAAACTGGTAATAAGCCTGTTCTTCCTCACCTGAAAAAGGCAGCTGTCTCCTAGACAGACGGCCTCCCACCTTCGACCGTCGCCGGAAGCTCCACTGACCAGAGACAGCCCGAGAAGCGTAGCGAAGGCCCCGGCTTCAAGCCCCGGCTCTTCATACCATTGTACCGGCCGTCCTTCCCGTTCCCGACGCCGTAGGTACTCTTTGAGCCATGCCTCGTACGCCATGGCGGCCCTTCCGATGATCCCCCTTGCCGATGTCTTGGTGACTGGAACTCGGCTCCGGCAAAATGCTTTCACCAAAATCTCGGCCCACGGGCCGGACAGCATGGCTTCGCTGGCTCCGTCGGAAACGGCAAACCTCCAGCACCCCTCGCGGCCCCTCGGAGCCTCCCTCGGGTAGAAGGCGTCTTCGTATTCTGAAAGCTTATTGCCCCTCTTCGGGAGCCAGTGCGTCTTCGATTCTACTCTCATGTCCTACTCCCGGCCGGCTCAATGCCTCCGAGTGAGAAAATCACGTCACCGGAGATTCGACGGTCTGGTCCCGATGTCCAGGAATCTTATGACGGACACCAGACTTCCGTTAAACACAAACCCCCTCGTATTCTCGGTTGTCTTGAACCCCTCTTCCTCGGCGATCCCCCTCATATACTCGGGGAGCTTTGATGATATGCCGAAAAGCAGTTTCGCGTAGCTGTCAGGCAGGTTCTCTTCGGAATCAGGAAACTCGATCGGCGCGGCCTTCTGCGACGAGAGGTGCAAGTTGAAAAGGAGCACGTTGCCATCGGTAGAAGCTAGGCTTTGGAGGGCTTGTGCCGGGCCGGTTGGGTTGCCGTCGGTAGCCTCTCCGTCGGTCAGGTTTATGACTATCGGCGGGAAGCAGTCGGGATGCTCAGCTATGAAACCCTGCACGATGCTATGGGCGCGCGTGAGGGCCTGGCACATGGGAGTGCCGCCGTTGGCCACAGGGTCAAACCAGATTGGGAATTTCACTTTTTGATCCACGAGGCCGCCCGTGCCGTCCTCGACTTTTCGCACCCTTTCGTCCACTCTCGCCGGGTTGGCCGCCACTTCACTTATGGGCACCAGCTCACGGCCTGCCAGTGCTCCTCCGAAGGCCGGGCCTGATCTGTGACCGTATCCCAGGACGCCAACGTAATAGTAGTCACGCACTCCTTCTGCCTTGGCGCACTTGATGGCCAGATTCTGAAGGAGCCGGTTTATGGCATCGGCCACCCCGTCGGCCTTGCGCCTTGTTGGATCGGCCCCGAAAGGATCTCTCATGGAACCTGACTGATCGATAAGGAACAGAAAGCAAGACGGATTCCCACGGCTGATCTCGGCTATGTACGGCACTTTCATTCCTCCCGTTTCGCCCCTTACCGGCCTTCACCCCGCCGGCACTTATGGGCAGTGATTTGGCATCTCATGAAAATGGTTACGATACCTGCCTGTCCAGGTCTGAAGATTACCCGGACCCATTCATTTCTTGAAGGTCAAGCTGAAAAAAATCAAGGATCAATATATTCGAGGTAAGTATTCGCCCACCGGGACCGTTGTCCTTCGATTTTTCTACCATACTTAAGACCGTAAGGCGCCTTCACCTCTCCTGAAATCAGCATATCTTTACCGCCACCTACAAAGATTACTTCTATAGATAAGACGTTCGCGGAGGTCCATATGGCTCATACGTTTCCCGATCTCCTGAAGGAAGTCCTTTCGGAGAGCTTCGTCCATACAATCAGGATGCTGCCCATATTGGTAGTCGCCTTTGGCCTGGTCGAGATCGCCTCGCACCGCGCTGAAACGACGTGGCTTAGAAGAAGCATGGCCCATCGCTGGTTGGGCCCCGTTGCTGCAGCGGCCCTGGGCCTCCTCCCACAGTGCGGCTTCTCTGTCGCGACAACCTCTCTCTACATAGAGGGACTCATCCCCACGGGTTCGCTCCTGGCTTCCTATATAGCAACCTCTGACGAGGCAATACCTATCTTGATGGCAAATCCTGATACCCTTGCCTGGGTACTACCGCTCCTAGGCACGAAACTGGTCTGGGGCGCAGTTGCCGGCATCGCCGTAAACTACGGGATGCGAAAAACAGGATCATCTCACACCTACCATAGAGAGTCCGGCGCCGGAGGTACCCAGAGAAGCAACGGGCCTAATCGCTCTCATCCGCATACTTGCGTCGGAACCAAGGGTACCCCTAGAGAGATCATCCCCCACGCCATCTCAAGGGCCCTCCGCATAGCTGCCATGGTCTTCGTCTTATCGTCTCTCTTCAACGTGGCGGGACACCTTCTCAGCGAAAGACTTGCCGAGGCGGCTCTCTCAAGCCAAGGAATCGTCAGACCACTGGCTGCTTCCTTGTTGGGGCTCATCCCTTCGTGCGCCACAAGTGTGGTCTTGGCGGAAGGTTTCAGTTCGGGGTTCGTTTCCTTCCCGGCCCTTGTAAGCGGGCTCACCGCAAATGCGGGAGTGGGGCTCCTCGTGCTAATCAAGGAGTCCCGCAATAAGTCTCGCACCTTGGGAGTCGTTATCCTGCTGGTAATATCGGCCCTCATCTCAGGGTCTCTGGCTTCCATAGCAGCTCCGTTCTAGGAGTCGCGCGGATTGCCGCCTTTCTCCTTCATAAAGAATGTGGCGGATCGTGATATACTCTACTAGACGACCCTTGGAAAAACCGTCAGGGAGGATAGCTACTCACCCCAATGATCACTCGCTAGGTTTCTTGGAAGCACTTCACCTTATCTTGATTACCGGACGCTTCCCGGTGACACCTCTTTATTCGGCGAGTATTGGAGTGGGGCTCAATGACGATTCTAAGGCTTTCACACATCTCCCTCTCATATCAGGGAAACCCCGTCCTCAGTGACGTTTCGGCAGTTCTCTCATCAGGCGACCGCATTGGCGTTGTCGGGCCCAACGGGAGCGGCAAGACCAGCCTGTTGCGCCTCATTCTCGGCGAGGTCCTCCCGGACGAAGGGACCGTGGACTGGGTGAAGAGCACCCGCCTCGGGTATGTCCCCCAGACCTTCAACCTTGACGAATCCAAGACCCCGCTTGACCTCATAGGGCTCGAAAAGGCCGAATACCTCGGACGGTGCGGGATCGGGAGGACGCTCTGGGACACTCCTTCTGCTAAACTTAGCGGCGGCGAGAAGACCAGGCTGTCTTTGGCCATCGCGCTCTCAGCCAGGCCTGAGCTCCTTATCCTCGACGAACCCACCAACCACCTTGACATCCCGGGGATCGAATGGCTGGAAAAGCTCCTGTCATCCTTCCGGGGCAGCGTAATCGCCGTGTCGCACGATCGCTCGTTCTTGGACGGGATCTCCCGAAAGATATGGGAGGTCCGCGATACGCGACTCAGGGTTTACACGGGCAACTACTCTGCTTACCTCAAAGCGCTTGCCGTGAGGCTCACGCACGAGCGGCGCGAGCATGCCAAGTGGTCCCGCGAGGTCAAAGAGCTTAAGGAGGAAATCAGCGCCCGCCGCCAGTGGTATGAAAAGGCCCACAAAGATGCAGGCCAAAACGATTTCTTGAGGCGCAAGGCGAAAAAGCACGCCAGGCAGTTCCTTGCCAAAGAATCGGCGCTGGAGAGGCTTATGGCAAGAAAGCCTGAAGTCACGAGAGACGACCGCCCAGTGGTTGCCGGGATCTCTCACGCCGGTATAAGGACGGAGACGGTAGCGCGGGCCGAAGGGCTCTCCTTTGCCTATCCGCTTCCTGAGACCGGAGCACGAGAAGCCGCCTCGCCAGGGGCCGGGCGGGCCATTTTGGAAGGCGCCTCGTTTCGTATAGGGCCCGGACAGAAAATCGGGTTGATCGGTCGAAACGGTTCAGGCAAGACCACGCTGCTCCGGCTCTTGGCAGGCGACCTCACACCCGATTCCGGTTCTGTGTGGCTTAACCCCGGAGCCAAAGCAGGTTACCTGGCCCAAATGCTCGAAGACCTTGACCCCCAAAGGTCTGCGGCAGAAAACGTGAGCTTGAAGACGGGCCTCCCCATGCCCGGTTCAAGGGACCTATTGGGGCGGATGGCCGTATCCGGCGACAAACAGACGAGGCCTTTCGGCACGCTCAGCATGGGTGAACGTACCCGGGTTGCAGTGGCGTGTTTGTGCTACGGAGCCTTTGACTTGCTACTACTTGACGAGCCCACCAACCATCTGGACGTCGCCGCAAGAGAAGCCGTAGAAGAGGCGCTCCGTTCCTATACAGGAGCTCTGGTGGTCGCAACTCACGACAGGCATCTACTTGACCACGTCTGCAGCGTGATATGGCACCTCGACTCGGCGAGACTCACGGTCCACGAAGGGACTTACAGAGACCTCAAAAACAGGTGGGCCGACACGGCCAGCATAGAGGAAAAAGACAGGAAGGCCGAGGAACTCGCCGCAAAAGCGGAACTTGCATACATCGTCTCCCTCATCTCAGCGGCGAGAGACGAAAGCGAAAAAGCCGAACTTGAACGGCGCTATGAGGAAGCCCTTGCAAAACTGAGGGAGCACAGGGAGAGGAATTAGGAGTCGTGCGCTGAAAGTGATCTTCCGCAAGAAAACCCGCGGAAAAGAATGACCCTTCACATTACCATGCAAGGAGGCTTGACATGGCTACATACGACAAAGCCTATGAACTCGCGCGAGAGCTGAAGGAGAGCGAGGAGTACAAAGAATACCAGAAAGCCAAACAGGCCATCCAGGCCAACGAAGCGGCTATGTCAATTCTTAGAGACTTCCGGGAAAAACAGATCCGGCTTGAGATGGATCTCCTAAGCGGCAAAGAGCCCGATGAGAAGGCCAAAGAAGAGATGCAGAAGCTCACCGACCTCGTGAACATGCACGGAGAGGTGAAGCGATTCATGGATGCCGAACGGCGCATCCTCATCGTCATGAGCGACATCCAGAGAATCCTGACCGGCGCCCTGAACCTCTTGGACTACAATCGGTAGCTCCCCGAACGCTATCGACATAACATGAGATGCAACACATGAAACAAGGGGGAGAATTCCATGTCTGGCACCGGACCGGTCTGCGGCAACAATTGGGCGTTCATTCTGTTCCTCATTTTGATCCTGCTCGTTTTCTGCTGCTTCTGCTTCTGCTAGAGCAGCCGCCAAACGGCGGGGCGGCCGGACTCAGGCCGCCCGTTTTCCTTTCCGCCAAGGTAGCGCGCTTAAGCCCTTGACATCCGTCTAGCAGTAAGCCACACCTAAGGACAAAGGGTAGACATCACCTTATTTCGGATCTAGAATCAACAATGCCGGATCGACTCAGGCATTAGAACGGGGGTCGAGCATGTCTTTTCTGAACATCATACTCTTATCTGCAGTAGTGGGCGTAGTAGGAACAGGCGCAGGCGGCTTGATCGTCTCCTTGAGGGGTAACCCCAGTAGAAAACTCCTATCTCTCTTCCTTGGCTACTCGGGCGGCGTGATGGTCTCGCTTGTCGCGTTCGACCTCATGCCTGAAGCCATAGAACTCGGGGGAACCGTGCTCCCACTGGCCTTTATGGTTGTGGGAGCGGTCACCATCATGATTTTCGACATGCTTCTACCTCACAGTCACCATTTCTCCTGTGACGAGGAAAGCTCGCGTTTCGCAAGGACTGCGTATGTTGTCGCGATGGGTATAGCCATGCACGATCTTCCGGAGGGGTTGGCCGTTGGAGCAGGGCTCGCTTCAGGGTCGTCTCTGGGATTTAGAGTGGCGGCACTCATGTTCCTCCACAACATGCCTGAAGGCATGGCCGTCGCCGGGCCTTTGGCATGTATCGGCCGGAAGAGATCGAATATCATTCTTATAAGCGCGCTGACAGGCCTACCTTCTGTGGTGGGTGCGGCCATAGGTGCCCTGTTCGGCACCTTGTCACCTGAAGTGCTGTCGGCTTCTTTGGCATTCGCCGCAGGGGCCATGCTCTTTGTGACATTCGATGAGGTAATACCCGATGCAGAAGAGCTCTCCGAAGGAGGTCACAGCGGTACTTTGGGAGCGGTCGCAGGCGTCATGACAAGCATAGTCTTGAGCCAGCTGCTTCACTAGTAGAACCAATAAGAGGCCTCACCCTTGCCTCATCTTTGCCTCACCCTTGCCTCCTCCATGCCTCTCGAAACCCGGCCTTTTCCCCGGCACTCTCCTTAATTAGCGCTAACTTCGTTTGAAGAAACGCCGTTATATAGGGTAAGAGGCAGGTGAGGGACATCGCATAGAAGTCTTTGCAGCAAGTTGCCTTTCATGGCGCGCCATCTAAGGCGCAAGCACCTTCTTTTGGCCTTGATGCTTCCATTCCTGGCAGCCCTCCTTCTAACTGCTGCAACCACTCCCCTGCCGTCGTCTGCCGATGATGTGTCCATCGCCAAATCAATCCATTCGTACCTCTACGGCCGGTCGGAGATCCTCCGCCTCAGGGTCGACTCAATAAGCATCAATAGGTCGGGCGGAGAGGTTGACGAGGGCACGTACCGGTCCACATGGGAAGTCACACTGAGGTTCAGGGCAGACTACGCCCGGCCGGAAGAAGACCCCTACCTCGCCGGAATGATCAAGTGTCTTAACGAGCTTAAAGCCGGCTCAGATGCTGCCTGGATCAAGTGGGCAGAGGATGAGATCGACAAGAGGCGTTCCGAAGTCCGTGACCTTATCTCATACGTGCAAGAGCGGGAAGAAAAGGTCACGGCCTACGCCGAAATAGATGGGTCGGGCCGCATCCTTCCCGAGACCATCAAGCTGCAGGTCGAAGGAATTGAGGGAGCCCACCGGGTTCAAGACCTCCTGAAAGCCGTCCCCGGCCCGGAGATCTATGAGGACGCGGGGTACAAGTACCTTCTGGACGAAAGGGAAAGCCCGGGCGACCCCGGAGAGGAAAAGCAAGAAAGCGTTGGTGCGAGTGGACATGAAGGGGCCGCCGCCCACCCTAAGGAGACTCAGGAAAGCAAGGGAGAACCCGGTCCTCCGCCATCTGCGGTTCCGGTTCCGCCGGCGCCCACGGAGATCAAGCCTACCACGCGTAGGCCGGCAGCGAGAAGCGGAAGCAACGACTCCGGTCGCGCTCACCTGATCTACTGGGCAATGGGGCTGATTTCTCTTCTCCTCCTCATACTCATAGCGTCAGAGGTCCACAACCAGAGACGAAAGCAATCGGGTCGACGGTAAGGGGACCTACATCCCTTTCTTGAGCTCCTCGTAGACGGCCCGCAGCCCTTCTTTGGTGTTTAGAGAAGGTTCATCCAAGACCCTTTCCAACATGGCCTTGAGGACGAGCCCGACCTCTCTCCCCTCTTTCATTCCCCACTCGATGAGGTCCCGGCCGTTCACCGCGAGGTCTTTCACGGTCAGCGGGTCGCCGGAAGCCAGGACCTTCTCGACACCGGCCCTCAGCCTTAGGACCCCTGATAGGTCGTCTGGGTGACCCGAAGCCTTCACGTCCGCCGTCTGGAGGTCAAGAAGGTCATCGAGGAGGTTCGTACCAACCCGGGCTATAAGCCGCTTTAAGCCCTTCTTGCCCATCCGGGCGTGTCTCGTCATATGTTCCCTTACTAGCATGCACACCGAGGAGATTGTCTGTGAGTCAAACCTTAGGCGCCGGAGGACCTCCCCGGCAATCTCAGCGCTCTTACGGTTGTGCCCGTAGAAGTGACCCTCGCCGTCAGGGCCCACCGTAAAGGTGTTGGTCTTTCCCACGTCGTGTAGGAGGGCGGCCAACCTGACCCGCAACTTTCTTGGAGAGGACTCCAACGCGACGATTGTGTGCTCAAAGACGTCTTTATCGTGGTGCCTGCTTGATTGATGGAACCCGTAGCACTCCGCCAATTCCGGGAGGATGTATCCTAAAATCCGGGAATGATAAAGGTCCCTTATGACTCCCGGGTTGTCGCTCATGAGTATCCTCACCAGTTCATCCCTGATCCGTTCCCATGAGACATTGAGGATAAGGTGAGCATTCGCCGCGATGGCATCGAGAGTCCCGGGTTCTATGCTGAACTCGCGGCCCAGCTCGGAAGCCAGCCTGTGGGCGCGGAGCATCCTGAGGGCATCTTCTCTAAACCGTTCGCCTGGGTCACCAACGCTCCGAATGACCCGGTCCTTGAGGTCGTTAAGGCCCCCCACGTAGTCGACTACGCGCCCGTCGCTTTCCGAGGCGAGAGCATTTATGGTGAAGTCTCTCCGGATGAGGTCTTCCTTAAGCGACGATGAGAACTCTACTGTTTCGGGTCTCCTGCCATCAAGGTACCTGCCGTCCCTCCGAAACGTGGTGACCTCAACGGGGATGTCTCCGAGGACGGTCACCGTGCCGTACCTCTCGCCCGTAGGGGCGCTGCGCTCGAAGAGAGTCCGCACCGTAGACGGCAGAGCATCGGTGGCAACATCCCAGTCCTTGGGCCGGCGGTTCAAGAGAAGGTCACGGACCGAGCCGCCAACCACATAAGCCCGGTACCCTGCGTTCTCGAGAGTTTCCATAACCTTGAGCACAAAAGGATGAATCGCGATGTCCATCTCGGGTCTCGCCTCGCCGTCCGCCTGCTTCACCCGCCGGTGGGCACAAACCCGCTACCGGCGCGGTCACTCATAGACTGCCACAATCACAGAGCGGTGAAAACACCCCGCCAAACCCGGACTTTCGCCGGCCTCTCAGAAGAGCCGGAAGCCTTACCGGACCAGAGCCTCAGAAAGGAAACATCCCGGGTATGAGGAGAGACAGCATCAAAGCTCCCAGGACAAAGAGAGGCAGCCCGGTCTTCACGAAATCGGTGAACTTGTAGCCTCCCCGCTGGTAGACGATCACGTTGGGTGGAGTACCGATGGGTGTCGCTACTGCTATGGACGTGGCTTGGCAAAGCCCCATGAGAAGCGGTGCCGGGCTCACTCCCAACTGCTGGGCTATTGCTACGCATACGGGAGCAAGGACGCTGGTCGCAGCGGTATGGGACATAAACTGCCCCAGAAGACCTGCTGAAACGACCACGACCCCGGTCATGAGGTAAGGAGTGGGCTCGTGAATGGCGCGGGTCAGAAATCCGGCAAGCATCTCTGAGGCGCCGGTCCTCTGCATAGCCAGCCCCAGAGGCTGCATCCCGCCCATAAGGAGGACAGACGACCACTCAATGCTCCCCGTAAACTCATGCATGGTGATGCATCCGGTGACAACCGTGAGCACCGCCCCGATCATGGCAACTATGGGGAGACTAAGGCCGAAGGCATAAAGCCTGCTCTCGAAGAACATCCCCACTACAACCAGCGCGAGGATAAAGAGGGACACGCCCATCTTCTTCGTCTTGAACTCGTGTTTCTCCGGCGATGAGACCTCACTTGGGAGCCTCGTCGCAACCTGCTTCCTACCCACAAACATCATGTAGAGGACAGCCACCACCACAAAGGGCAGCGATACCTTCCCGAAATCGAAAAACCCAAAAGACTCTCCCGTGGCTTGCCGGAGGGCTCCCTGGACGATGGCATTGGGAGGCGTCCCCACCAGGGTAAGCATCCCTCCGAACGACGCTCCAAAGGCGAGCGGCAGGAGGAGAGCTCCGGCGCTTACCCCGGCCTCGCGGGCTACCGAAACAACGAGCGGAGCCATTACGATTGTGGTCCCCGTGTTGCTTGTGAACGCCGAGAGGAAAGCAGCAGCCAGCATAACGAGTCCTATGAGCCGCACTTCATTCTTGCCGGCCAGCTTTATGACTTTCCTGCCGATGTAGTCGCATACACCCGTCCGAAACAAAGCTTCGCCCACAGGGAACATGAAAAGCACCATGATGGTCGTGTCATTTGAGAAACCGGTGAGCACGTCCTTGACAGGCAGGACGCCTGAGACGGCCAAGCTAGAAAGCACTATAAGAGGCGTAATCCCCAAGGGGACCAGTTCGGTGACGAATAAGACCAGTGCTCCGGCAAGAATGACGAGTGTTATGGCGACTTGTGACATGTTCATCCTCCTGCGGCCGACGGGTTAACCAGCGAATCTTTCTTCCAGTCCTCCAACTAGACTTCGATATGTTCGCTGATTGTCCTCTAGAAAACGCAGATTCTTGATCTCGTTAGGGCTGTGAGAACGCTGATTCTTGCTCGGTCGCCGAGGTGGGCGCTCAATCGTTCCGGCTCCACGTGTGCCCACAGGCCGCGGTACTCGCCGAGCGATCCTTCACCCCACCCCGTCCTAACCAGCACCTTGGCGAGTTGAGAATCACGTGCACTGCACCCTCACGGTGTGCTATCCTTTGTGGGTTGCGGATCACTGTGAACCGCGCGCACACCCCGTGGGTTCCGCCGCCGACGATGGGAGACGATCCTTAAAATGCAGACCGACTGGAAAAAACAGACGACGTTTTTCCTGGCCAGCCAGACCATTTCCATCTTCGGGACATCCTCGGTCCAATCGAACTTCACCATCGGGATATTGACCGTAGCACTCGGGCTCGTACCGTTTTTCTGGGTTTACCTGGCCTTCATGTTGTTGTGCGGAGTATCCTTCCCTGTCTTCAACGCCCCCTCTACGGTCATCCTTCAGCAAAGAGTTGAGGACGATTTCCGCGGAAGAGTGTTCGGGCTTCTCGGGATGCTGTCGGGCAGCATGATGCCTTTTGGAATGCTGCTTTTCGGGCCACTCGCCGACGTGGTCAAGATCGAGTGGTTGCTCATGGGGACCGGGTTCTTGATCTGAGTCCAGGTTCTGGTGATGCTAGGAGACAAGATCCTGGTCAAGGCAGGCAACCCATCTGCGGATCTTGCATAACCTACAAAGCGTCCACCTCAAAGCATATCTCGGGTCAAGACTCGGATCTCCACGAGGCCCTTTTCTCCGGAACATCTGCCCAGGATGCACGTCATATGGATTGAGGAGACCGCTATCTGAAAAAGGGTCACGGGTTATGAGAGGGGCTACCGGTTCATATGACACGCACTCGCCGACAGAGAAAAAGCACTGCCACAAGACAGGGCAAACGCTGGCCGCGGGTGCTGACGGGACTCTGCCTGGTCGCACTCCTGGGCGCTTTCGCCCTGCACTCAAGCGGGTATGCCGGCGCATTGTTCTCGGGGATAAAGGGGCGCTTAGAAGCCCGGATCTCCGGCAACGGCCCGGGTTATGGTCATGACATTGGCCGCGGGAGCGGCCCCGACAGCACTACGGGCAACATCACCGGCGAGACCGGACCCGGTGCCAACCCGGGTGACGACGAGCAAGGACATCCCTCCTTTGAGGAACCTTACGGTGAACCGGAAGCACCGATGGATGACGACGAACTCGCTCGCCTCAGTGTGAACGAACTGGGCAAGGTCCCCATCATCATGTATCACGACGTGCAGGACTACGAGGCCGAGTGGGTGCGGTCGAGGTCCAACTTCCGGAATGACCTGGAGCGGTTCTACGACCTCGGATACAGCCTTGTACTCTTGAGCGACTACCTCGATGGGAACATAAACGTCCCGGCGGGAAGGGCGCCCCTTGTCTTGACCTTCGATGATGGGACGCGAGGCCAGTTCCGCATGATTGAGAGCGATGAAGGGCTGATCCCTGACCCTGATTGCGCTGTTGGGATCCTGCTTGAGTTCTCCCGAACCCACCCGGAATTCGGGCACGCGGCGACGTTCTTTGTGAACTCGGGGAATCCGTTTGGCGACCCATCAGAGGTCGAGGAAAAGTTCAAGTTTCTACTGGAAAACGGCATGGAGATAGGCAACCACACTCGCAGCCACGAGAACTTGGCGTATGCGTCCCCCGAAGTTGTGGCCAGGGAAATCGGCAGTCTCGCCAACGAGGTGAGAGCCATATGCGGTTACGACACGGTATCACTGGCACTGCCCTACGGAGGGTACCCCCGGTCCACAGAAAACCTCCTTACCGGCACCTGGGACGGCGAGCGATACGAGAACAAAGGTATATTGTTGGTCGGCGCCGAGCCCGCTCCTTCCCCCTTCTCGAAGAAGTTCAATCCTCTGGCGGTCCCGAGGATCCGTGGTTCCCAGGAAGAGCTCGACAAGTGGCTGGGAGAGTTCGAGAAGTACCCGAACGGGAGATTTGTGTCAGATGGCAGGAGCGACACGGTCACGGTCAGTGAGGGCTTTGAAGAGAACCTGGATCCGGACAGGGTTGGCGACCGGACCGTCCGCGCATACGCCTTGCCGGCAAGCACCGGAGGCGGCGATACCCAGTCGGAATGATTAACGCACCGACCCACCTCAATTGCAGGGTCTCAACCCTCGCGACTGCTTGAGACGTAGACCGTAAAGGGTAATGAGCCTTCTCATGGAACTTTCAACTAGCCACGTACGTTAAGGAGGGTGGAACCATGGAGAAGGAACCGAGAAAACCCGACATCGGCACCTATATCGCGTTGGGACTGGCCATCGGGACTGTCTTGGGGGTCATTTTCAACAAGGTACAATTCGGTCCGGCCCTAGGGTTGCTCGGCGGTGTCATCGCTCATAACATCGCGATGGCCAATTACAGGAAGAAAACTGGGGATATGGGCTAGGGAGCAGGCCGACCTCTGTAGGACCTGTGATTCCCGGAATGCTCGGCTGCTCTTCGGTTGGGCGGAACTTGGCAGCGAGACCCTGTCACCCAAGGTGGCCACGCCAGATGGCGATCTAGGCGAATTCTTGAGGAGGGCAACTAATGAACCTCAGGGCATCAGTCACGAGGATGCTGGAGACCGCAAGACCCACCCTTCGCAGGTTCTGGGTTGCAGTCATGCTCTGCGTGGCTCTGACTCTCATTCTTTCAAGGGCGCTCACGAGGGATTTCCACGATACCGACAGACTGATGAAGGTATCTATGGCATTTATCCCGGGTATCCTCGTGGCCTGGTGCGCGGTCCTCTATTGGGAACGTCGTCACGTCTACACGGGATCGGAATACGGAATCCCACCCCGTGCAGACGAGAGTTCAAGCGGAAGTCCGGAGCTCGCCGCCAACCTCATTGCCCTCCCTTTGGCCGGCCTTTTTGTCGCCGCGACGTACCTCTTACTCCGTGATCTCGGCATGGTGTCCATGAGCAGGCACTTAGCCATTTGCCTGGTGCTCTCGCTTACCTGCTTCATCATCCCTCACGTACGCCGGGAGGGCAGCCTTGAAATGTACGTCGTCAAGCTGTTCTCTCACGCCGTGGTCTCGGCTCTGTTCGCGGCAATCATGTTCTTCGGCCTGTCCGCCATCACCCTTACGGTTTCGTCGCTGTTTTCCCTGAACGTAACTTACCGTGCGTACATCCGCATATTCCTCTGGATGGCCGTGACACTGGCTCCTTTTCTCTTCATGGCCGGGATACCTATAGGGACTATAAGGAGCGATTCCGAAGATTACCCGAAGGTCCTCAAGAACCTGGTCTTGTTCGTCGTCGCTCCGCTTATTTCTGCCTACACCTTCGTCCTATACGTTTACTTCGCAAAGATCCTGATAACCAGGGAATGGCCTGTCGGGTTGGTCGCTCACCTTGTGCTCTGGTACTCCATGGTCGGAGCGGCCATACTCTACTTCATCCGGCCGCTTGCTGGCGACAACAAGTGGGGCCATGCTTTCTCCGCTCACTTCCCGAAAGCCGTCATTCCGCTCACGATGATGATGTTCGCCTCCGTCGGGATACGGGTGCGGCATTATGGCATCACCGAAAACCGTTATTACGTGCTGGTCTTCGGCGCCTGGGTTCTGGGAGCCATGGTCTACCTCATCTTGGCGAGGCCAAGGAAGAGCTTGGTCCTCCCCGTTTCTCTCGCGGTCGTGATTGCCCTGGCGGTTCTCGGTCCTTGGAGCAGTTTCTCAGTATCGAAATGGAGCCAGAACAGGCGTCTTGAGGCGTTGCTTACGAAGTACGGGATGCTTCAGGATGGATCGATAGTCCACCCGGCCGAGCCGGTGCCCGCCGAGGACCGGCGGGAGTTCGCCGAAATCCTCTTCTACTTCTCCAAAAACCACCGACTTGGAGATGTCCGCTTCCTTCCACGGGACTTCCGGTTCGACGAGTTCGAGAAGGTGTTCGGCTTCCAGTATTATGACGTAGGGTTTCCCTTGCCGCATGACGGCGTATTTCCGAAATCACACAAGTACGTAAAATACCATTCGGAAGGCCAGGTTCTGGACATAAGCGTATACGACATGCTCTTTGACTTCAGTTTGGAGTTGTCAAGGGGCCCCGTAGTCTCTCTAAGCCAAGGCCCGGTTGAAGTACTGTACAACAGGGAGACTTGGGATGTTCAGGTGATTACCGAGGGTTCGTCCCAATGGCGCAAGTCTCTCTCTGAGTACATCCGGGAACTCGCAGCCAAGTACGGCGATGCGGTAGATGTCGAGTTTTCGGCGGAAGACATGGTCATTATTGATGAATCCGAGAGCCTCCGCGTTAAGCTGGTAATCACCAGTCTCTGGGGCGATATCTCCGAACCCGCAGGCGAAAGACCGATCGCTGGAAATCTCCTGTTTTACCTGCTCGTCGGAGCCAAATAGGACATTTCCCAGTTACCATCTTGCGTGTTGGCCGGGGGGGTAAAGCATCTCCCAAGAACTTCTCCTTTCGTATGGAAGGGTCTTTCGTAGAAGCAAATGGCAAGAATGCGTCCTACTGGGCTACACCGTCAAATACATGCTCTGACGAGCGCCTGTCGGTCGCTGGCTATACCTTATTTGGCTCTCTGTTTTCAAGTTTCTTGTCGCGGGGTGGATTAATTGGTAAAATATGGGTGTCAGCCATTGGTATTTCCACTGGGAGGCGAGAATCATTATCAACACGCTTATCATCGAAAGTCTTGCCGGCGTCCCGGAGCTCTCTCTCGCTGCTAAGGCCATCTACGTAGTGAGCATGTTCAAGCAGCAGCCTTGCATCGACGCTCTCGCAAAGCACACAGACTTCACGCCAAGACACCTCGCGAAGCACTTACGTAGTCTCCAGAAGCTGGGCTGGATAGATCTCGTCAAGGTTGGTAATAAGCTGAGGCCAGTGGCCGTTGTCCCACGGGATGTCGAGACTATGATCGCCAACCAAATCCGAATGAGGGTAAGCATCGCACCTTACAAAGGCGAGGAGACAACGGCGCTCTTCATTGAGTGGATCGTTGCCCCAGGAGTCCGACTGATCCGGCATGCGCGCCCGGACTTCCTGCGTAACCAAGAAACGGGCCAGAACCTGGAGTACGACATATTCGCCCCGGAGGTATTGTGGGCCATCGAATATCACGGAGACCAGCATTTCGGCCCTACCGCAAGATACCAAGGCGACAGAGCCTTTGTTGAAAGACATAGGAGAGACCTCAGGAAGATCCAGCTTAGCAAGGAGAACAACATCAGGCTTTCCGTGGTTCACAATCGGATACGAGGCTGTTGCCGAATAGGCTATGCTTCGTGACAGACCGGGAAGAAAAGGACAAGGTGGGGTGACACCAGCGAGGCGAGTCTACGTACCCTTGCGCTGAGGGCTATCTCTTGGCTCTTTCTTCTCTCGTCCAGCCGTTTCACCAGGCGCTTGATGTTGTACGCGGCGAACGCCACCAGCATCTGTATCTGTACC
>DGDN01000091.1 GCA_002385465.1 Candidatus Fermentithermobacillaceae bacterium UBA3951
AGAGTGTATAAGAGACAGGTCCAAAGGGGCCCCTGAAAGAAAGGCTTTCTCCTTGCCTCCCGCTACCGCGGCCACAACCCGGCCGCCGGCTTGCCCGTCCCCTTGGGTTCGGTCGCTCCTCAGGGATTCGTGGCGTACAGAGCCCCATGGGGTATTTCCCGAAGATACCTTTCCGCGCTCCAGATACTCCTCTGCGAGTAGGTCACAAACCGCCCGGGAAATGAGCTTTGAATAGCTCAATCCCGCGAAAACCTTGAAGTATAGGCCATTAAGGAAGTCGAGTATTTTTCCCAGATCGGACTCGATCGGGATATCGACAAACACGCCGTTTTGATCGGCGGAAGGTTCCACATAGGGGCTAACCTTTGCCAAAATGTCGAGAATATCCTCAAGGTACTCTCCGCCGGTCCCGCTCACTCTGAGGACCCGGCATGTGGGAGATGATATTCTGGCTTGCCTGAGTGTGTCGCCAGGCCTTACCCCTTCGTCCCACGCTTTACCGTCGCAATCGGTAACTAAATCGCGTTCGAGGATCACCAATGGCTTTCCCGGCTCTCCCGGCTTTCCGCTGCCTAAGCCGCATTTTTTGGCCTCTTGGCTCGCTCGCGCTCCTAAGAATCTAAGGTATAAGATCCGCCCCATATCGATCACCTGTTCGTAGTGAACACTTGTTTGTATATTATCCTCCGAGGGGTAAAAAGTCAACAACAAACTCATAGACGAGCATTCGAAAGACACCCGGCATCTCCGGCGCCGCGAAGGTAAGAAACGGGTACATAGCGAAATCCGGCCTTGAGACAAAACTGAGACCAAAAGAGACTAAGCCGAGACTAAGCGAAAGGAGCATGACAATTGTCAGATCGCCAACTGATTACAAATCACCTGCTGCCGCTACTTACCCTATCAGGGGTTTCAGGACGTGAAGCACCTGTCATACGCTACATGGTGGATGCGATGAAGCCGCTGGTTGATGAGATCCGTGTTGACCCCATGGGCAATATCTTCACCGTCAAACGAGGCAAGGCCGGCCCAAAAGTAATGATTGCCGCACACTCCGATGAGATCGGCCTTTTCGTCAAAAGCATCGAAGAAGACGGCTTCATCCGCTTCGAAAAGATGGGCGGAGTCGGTGACAACCTTCTTCCCGGTCGTGTAGTGACCCTGGCGGGGCGCACGGGCGTCATAGGAGTAAAAGCGGGCCACCTCTCTTCGGAAAAAGAGCGCTCTGAGGTCAAAAAACACACGGAACTCTATATAGATGTAGGAGCCAAGACAAAAGAAGAGGTCCTGGCGATGGGTATCAAGGTCGGGACGCCCATTACCTTTGTATCGCCGCCCACTTTTCTCTCGGAAGACCTCTTGGTCTCCAAGGCGCTGGATGACCGCGTAGGATGTGCCATCATGCTGGGGCTTCTTGAGTCTTTGAAAGACAAGGAGTTTAAAGGCGAGCTCCACTTTGTGGTGACGGTCCAGGAAGAGATCGGGCTCAGGGGAGCAGCCGTATCGGCATTCGAGGTCAACCCGGATATAGCAATCGCCCTAGACACGGTTCCTTCGGGGGATACGCCGGAGATAAACTTCACTAAAGAGCTCCCGGTGGGTATCGGATTAGGCCCCGTCTTGCAGGTAACCTCCGGAGGCGGAGCCAGAGGACTCATCGCAGATACCACGGTATTCTCCATGCTCGAGAAGACTGCCCGGGAAGCGGGACTCCCCTACCAGCCTGTCCTTTTCACGGGCGGAAACACCGATGCCACCGCCATGCACCTTTCGAGATCGGGGATTCCTTCGGCTGCGGTGACCATACCCAGGCGGTATTCCCACTCACCCGTGGAACTCGTGGACCTCAGGGACGCCGACGCGGCGCTCCATTTGCTGAGGGAGTTCATCCTGAGGATGCCGGAAAAGATCGAGTGGAAGCTGCCTGGCGAAACAGAGTAGCGGGGACCGTAAGTACTGAGCATTGCGTTCTTGCTCCGGCCGTTCTGCGGATGGACGAGTCTCGTGAGAAAAGCTGCACGAGCCACTACCGTGGCCTCTCGGGAGGGTAGCTGCTGGTGTTCAGCCTCTCCGCTTTTTCGAGGACTCCGTTTCTTATGTAGCGCCTTACGGTCTCGACCAAATAGCCGGGCCTGAGGCCCGACGCCTTGGGCTCGCCGGCATCTCCGCCCGGCCCGGGGGACAGAGGCCCTTGGGACGGGTCGGCACCCGGACCTGATCCCAGGCCCGGCGCAGGTTGAGTCGGGGGCTCTGCGGGGATTTCCTTAATAACCCGGGACTCCACCTCGATCTTGAGCCCGGGTATCCTCTTACCGAACACATCCACTGTGAGCGCTCCGTGAGACGTCCTGGCCCGGACGATGCACGGGTAAGGCCCGGGGTTTGTCATCTTGAGGTCCAGGTAGTCCCAGGCGACGGTTGCATCGAGCCCGAGAGGCACGTAGTCGACAGGCAAACCGTGGCAATACCGTTCGGTAACCGTGAGGCCCGCCTGAAGCATCGCCACATAGACCGTGGTCGACACCTGGCAGACCCCTCCCCCGTAGTCGTCTTCCAGTCTCTCCCCGACGATGACGGGGGCTTTCCGGTAGCCCCTCTCGGGCGTCCGCGGTCCCACCGTCGCATTGAACGAGAACGTCTCACCGGGCCAGACAACGAGTTCAGCCATGGTTGAAGCGGCGAGACTTATGTTGTGAGCCCGGTCGGCTTTGGAAGCGGCGTAATAGGTCGTGTAGCTCGATATGATCTCAAGCGGCAGAAACGCCTCAAGCTCCTCGGTGCGGACACGCGGCTCCACGTCGTGAAACTCGAGACTAACCGTATCGGGAACTGAGTACCAGTGCCCCGCCGTGAAGAGGGCCTCCAAAGATGAGGCGTTCAAGGACTTCCCCACCACGTGGGGTATTACTACGACCCTGTCGCTTGAGTCGATGTGGAACTCGGCATCCCTCACGGAAACCTCGAAGAAGGAAGCAAGACGAGCGATAGATGCCGAGAGTTTCTCACGGTCCACCTTGAGGCAGAGGGGTTTCTGACGGTCCGCAAAAGCCCTCCAGAGGGGGCGCATGCACGCTCTGACGGTTTCCTTGAGGTCAGGAGTAACTCCTAGGTCGGCTCCGAAAAAGAGGGTTGCCTCCGTGTCGTTTCCAATGAATGTGATCTCCCTGGACTCCCAACTTAGCCTGCCGGCGAGAAGCGACTCTGCGGCCCGGGCCGTAAGTCCCCCAACATCGATCCCCAAAACGCTTGTACCCGGCCAGATGATGACGTAACCCGCCATGGCGATGCAGGCTAGAAGAAGCGCCCATACGATGATATGCACCGTGAGCCGCCTCACCTTGGGCGTGTGGAGACCCGATCCTGGAAGCGCTATTATCCATCAACTCCCAGTCGATCCTATTCAGGAGGTCCCTCCGGACATTCCCCCCGGCGAAAGTACGCCTACGCCCCGGGCGAAACTACACCCAGACCCTCGCGCGAGACGACGCCCACCTATCACCTATCGGCGAGACTGCGCCTCCCCTCCAGGCACGAGGCTACCCTCAGGCCCCGGCCTGAGACGGCTGAAGACCGGGAGATTCGAACGCAGACCGGAGGATCTTGTGGGCTCTTGAGAGCCTCGACTTAACCGTCCCTATGGGGCAGGACGCCTCCCTGGCGACTTCCTCTCCCGTCTTCTCCATGACGTCGTAGAGCACTACCACTTTGCGGTAATACTCCGGCAAGCGGTTTATCTCGTCCATGATGGCGCTTTCGCCCTCATTGGATTCCGTGATCTCAAGGGGCGACAGCGAATGGTCGGGGAAGTCGACGGGCTGCTCGTCGCCGTCCTTTGATAGCATTGTGGGCCAGGACACCGTCGGAAGCGTCTTCTTTCTCATCTGGTCGATGCAGGTATTGGTCGCGATCTTCCTTAGCCAGCGGCCCAGGTTGGCCGTCCCAGAGTATGTACCTATGAACTGGTATGCTTTGAGAAACACTTCTTGTGTAAGGTCCTCGGCGTCCAGACGGTTTCCGACCATGCGGGTAATGTGCCACAATATTTGCTTGTAGTAGGTGGTATAGATGCGGTCAAAGGCTTCGTGATCGCCCAAGGACGCCCTTCTTGCCAGAAGCAGTTCTTCGGCTACCATCGTGTATCCCTCCGCGTCGTCTTCTCACGGTTATCCTACTTCCGGAGGGAAAACCTGACCTCGGCTGAATGGCGTACCGGGGACTAGGCATTTCTGCTTAGGCAATTACGTATCAGCGCAAGCTACAAAACAACGGCCGCCAAAGCCAACGCAACAACCTCGGGGACAGACTATTCTTGGGTCCGGAGAGGTACGCTCACGGTAAGGATGGTGCCCTTTCCTATGGCTGACTGGAGGTCGATCTTGCCGCCCATCATCTCGGCACGCTCAAACATGCCCACTAAGCCCATCTGCCCTGCTCTGCCCAGGGCGCCGACGCCTTCCGGGATCTCGAATCCCTTGCCGTTATCGCGGACAATGATCCGGAGCTCCTCTTCGAGAAACTCGAGGTCCACTTCGACTTGAGTGGCCCGTGAGTGCTTCACGGCGTTTGCCAAGGACTCCTGGACAACGCGGAAAGCGGTGACTTCAACGTCTTCTGAAAGCCGCCTTATATCCCCGGTGGGCGCGAACACCACCCGGATGCCTTCCTTCGCGGTCTGGTCCGCAAGCCACTCACAGGCCGAGACCAGGCCGAAATCGTCCAAGACAGGCGGACGCAGGTTCCTGGCGAACTCCCTGAGGTCTTGGATGGCGGTGTCGAGGAGCGAGTCGATGTCCTCAAAGGCCTCCTGGCCGGAGTGAGACGGGGAGTTCTTGAGGTACTCCCTCTTGAGGAGGTCAAGACGCCTTCTCAACGCCACGAGATACTGCACAGCGCCGTCGTGGATATCCCTGGCTATCCTCGCCCGTTCCTCTTCCTGGGCCCGGTTGGCTACCGCTAGATACTCGCGCATCCTTTCGGCCCGCGACCTTGACTGGCTGAGCTCTCTCCCCTGCTTCACCAATTGCTCTTTGAGGCGGTTTTCTGTGGAAGGATCCCTGGCTATGCCTTGATGCCGGTACAAGTCAAAATCCCTGTAGACAAGAGAGGCCCTCACGTGAAGGGTGGCGTACTCACCGTCCTTGCGCTGGATGACCCAGGAATATTCCACGTTCCTCTCTCTCCCGGAAACGGCCTTCTTGACCTCAGCAGTAGTCGCAGCCCAAGACTCGGCGGTCACGAACTCGCCGAAGTATCTCCCGATCATTTCCTCGGGCTCGAAGCCCAAGATCTCCCGGCACACGGGGTTCACGTACAGGAAGCGGCCGCCGCGGTCCAGGATAAACACCATGTCCTGCGCGTTCTCCGCAAACATCCTGTACCGTTCGTCTGACCGCCTGAGGCTTTCCATGAGCTGGGCCCTGTCCGCGATAATCGAGGCATGCCCCGCCACGGCCATCAAGAGATCCGGCGAGATCCTGGAAATAGACCTAACGCTCCCTGCCAGGAGCATAAATCCGGTGACGTCCTCAGTGGACGCCATGGGTACGGCGATCATCGCGTCAAAGGGAGTTTCGCCCAGCACGGAATCGGGCCGCCTTTCTTTGATTACAAGCGGCTTGTCCGGCGAACGGAGCACCGTCGCCAATAAGGAATCGTTGGTCACCCTCAGGGTGATGTCAGAGGAAATGATGGTCCTCTCTTCGCGGACGGCCGCCGAAGCCGAAACGTAGGCAGAACGAGATGACTGGTCGTAGACGAGGATGGCGACTGCGTCGACCTTAAAGCTCCTGAGCACAAGCCCGGCTATCCGGGATAGGGCGTCGTCCCTCCCCTGGTTATCCCGGGTGATCCTCCCCATCTCGAGGAGGAGACGGGTTCCCCGGTCAAGGCCTGTCCGCTTACGAGCCATCGGACGAATCTCCCACATCGTCTTCGGAGAGGATACCGGACTTCAGCGCCGTAACTACGGCTTCTGTCCTTGAAGCCACACCGAGCTTGGAAAATACCGATGCAAGGTGGGTTTGGACGGTCCTTGGGCTCACTCCCATATCGGCGGCGATCTGCTTGTTTGAAAGGCCTTTCGCCGCGAGGCGCAAGACCTCGGTCTCCTTGGCGGTAAGAGCATCCAACTCTACCCTCTGGCCTGCCGCGGGCTTCACCGGTTCCCTTCCACCCGGCGAGGCGGAAGCCGGAGCGGCCTCGTCGGTCGCACCCCTCCTCGCGAGGCGCGAGAACACCTCTCGTGCAACGCTCTGGTCGAGAACGGAATCGCCGCCGGCAGTCGCCCTTATGGCCGTCACAAGCTGGTCCGCCCGGGCGCTTTTCAGTATGTACCCCGAGGCACCGTTTTCAAGGAGCCCGGCTACATACGCGAAGTCATCGTACGCGGTGAGGGCAAGTACTTGGATGGAAGGGTTAAGGCTCTTAATCTGTTTCGTGGCCTCGATACCGTTCATGCGGGGCATGGAGATGTCCATGGCTACAACGTGAGGGGAAAGCTCCCTGGCCTTTTCTATCGCTTCAAGGCCGTCGGAAGCTTCCCCCACAACCTCAATGTCAGGCTCTTCTTCCAGTAGACGCCTGGTACCCTCGCGGACGACCGCGTGGTCGTCGCAAAGAAGGACTCTTATCTTACTTTGTCGGCGCTCCGGCAAGGGCCTTCTCCACCGCCTCCATGATGCCTTGGCTGGTAAAGGTCGCGCCCGAAACCGCATCGACTTTGACGCTCTGCTTCTCAACTATGGCCTTGGGGACCCCGTTGAGCGCCGGATCTGCAATACCGGGCGACTCGTCGTGCCTCACGACCTTGACCTCGGTGATCTTACCGTCAAGAACGGTGACGGAAACCTCAAGTTCCTTGAGGCCAAGGCCTGTCGCGGTATAGGTACCGTCGGCGATCTTGCTGATATCCAGCGCGGGCTTCGCCGATGTCTGTGCAAAGGGCCTGAGCGCGTCCTTCACGGCCTCGATGATGCCTTCGCTCGTAAAGGTAGCCCCGCTCACGGCATCCACATCGATCTTGTTCTCCTCAACCATTTTCTTGGGAATGCCGGCTATTGCCGGGTCGGCGATGCCCGGTGACTCCTCGTGTCGCACCACTTTGACCTCTACAATCCGGCCGCCCTCGACCTTGACGGAAACCTCGAGTTCGTGGAGGCCAAGGCCTTTTCCGGTGTAGGTGCCGTCCGGCACACTAGCGATGTCGATAGGGCCGTCAGTCTCGGTAGGAGCCACAACGGTAGCCATGAAATCGACGGCCTTCTTCACCCCGCCCTTGACGGCGCTGGACGACACGGTGGCCCCGGCAATGGCATCGACCGCCATGGGGTTTTCGACGCCTATGAACTTATCTAGCCATGCCTTGTCATTAACCCTGGTCCCGATCCCGGGAGTATCGTTAAGCGAGAGAATCACTACACTTGAAACTTTGCCTTCGGCGTTGAAACCGACCATGAGCTCGATTGGCTCACGGAAACCGGTAGACGAAACCTTTATCGCTCCGCCTATGATCTCGCCGGCCTTCTTGCCGAGCCAGTACGTCTCACCGTCCTGGGTCTCTTCTATAATCTCTTCGGCTTCAGGCATGGCGGCACGCACGGCCGCAAGGAGATCTTCCTGCGCGCGCTTCTCGATAACAGGGCTTGTCTTGGCATATACTGCCGCCAACCCGAGTCCGGCGGCGGCACAGATAAGCATCAGGGTAATGCCGAGCCTAGCCATGTTTTTCATAAAATGCCCTCCTCCCCAACACACCGCTCCATACGGAAAAACTCCTCTAGAATGATAGCACAAAAAAGCTGCCAATTCTGCTGCTACGTTCAAAACGAACAGCTATTCTTACCCTTTACCAGTGTCTTGGACAATACCAGCATCTCATGCTCCAATTATACCGCTTGGAGGAAAACTAAACGGAGAGCTTGAAGAAACACCGTATGGGTACCATCACCGCTGAACACGGGACAGTCAAATATGTAGTTAAAGGCGCGACCTACTTCGTCAAGGAGAACTTCGCCCCGTCTGTCCAAGTCTTCAAGGAAGCGCTCCCCTCCCGGCGCTGGAGAGGGATACCGGAGACGTTTTTCTCAAACGGTCCCGTCGAGAAACTCGTGAGCATCCTGGGACTCGGACGCTGCAATATGGTATCGGTCAGGCTCGCTTCCGACATGGACTTAACGCCCGAGGAAGTAGAAGAGCTGAAAAGGCTGGTGGGACCCACCTTCTACTTCTCGCGATCTGCCTACGACTACACGCCCGACAAGCTGCCCTTCGATGACCCCGAGCTTGCCAAGGGATACCAGACCGCCTTTGACATCCTGGTCCGCAACTGGGACGACGGAGAAGACAACATGGCGCTCGTGGGAGGCGTGCCGGTCTGGTTCGATTTCGGAGTGAGCCTGGATCCGCGGTGCCAGAACGTCTACAGGTTCATCATGAAGCTGGAAGAAGCCAGGAGGCTCGGAAGAGTATCAACCATTGTTTCCTATTTCATGGACTATACCAGGCGGCGAAGTCAAATCCTGAAGCGGGCGGTGCAGTCTTTGCAGTCCATCCAGAAAAGCGAGATAAGGTCGGCCGTACGCATCTCGGAAGTCCCCATGCCCGCTTATTTTGCTGAATATATCTCACGGGGCCTGGATTGTCTCCTTGAGGACATTGATATAATAAGAGGAGCCTTCCTTAGAGAGAATGTTGAGAAACGTGAAATTCACATGACAATGCACATAACACCGTAGACTCATGGCGCGCATACCGTGAAAGGAGGTGGATGATGGCCAAGAGGCAAGTCTTCAAAGTCGATATGCACGTGCACTCTATGTACTCGGGTGAATCGCCTTCGGAACCCCGGGACATTATCGAGGCAGCCAAAGAAAAAGGCCTCGATGCCATCGTCATCACCGAACACGAGCGCCTCTCCTTAAGCTTGCCTTTTGAAGAGCTGAAGAAAACAGCGGGCAATTTGGGGATTTTCCGCGGAGTCGAACTTTCCACCGACGCCGGACATATGCTCGTCTACGGAGTACGCGACGAAGACTGGAAAGACTGGGGCGCCAACCGGATGAACTCGGCCCAGGAACTCATCGAGAGAGCCGCCCGGCTCGGCGGACTGGCCGTACCGGCCCACCCTTACAAGCTTGAGAAGAAAAGCCCGTTTGACTCTGAGCCCTCCGTAGTAGTCGACGAGCGGATAAAGGACCTCGCCGGCCTTAGGGCCCTGGAAGTCTGCAATGGAAAACACTTTAAGTACCCCTGGGTTTGCGAAGTACTGGGAAAATACGCAGCTTCAATAAAGCTCCCGGGTATAGGCGGCAGCGATGCACACATGCCTCATGAAGTAGGTCAGGCCTATACCTCATTCAGAGTTCCGGTATACTCCGATAGAGACATCGTCCGGGAAATCCTCCGCGGAAACGTCTGGCCCCAGACCGATTCCCTCAAACTTACCTCTGCACGCATTTCTGCCTTCATGATCTGTGAAATATCCATGTAGGGAGCTTCGTAGCCGGACTCCCCATGGAGGATGACATATGAACCGAAACAGAGTGATACTTGCATCGGCTGCCACGTACATAGGTACGGTAGTAGGAGCAGGTTTTGCTTCCGGTCAGGAAGTCCTCCAGTTCTTCGGGCTTCTCGGCCGGAAAGGTGTCCCGGCCATAGTGCTCACCGCCGTTGGTTTCGCATTCTTCGGCTATGCCATCATGGAAGCAGGGCGGAAAATGAACGCGAGGTCTCACCTACCGGTTATCCGCGAGATTTCCGGGAGGTTTATATCGCCCCTCTTGGATCTCGTGACAACCTTCTTTCTTTTTGGAGCTCTATCCGCAATGGTAGCAGGAGCCGGCTCAGTGCTCTCCCAGGAGTTCTCGGTACCTTGGCTGGTGGGAGCAGGGCTCATCCTGGTTGCAACCGTAGCCACCGTCCTTTTCGGCCTGAGGGGGGTCGTAACGGCGGTCAGCACGGTTGTGCCTCTTCTCATACTCGGAGTGCTCATCGTGAGCCTCACGGTCATAGCGTCTCGCGGCGCGGCGTTCAACGCTCCCCCCGCAGACACAAGGCCTCTTGTCCCCGCTTGGCCACTGGCAGGCGCCACCTACATTTCGTACAACTTAATCATGTCGGTGCCCGTTCTGGCTTCCCTGGGGACCACTTTGCGCTCCAGGAGAGAGGTGGCCTTAAGCGCTGTGATAGGCGCAGTAGGACTGGGTGCCGCGCTCTTCCTCGTGTTCTTGGCAGTAGTCTCCTCCCTGCCGGGAGTGCTTAAGTATGAAATCCCCATGGCCGGGATGGCTTCCGAGGCCTATCGCCTTGGCGGCCGGTTTTACACCCTGATCTTCTTGGCCGAAGTCTACACCACTGCCGTCGCCAACCTTTACGGTTTCTCCGCAAGGATCGCCGCTCAGGATTCGCTGCGCTTCAAACTTGTTACGGTCGTCGCGGGAAGCGGTGCGTTGCTCGCAGGTTCGGTAGGGTTCACCAACCTCGTGAGGACGGTCTACCCTGCGGTCGGTTGGGCAGGCTCCGTCTTCCTCGGCGCAGTAATTGTCCACGCGCTGAGGGGCCGCCTCCGATGAGTCTTACCGGCTTGTTTGCAGCTGACGAAAGGTAATCGATTAGGCCTCGGCGCCGGTACGACGCGGGACAGAAGGAGCCGAATTTCCGATTGACCCCCAGACCCTCCAATGCTATATTCATCACATATTTTCCATGTAAACTGACAACATGCTGGTCAAGGGAGGAAACGTGGAGTTGAGGATCCGTCCGCACATAGAGATCGACTCAAATAAAGGACTCCTCATCGGAGGGTTACCGGCGGTGAAACTCGCCGAGAAATACGGAACCCCGCTCTACGTGTACTCAGAAGATGCGATTCGGGAGTCAATGAGGGAATATACATCGGCCCTCACGGACATCTACCCCCACCACACAATCGTATACGCCGGCAAAGCATACCTCACCATGAGGATGGCCGAGATTGTCCACGAGGAGGGGCTTTGGCTGGACGTCTCGTCCGGTGGCGAGCTTTTTCTCGCGCTGAAGGCGAATTTTCCTCCCGAGCACATCGTTTTCCACGGAAACAACAAGAGCGCCGGAGAGATCGCCATGGCGGTGTCGTCCGGCGTGGGCCGAATCGCCATCGACAACGTAACCGAGCTCGAGAGAGTCCAGAAGGAAGCCGCATCACAAGGAGTCGTCCAGAAGGTTTTCCTGAGACTTACTCCGGGAATCGACCCCCATACCCACGAATACTTGTCCACAGGCGTGATTGACTCGAAGTTTGGAATTCCGATGCACTCGGGGCAGCACCTGGATGCGGTCCGCCTGACGCTGGCGTCGCCCAATCTCAAGCTGATGGGGATCCACTGCCACATCGGATCCCAGATATTCGACGACTCTCCTTTCCTCTTGGCGGCGGACATTATGGTGGATTTCGCCGCTGAGGTCCGCGATAAACTGGGCTATGTCATCCCGGAGCTGGACCTGGGCGGCGGCTTAGGAGTCCGTTACAAGGACGCCGGTCCGGATGACGGAAACGGGATAAGGAAGCACCTGAGGAACGCTGCGAAGAGAGTGGCGGAAGCATGCTTTCGAAAGGGCCTTCCCACGCCGAGGCTGTTTTTCGAGCCGGGCAGGTCTATTGTAGCCTCATCGGCCGTCACGCTTTACACGGTAGGCACGGTCAAGGCCTTGCCCAACGGTATCCTGATAGCGGCAGTAGACGGAGGAATGTCGGACAACCCCCGGCCGGCCCTGTACGGGGCTGAATACGAAGCGGTCTTGGCAAGGCCGTCCGGAGGCGGTGAGCTCCTGAGCTACCGCCTGGTTGGAAAGCACTGCGAGGAAGGAGACACGCTTGTAAGATCTGCCTGCTTACCTGAGCTCTCACCCGGCGACGTTATAGGCATCTTGGTGTCGGGCGCCTACCAGTATTCCATGAAATCCAACTACAACCATCTTCCAAACCCTGCGGTCGTGCACGTGGCCGAAAGGCAATCATTTGTCGTCGTAGAGCGGGAGACCTTGGAAGACCTTGTAGCCAAGGAAAGGCCGTTCTCCCATCCTCTCGGAAAAGCCGGGCCGGAAGCCGCAAGCGGAGGCTGAGAACCGGAGACTAATAACCACCCTGCAGGATTCCCGCGCACCGGAGCAGTATAGCCCCAGGTACGTACCGGAGAGGTATAGCTACCGAAAAGGGTGATATAATGGCGGACTTCGATAGGGTTGCAGAGAACTGTAGTCGCGTGCTGGACGAGATCGGTAAGGTCGTGATCGGAAAACGAGAGCAGGCCAGAATGCTCCTGAGGTGCCTTTCGGTCTCGGGGCACGCCCTCTTGGAAGACGTGCCGGGAGTAGGGAAAACGCTCTTGGCCAGGACGTTCGCCCTGGCTACAGGGCTTACCTTCAAACGCATCCAGTTCACTCCGGACCTCCTCCCTTCAGATGTCACAGGCGTCAACGTATTCAGCCAGAAAGAAGGCGATTTTCGCTGGGTGCCGGGTCCGGTGTTTGCCAACATCATCTTGGCCGACGAGCTCAACAGGGCTACGCCCAGGACTCAATCGAGCCTGCTCGAGGCCATGGAGGAGCGTCAAGTGACAACCGAAGGCGAAACGCGCCCTCTCCCCTCTCCTTTCATGGTGTTGGCGACTCAAAACCCTATCGAGATGGAAGGGACCTTCCCCTTGCCTGAAGCCCAAGTGGACAGGTTCTTAGTGAAGATAGACATGGGTTACCCCTCGAGGGAAGAAGAACTGGACATCCTTGAGAGGTTCTCCGGGCCGGACACTCCCGTTCCGGCATCTCAGGTAAAGGTCGCCATGACCCGCGAAGACCTTTCGGAAATGATGGAGGCCGCCGCTTCGGTGAACATGTCCCGGGAAGTGGGCGAATATCTCATGTCCATCGTCGAAGGCACGAGAAAACACCCTGCGCTCCTTCTTGGAGTCAGCCCGAGAGGAGCGCTTCACCTCACGAGACTCGCCAAGGCTGCGGCCGCCCTCGACGGTCGTGATTACCTCTTGCCGGACGACATCAAGGACGTCGCCATCCCGTGCCTTTCTCACAGGATAACGCCGAAGTCTGAAGCGTCCTTAAGGGGAAAAACCAGGAGGGAGATCATAGCCCAGGTGCTCGAAGAGACACCCGTCCCGGTGAAACCCTCCGTGAATTCACAAGATGGGCAATAGCTTTCGGAACATCTCTCTTGCGATGCTTGTCGCAGGCGCCGTGCTGAAAAGGCCGCCTGTCACCGTGTTTGGAGCGTTCCTCTTGGGCATCGTGGTCTTATCTAAAGCCTTGTCTTCCCTGTCTCTGGGGGAAATCGCGTACAGGCGCAAGTTTTCCTCAAGCACGGTCATGGCGGGCGACTCGGTTGAACTCATCATAACCGTGGAGAACATGAAACCCCTGCCCGTGCCCCTGGCTTGCGACGACGAGATCCCCGGAGGACTTGAGGTGCCGACCACCCGGGTTTCATCAAGCTGGCAAGGCGGCTTTTCAAACCTTCGGAATCAATTCTTTCTGGGCGGCTTCGAGACGGTATCGCGGAAGTTCCCGGTGAGCTGCCCTGAAAGGGGGATCTACACCATAGGTCCCGTGAGGCTCCGGTCAGGAGACCCCTTCGGGCTCTACCCCGTCTCCGGCACTATGGATGAGAAGGACCGGCTGACCGTATATCCAAGAGTTATCCCCGTAAGGGAACCGCCGCAGGGGACCTTCTATCCTTTTGGCACGGCCCGCGCCACCTCGTGGATATACCACGACCCGAGCATGTTGAAGATGGTGAGAGAGTACGCCGCAGGCGATTCCCGCCGCCACGTTGACTGGAAAGCCACCGCCAGGAGCGGGAAGCTCCAGACCCGGGTGTTTGACGCTGCCTTCGGAAACCGGGTTGTGATCTGCCTCGACGTAGCCACCTCGAGGGCTCCGTGGGAAGGCATCGACAGGGAAGTATTTGAGAGTTTGGTAGTGGCCGCCGCATCTTGTGCGCATCACTTTGCCGCCAGGGAGTTTTCTGTTGGCCTTACATCCAACGGGGTCACTCAAGGTACGGAAGGTACACACTTGGCCCAATGCCCCCCGGCTCAAGGAGATTCGCACCTGGCCTACATACTCACCCAGCTGGCGGGCCTCAGTTATTTCGCCTTCGGGACCGCCCTTGTGGCCTCCCAGAGGCCTTTTGTCACTGCCGAAGGCTCCTTCCCGCTGGTCATTTCGGCTCTCATGGACGAAGATACCCTCGCCCTCGTGGAGAGCCTCAGGAGGAGCGCTCCACGCGTGGGGGTCATCTTGGTTGAACCCGGTAGGCGCCGCCTCACCCGCGACAAAGACGCGCTTCAAGTGTTGTTGCGCATGCCGGGAGTGGCGGCGATGAGCGGGCGGTTGAAAGGAGGATGGTCGGATGCAGAAAGCCTCGACCTATCTCCCCTGGTCTAAAGCGACGGGCTCGGCCCTACTCATAGGCGTACCTGCGTATCTATGGGCATCGTGGTTGGGCCTTTCCCGTCACGTTCCGGCTTTCGGGTGGCAGACAGTCCTCGCGTCCTCACTGGCGATCCCCTTTGTCTTTCTGGTTTGGGCCGACCGCTCTTCCGGTTCAGAAGTCTTGCGGAAAGCCTACCTGGGGATCACCGGTTTATGCCTCTCTGCGGCGGCTCTCCCGTTTATCGTCAAGAGGTACGCCCCTTTGGCGCAAATCTACGGGCTTTTCACCGTCACACTGGCCGTCGTCTCCCTCATATGGCAGAGGGACAGGAGCCCATCGGCCTGGCAGCGGAAAGCCTTATGGGCGTTCGTAGTTGCCGCCGTACCCTCGATTGCGGGTGGCACACGGGCCGTCCCTCCCCACCCTTCGCTCCTTTTCTTATCGCTGCTCATGATCGCCGGGGTCACCCTGTGCCTCACCGGTAACGATGAAGACGCCACAGGACACTACTCTGCCAGACGACTTGCGTCCATAGCGGCTCTCCTGTTCCTCCTTGGTTGGATTGCCCTCTCACTGGCCCCCGGTGCTTCTTCCGTAGCGTCTTTGGGGATTAGGGGCATCCTTGTGGCAATAAGAACGGTGATCCTTGAAGTCACGAAACCCCTAGGCTTCGTGATCGGCTGGCTCATAAATTTCCTGCTTGCGGCCATTCGAAAACGGGGACAGGAGACAGAGAGCCCCCTCAATCCCCTGCAACCCCCGGAACACCCGGAACTCGCAGAGGAACACGCGGTTTCGGAAGTTTGGGCCATCGTCGGATGGGTCTTGGTCGCCGTTTTCATAGCCCTTGCCTTGAGGGCAATATGGAGGCTTCTCGAAAAGTACGCCGCGAGGACAAGAGTCACGAAGGAAGACGAGTCCCGTTCCAGCGAGTACTCGGCATCCAGAGCGGCCCGGTGGGCGGTGGACAAGATAAGGGAACTGGGCGGACCCTTGGCATCTATGATATCCCGAAGGTTCAGGCGGAGGACGGAGGAGGACCCGCTGGTTGCAATGTACGACCGGTTCCTGACCTTGGCCGAAGCTTCCGGCCATGCCAGGGTTCCGTCCCAGACTCCGCTCGAGTTCTCGCGGTCGCTCGGCGAGAAAATGCCGGATGCGTCCTCGCACATTGAGAGAATAACCCGGATTTTCGTGAGCCGCTTCTACGCAAACCGCCCTGCTACTCCGGAAGAGCTGTCTTCGTTGCGGGAAAGCCTTGCCGCTTTCGAGTCGGCAGTTGCCAACGAAGGAGCCCGATGAACGCGGTCCCTAACCGGACATAACCGGACATGAGCAGGCCATGAGCCGGGCATTAGCGGGGCATGAAGCCGGCACTAACCGGTCGTCTTCAGATTGGTCGTAGGTTGCAGGAACACTTTCTTGTATTCTCCGTCGATCTTCTGTAGAAACCTTTCCCAACGGAGGACACATCATGCCTACTTGCCAATACCCGCCAAGACGAGTCCAAAGGATGCTGGCGCTTTCATTCCTGGCGCTTGTCCTCATGCTGAGCAGCTTCTCTAAGCCTGCCCTATCTGCCGCCGAACCTTCCACTTACAGGTCACTGGGCGTTCTTCACGGCGGCGTCCGCTCCAGGTTTTCCTTTGTGTTCGCATCGGACAGTCATTTGGGGTACGGCCCGGCCAACAGGAACACAGAACTGGCGTTTAAAGACATAGTAGCCCACGAAAAGGCGGTCGCCTTCGGACTCGTGGTTGGAGACATCACCGAAACGGGAACCCGGGAGGAGTACGAGTTATTCAAGAATCTCACTAATACGTTGCCCTTCCCCGTGATGGGCGCCATGGGCAACCATGAATCCAAGTGGCAAGACCCCCAGGGATCGCTCCTCGCCTCCGAGGTAGGCCCCCGCAATTACTCCTTCGACTACGGCTCGTGGCATTTCGTCGTCCTCGACTCAACCTACCCCGGCCAAACGATAGGGACGCTTGAGCCCGAGACCCTGAAGTGGCTCGAATCAGACCTTAGGGCTCAGCCGAAGACAAAGCCCGTGGCGATATTCGCGCATCACCCGCTCCTCTATGAACCCTCGCGGTTCCAGGATTCGGACGACGTATTTGCAGGTCTCCTAGATAAGTTCCCCGTTAGGGCAGTGTTCTGCGCCCACGGCCACTCCTTCATTGCCTGGAAGGGACAGGGCAGGGACTTCCTAATGACGGGGGCCCTCATGGACGCGGCGTACACGGTCGTCGAAGTGAACGGACAGTCCCTCACGGCCTACTCGGTGAAGGTATCAGAAGAAGGCAGGGAACGGCAGAAAGTCCTGGACGTGCCCTCCCGTTACTGGAATACCAAGAAGGATCCAATGCTGAACCCCATTTCTTCTCTGTCTGTCTCCTGCGAGGCTGATGTCCTTGTGTGCGACCTGAACCTTACTGAAAAAGCCGAGGTAAGCGTCCAGATAAACGGCGGCGGGTACATCCCCTTCGGATCCTTAGAGAAGGGCAGCCACTCACTCACCCTGGATATTGCCGGGCAAGCAAAGGGCTTCCACCGGGTACGAGTTAAGGCCGTCACGGCCAACGGGCCTTTCTACGCATGGCAAGAGTTCGGAAAGAGCCCGTATGATCTGGTAGAGTGGCGGCAGAACTTGGGGAGCGCCGTGGTCGGCGAATTCCTCCCGAAAGGCACGAGACAGGTCATCTTTGGTACCCGCGACGGCAAGGTGAGGCTCCTCGACATAGAGACAGGGCAGCCTACCTGGGAATATGCAGCCGGCTCTCCTTGGGGCGGAGGAGTCATAGACGGAAACCGCCTCTATTTCGGTACCGCCAAAGGCGAAATCATCTGCCTTGATCTAGTCCGCGGGACGGGGATCTGGCGTACAACCCTCGACCCGTCAGGTTTTTCATCTCCACCTGCGATTGCGGCCGTATCAGGGAGCCGGTCCCTGATCATTGGTTCTTCCTCGGGGACCCTCTACAGCCTTAACTCGGTAACGGGCAAGAAGAACTGGGAGTACAAAGCAAACGGCGCCATAGTCTGCGCACCGAGGATATCGGACGGTCGCGCTGTATTCGGGGCCTGGGACGGCTACCTGTACTGCGTGGACGTGGAGAGCGGGATGGGTCTTTGGTCCCACAAGATGGGCAGGCAGGTGTACTACGCGCCGTACCTTTCACCCGCGGTCTATGACGGCAAGGTCTTCGCAACCACGCCCTACGACACTCACTCGGGAGGCGCTCTACTGGCAGCCTATGACCTTGGTTCGGGTGAGATCGTGTGGAGCACGAGGTGGCATTCCACTCTCCTTACGCCATCCATTTCGAAAGAGGGCGAACTCACCATACCGGGAGCCAACGGAAACATCTACGCCTTCTCTCCGGTAGACGGGACTCCCCTTTGGAGGATGGATGCAAGCAGCACACTGTTCTTGGCCTCGCCGGGGCCCGGACCTCAGTACGTCTCGGGTGGGTACAGGGGCGTCGTTACTTTCCTCACCCACGAGGCTCAGACGGACTTCAAGGTGAGCGACGCATCCCTTTTCGTCTCTCCCCTAATCGCCCGTCTCCCGTCGGGCATCAAGGTGCTCTTTGCCGATTCCAGGGGGAACCTCTCTCTGGTGAGATTTCCGGACTAGCAAAGTCTCTCGGTGACCGTGCTATGGTGACGCTTGAGTAAGCAGAGGTGACCTCTGCCAGTTTGCCGTCAACGTAGCGCTCGGTGATCTCGACTCTCGGCACAACCACCGTAACCTCGTAAGGGAACGGGAGATCGCTTGAGGACCTGAGGGTCATGGAGAGGCGACCCACGCTCACGGTCGCCTCGTCGAAAGTGGCGGGATGCCCTCTTCCGGCATGCCTGAGCCTGCTATCAAACCGTTCAGAACAGCCAACCCGCTCAAGGCCATCGGACCGTCCAAGGCTCCCGGACGGTCCATGGTCTTCCGGCCATCCAACACTACCGGCCCTTCCGGCTCCATGGCCCTTCCCCTTCCGGCCGGAACGACGGACGACTCTCGGTTCGAGCCCCATACGTATCTTGATCCAGTGTACTGCCCGGCCTATCCAGCCCAACAAGACCACCGCACTTTCCGGGCTTACGGCCCGCTCTCTCCAGCATATCCGCACTGCTGGTTCTGTTCGCTCCTCATTTTATGTGAAGTACGTAGGCCCAGCTTCTTCTAGCTTTATCACACGTCGGATAGGCCGAAGAAACCGGAAGGTCGTCTCGGATAGGTGGATGAAAGCAGCGTATCGTCTCGGACAGACCGAAGAAATCGAAGTGTAGTCTTCGGATAGTCCGACAAAACCGAAGTGTCGCCGCGCATAGACGGACAAAATCGAGGTGTCGCCCTGGATAGTCCGGTAA
>DGDN01000012.1 GCA_002385465.1 Candidatus Fermentithermobacillaceae bacterium UBA3951
AGCCCTTCTTTGTCCAGCATGGAGCTCACCAGTGCCCCGTCTTCCTGAGTCGGAAGGGCTATCTCAAGATGGTGGTTTCGTACGGGCGAAGATATTGAGCCGCGCGCTAAGAACGCTCCTCTCAGGAAGGCCCGCCTGTATGAAGGGTTATCTCGAGGCACATCTTTAGGCACATCTTTAGGCACGTCCTTTGGCGCGTCCGTCCCGCACTGTTTCATCAAGTAGATTAAGCGCCGAGCCAGGAACGGTTCGGCCGGGATTTCGACTCCTCGCCTTTTTCCGCTTCGGAACCTAAGGTATTTTTGTAGCGCCACCACCTCCCAATAGGCTTGTCTTCGGTTTCTTGGCTTCACCCGGGCCAGTTCCTCTTTGACAGCACGAGAAAAGGTGTCTTTTGAGTCCCTCAACTCCCTGATGCGACCTTCTTTCTTCGGATGTTGGAAGTTCCCGCACCCCTAACGAACTGCATTATGGAAACTGCCAGTTTGACCGAGTCGTGCCTGGCCAGATCTCCTCTGGATAGATAGTCTCCCGCCACGACCAAATATCCTCTCTCTATCAAGGCGGCGCGGTCCAGCCGGACCTGGAACCGGCCTTCTTCTGCATATTTGACAGCGGTCTCCTCGGGAGCCTCGGCGGTATTTGCCAGGACCGATGCGAACAAGCGGCCGGCGTGCCTCTCGATAGCGAAGACATGGTCGGATACGGAATAGCCGTCGGTTTCGCCGGGTTGGGTCATGATGTTGCAGACGTAAAGCTTGTGGGATCTTGAGGACGCGATGGCTTCCCTGATGCCGGGCACCAACAAGTTGGGTATCACCGATGTGTAAAGGCTACCGGGGCCGATGATTATCCCGTCTGCCTCGCCTATGGCCCTCACTGCTTCATCCAGGGCAGGTGGATCCGGGGGCATAACGCTGAGCCTCTTTATGCGCTTCCGGACTTGGGGGATCGCGTATTCACCGAAAACAACCGTTCCGTCTTCCATTTCCGCGCGCAGGGTGACGTCGCTCAAGGTCGCGGGGAGTACTCTACCTTTCACCGCAAGGATCCTGGACATGGTCCTAACCGCCAGCTGGAAGTCACCGGTCATTTCGGTCATGGCGGCGAGAAACAGGTTCCCGAAATTGTGCCCCGCGAGAGCCCCCCGGGCAAAGCGGTGATTGAAGAGGCTGGTCATGTCTGGTTCGGCTTCGGCGAGAGCCACAAGACAGTTCCGGATATCTCCCGGAGGCAGCATCTTCATATCTTTCCTGAGCTTGCCCGAGCTGCCGCCGTCGTCTGCGACCGTGACGATCGCCGTGATGTCGGAGTCCAGTGACTTGAGGCCTCTCAGTACGCTGGCCAGTCCGGTACCTCCACCTATGGCTACAATCTTAAGTCTCCCTAGGCAGTTCAATGGTCAAGACCTCCGGAAATCCCCCGCTCGATATCCCTATGCTCTACCACAACCGTGTGTTCATTGGCCTCCAGGTGGACCCGGAGAGCCTCTGCCAAAGCAACTGAACGATGCCTTCCCCCAGTACAGCCTATGGCGATTGTGAGGTGAGATTTCCCTTCATCCACATAAGCGGGCAGAAGAAAGTCCACAAACCTGGTGAGCCTGCTGAAAAATCCTTTGGCCAGACTGGACTTCAGTACGTAACGACTCACCTTGGGGTCGAGCCCGGTGAGGGGCTTTAAGTCGGCCACATAGTGGGGGTTTGGAAGGAACCTCACGTCAAAAACCAGATCGGCATCCAGGGGGAGGCCGTACTTGAATCCAAATGTCACTATAGTGATAAGCAGTTTTTGGACTTTAACCTGCTTGGAGAAAACCTCGATCAGTTGTTTTCTGAGTTCCGACGGGCTTAGGTTGGAAGTGTCCATGATGAGAGTCGCTCTCGACCTAAGGTCGGACAGCATGTCGCGTTCATCCCGTATACCCTCGAGGGTGCTTCCCTGAGGTGAAAGTGGGTGGCGCCTCCGGGTTTCCTTGTACCTCCTTACCAGGACGTCGTCGTCTGCCTCGAGAAACAAGATGGCCGGTTTCACCCCGTCAAGGCTCAGGGTCTCCAAGGCGCCGGACAGGTCTTCGAAAAATTCCCCGCCCCGGACGTCCACGCCCATTGCGATCTTGGATATTGGTTCCTCAAGTTGCTTTGAGAGCTGTATGAAGGTGGGAATCAGGGCCGGAGGAAGGTTGTCCACGCAATAATAGCCCAAGTCTTCAAGTGTCCTTAGAGCTTGAGACTTGCCTGCGCCGGAGAGTCCGGTTATGAGGACCAGATTGGCGTTGAAACCTTCCATGGGCTCACCGGTATCGGACACTCTCCCACCTCGATTCTCGTCTCTCGGCGATTACTGTCCGGCAGGCACCCCCAGTTCGGCCCACAGACTTGCTTGGCGCGACGGCCTCACCAGGAAGCCAAGATCGGCGCCCTCTTGCCATGCCCTGTACATGCTTTCTCCTTGCTTGAGTCCGATCTCCGGGTAGTCCCTGGGCTTCGCGAGTCTTGGCTTGGGATGCTCACCGTAGCTGTCGTTAGGCATGAATATGCTCTGACCTTTGTATTCAACGTCGTAGAATGCCAACCCTTTACGCAGCCTCACGGGGTCGTAAACCGACTGGAAGTCTCTGGCGATCCAGTTGGCCAAGACCAGGGGGACGTCGCCCGGGTTCACCGTCACGTGGCCGTAGAAAGGTGGTATCAAAAGGATGTCGCCTTCTGCGAAGTCGGCAACCACGAAATCATCAACTTGCCCGCTCACTTCGCCCCCGCGTTGCATGAGGAAGTGGGCTCTGCCGTAAAGGACCTGGTAGATCTCGGGATAAGTCCAAGGGTGGCCCGGGGCTTTCGGATGGTAATGACCGAGGGTCTTAACGTACTCCGACCCGATCTTGCCCGGGTAGATGACTGTGATGTCATACCTGAGCCCTGTGTCCTCCATGGCCCGGCGGTCGGAGATGAGTCCCGTCCCGCGGTACATGAGGTACAGGGGGTCAGGGCCCGGTTCGCCGGGGTATAAGAGCACCTGGCTGAGGTCCTCCAAGCGTCTCACCGCCGGCTCAGGGGCTAATACGCCTTCTCCAAAGACGAGCCTGCCGTCTTCTCCCAGGGATACCTCAAAGCCGGCCAAACGTGCTAGCGATACACTGCTACGGTCTGCCATTGGCGCCACCCTTCTTTTCAGTGCTTGACGTTAGGTTATCCTCGAGGGTTCCTCGGTTTGCAGATGATCTCCAGGACTTGCGTCTCAAAGAACGTTTTGGCGTGCGACGGCACGAGGACCACTGCGGTGTCTGCTCCTCTTCCTGAGCCTCCTACGGAGACTACCGGCTCACCGTAAGGTATGAGGCCTGCATCCAGCGCCATAACCGCAATTTCTACGGCTACCTTTACTCCTTGCGAGAACATACGCAGGGTGTCTGCAATTATCCCTCCCACATACAAGCCGCCCTGCTTCTGGGTAATGGCCCTTTCCACATTGGCGAGTAGGTGAGTTGTAGTGAGGACCGAAACTCCGGCTTCCTTGAGTTCCTGTCGCGTGTCGGGCCCCATTTCGTCTATTCCGGGCCCTCTAAATCCGACGTGGTGGGTGACGCACACAACATTGAGGTCCTTGCCTATAAAATGCCTTGCGGTGAAGCCGGTATTGGACGCCACGACGATGTGTTTGATGCCTGCCTCCTTGGCTCGCGCCAGCGCCAAGCGGGCAGTCTCTTCGGTATTCTCTTTCCCTCTCGAAGCGAAATAGACCGTCATTGGGTTTCATCTCCTCTCGATTGTGTTGATTTCGCGGGGCTCAAGAGCGAACATTCCCTATGGAGCTCCCTTATGTCCCAACGCTGCTTCTCGTATATTTGAAACGCTCGCCTTTCCATGAGGCGTTCTTCTTGAGTGTTGCCCATGTCCTTGAACACCTGAGAAAGCCATAGCGCCGCGCACGCCAGGTCCCGCTGGGCCCCTTCCCTCTGGAAACAGGCTACCGCTTGCCTCCCCGAGTCTGCGGCCTCAGAAAGCCTGCCGGCGTTCTTGTCTATGCAACCTCTTATGAGGCATACCCACCCTCTTTCGCGGTTGGCTTGCTCATCGATGTGAGCCAAGGCTTCGTCGGCAAGCCGCTGGGCTTCTTTTGTCTTGCCCTCCCTGAGGGCCACTTTTGCCAGCTCAACGAGCCCTGATACCCAGGCAGGTTTGCGTCCTAACGATCTGTGCATGTCGTAAGCCTGGGTAAGGTATTTCAGGGCGCCGTCCATGTCGTCGTGGCGGTACATGATCATACCCAGGTTGTGCAAGGCGCTGGCAATCTCTTCGGGCTTCAGGTCTTCGCCTCGTTCGATGCAGCGGAGGAAGTGGTCGCGTGCTCTTGTCCAACTACGTCTCTCGTATTCAATGAGCCCCATCAGGAGAGACGTGTGTGTCATCACGCGTTCAACCTCAGGTCCGCTGCGGCGGCCTGCCCACCTTCGTGCTTCGTCAAGGGCGTTTTCGGCTTCTCCCAGTTTTCCGCGCTGCAAGCTAATATTTGCCAGGTTTATGAGGAGCGGTCCATATAGGTCCGAGTCTAGTGAGGAGTTCTGGAGGCCCCTCTTGTACCAGGCGGCGGCTGCGTCTAGGTCGTAGGCCGCGAACCATGCGCCGATCCGGGTGCACGCGGACTCGATGTGTTTGGTGCGCCCCACTGCTTTGAGGGTTGAGTAGGCATTCTCGGCGAGTTCGGTTGCCGTGTCAAGTTTCTTGGCCAGCACCGATAGGTAGGCAGCCTCCAGGAGGCACCTCCCTTTGTCGTACGGCCGTTCAAGGATGCCGTGGATGACGGCCGCCTTGTGCCATGAATCCGCCGCCTCCTCATAGAGGCCGTTCTCGCAGAAAGCCGCGGCAGCCTTCTCAAAGTAGACGACTGCTTCATCGTCCAGCATGGCTTTCATCAAGGTATCTGCCAAGTTTCTAAGAAAGAAGGGACCTTCGTCCGGGTAAAGCTCCATGGCTCTCGCGAGGTCCCGGTAGACCTGTCTGAGTTTCGCCTGGCTGAAAAGGGAAGAAGTCGGAGCGTAAGGATTGGCCACCCTGTACCTTGAGCAGCTTACGTCCTCAATGATGGACAGGACTCCCTTGTCTCTAAGGCTTTTCGTGACCCTCGCGAAGTCCTCGCCCTCAAGGCCTGCTATGGCCTTCACCCATTCGGACCTGGCGTCGTCTCCCGCTGTGGATATAAGAGCCAGGAGACGGATCTCTTCCTCAGTGAGATCCATGGTATCGGAGACCCTCGCGGAATCGTCCCGTGCAAACTCCTCCAAGAGCTCGGACAAGAAATACCTCACGCTCTGGGCATCCCTGTCGCTGAGCGTACCTAGGACCACATAAAAGGCGTTTCTCTTGTGGCTCAGGTGGGACTTCATTAAGAAAACCTCGATAAGGTCTTTCAGCTCATGCCTTTGGGAATCGGTGAAGACAGGAGACGGGTCATCCAGGCTCTGGATAGGTTGGTGTTCCGAGTAAAGGAGAGACAAAGGGACATTGAGAACTGAAGATATCCTGTCCTTGTACTCGTCGCTCAGGTTCTTACGGGTGCCGTTTAGGACAAGGGAGAGGTATGACTCAGAGAGGCCGATCCTGGCTGCAAGGTCCTTGATCCGGATGTTTCTCTGAGCCAAGAGCCGTCTTACGTTCTTGGCAAAGATCTCGATTGAGGCCATGTTTTACTCCCTTAAGCAGGCAAAAAGACACCGGGATTGAGGAATTCCCGGTTCCTACATCTGGGAGTATTCTACCAGCTTATGCGGTGCGAGTCACCCAGAGACAGTATTGTTCACCGGTGGCGGGAACGGCGGAATGATGGGCGGCGGATATACCGGTCCGTCTGCCACCACAACTATGCTATTGCAATCGGGTGGCGGGAACGGCGGGATGATGGGCGGCGGGTATACCGGTCCGTCTGCCAGCGTGGGTTCTACGGTGAACGTGCGCATCGCTGTCCCCAAGCCGAACAGGCAGGCGAGGACAAGGAGTAGAACCATGAACTTCTTCATGTCTGTAACACCTCCTTGATATTCTGTGAGAACAGTCCGCTCAACCATTGCCCTCTAGTCTCCGCGCGGTGCCCAAAAAAGGAGGGGCAGCAAACCCAGGCTGCCCCGTAAGGTGGATACCGGCTGAGCACTCGCGCGTTGTTGGGCATGGCGCAGATTCTATGAGCATTTGACTGACTCCTGCGGGAGAAGGCGGTGTTCATGGGAAGTGTTGCCATTTGGTAACTCCGGATTAACGTGCAGAAAGCTAGATCAAAGCACAGGGACATTATGTTAACTACAGGTTGCTGTGAGATAATGTTGGAGCTTCCTTTTCCGTGGGGCCCGTCCTTACATGAGGTGAAATATTCCACCAGTTAAAGTTGACTTAGTTAATTTCGGCCTGCACAGGGCATCGTGGTAGATTCTGGGTGAATGTCTAGGAAGGTTTCCGCCCGACTCGACCGAATGTTATTCTAATATCAAGAAGGGACGGTCACCTATTGCTCAGAGTGCTGGCATCATTCACATGGAAAGATTATGTCCGAACGATTGTGGACATCGCCATAGTCGCTTATTTGTTCTACCAGGTCTTTGTCCTCATACGCGGGACGAGGGCGGTCCAGCTGCTTAAGGGTATAGGGATCCTTTTTGTTCTCTTGCAGGTAACCAACTTCCTAGAGCTGTACACGGTCAACTGGCTGTTGGGGGCCGTGAGTGAAATGCTCATTATTGCCATCCCGGTGGTCTTTGCGCCGGAGATCAGGAGAGCGCTGGAGCAGATAGGAAGGGGGAGCTTGTTCACGCGTTCCTTATTCCTTGGTCCCGATGTCACTCCGGAGCAGGTAGTTGAAGAGGTTACCGATGCCGTCTTCAAGCTTTCCAAAGACAAGGTCGGCGCCCTCATCGTAATCCAGAGAGATGTCGGGCTTGAGGAACATATGGACGAAGCGGTTGCGCTCGACTCCTTGGTGTCATCTGAACTGCTTCAGAACATATTCGCCAAGAATTCGCCGCTCCATGACGGCGCCGCCATCATAAGGGGCGGTAGGATCGCCGCCGCGGCGTGCTTCCTTCCTACGACGCAAGAATCGGTTGCCCTTGAACTGGGCTCCCGCCACCGCGCCGCCCTGGGCATCACCCAAGTGTCGGACGCCATCGCAGTGACGGTGTCGGAAGAGACGGGTACCGTGTCATTGGCCATTGGAGGCAGGCTCCTGAGGGGATTGGACGCCAAGACCCTCAACGAAAAACTCATGGAACTGCTTCCGCAGAAGCAGCCGGTAAACCAGCTGTTTCACCGGAGGTCATCCAAATGATTGAGAGGATACTTCAGAGGGGCACATGGGTTAAGGTGCTGGCCGTGCTCCTCGCCCTTTACATGTGGTATGAGACTATGGCCGGGCAATGGGAAACGCGAGTCTTCGACCTAAGGCTCGAGTTCTCTGAAGCCCCGGGAAAGATCGTGACCTTCAAGAACCCTGATATGGTGAGGGTCACATTCGAGGGGCTTGCAAGGGCCCTGGATAAGATCGATCCGGCCAGGCTGACGGTTCCCGTGGACATTTCGTCCTTGGAACCCGGTACAAATCAAGTGCCGATCCGCTTGGACTTGCCGGTGGGCGGAGTGACCGTCTCAGACATATACCCCCAAGTCGCGGTCGTTGCTCTCGACGTTAAAGAAACGAAGCCCGTGAGCGTGAAGGTGGAGACCCGGGGCGTGCCCAACGAGGAATTCGAGGCACAAGCGCCGGTACCTGACATAACGGTTGTTGAAGTCTCAGGGCCAAGGACACAAGTTGAGACCGTGGCTAGTGTGTTCGGCACCGTCGACATAAGCGGAGCTGCCGGGACCATTGTGGACCGCATGGTTCCTCTCACGGCAGTCGACGCGCAGAACAACACGGTTCCCAACGTCGAAGTGAACCCGAGCCAGGTTTCGGTGTCCGTTCCTATGAAGAGTCGCCCTCCGGCCAAAATGGTGCCTGTAAGGGCCGAGACACGGGGTGCCCCGAAAACAGGATACCGCGTCAAGGCCGTACACGTTAGCCCGAGCTCGGCCAAGATCAGGGGCGAATCGTCTGTGACCGGCGGGCTCTCCTACATCGCTACAGAGAAAATCGATGTCACGGACAGGACGCAGACATTCACATATCCGGCCAACCTGGTGATCCCCCAAGGCGTGACTTCCGAAACAGTGCGCGTCAACGTCACCGTGGAGATAGAAGAGGATATTGTGCAGAAGACGTTTGCCGGGGTGTTTGTGCAGATACAGTCTCTCCCGGTGGGTTACGCTTTCAACCTTGAGCCGACGACGGTCGACATCACGATAGAAGGCCGTAGAGACGTGATTGAAGAGATCGAACGAAATGTTGAGGAAAACAGCGATTATCTAGAGGCGTTCATAGACGCTTCCTGGATCAAGGAGCCCGGGTCTCACAAGATGGTTGTAAATGTGAGGGGACTTCCGAGCACCGTGCGGTTTGAGAGCATCGTTCCCAGTCACGTCATACTTGAGCTCAGGGAAAGATAAGGGATCATCCGGAGGCACATGCCATGAACTTGTTTGGGACCGACGGCATCCGCGGCGTCGCCAACACGGAGCTTACGTGCGAGATCGCTTACAGGCTCGGTAGAGCCATGGGAATTCACCTATCGCAGGGCATGGATTTATGTGTCGGTAGAGACACGAGGTTGTCAGGAGACATGCTGGAGGCAGCCATAGTGGCCGGGGTCACATCCACCGGTCGAAATGTACTGAGGCTAGGGGTAATCACTACGCCCGGCCTTTCTTTCTTGGTGAAGGATCTGGGTCTCGGAGGGGGAGTGATGATATCCGCCTCCCATAACCCTGCCGAGTACAACGGCTTGAAAGTGTTTGGGCCCGACGGCAAGAAGATCCCCGACGAGACCGAGTGCTTGTTCTCCGAGTTCATAAGCGCCGAGAGAGATGACGGACCTTTTCCCACCGGAGCTTCTATCGGGCGCGCGCTCCCCGGGGAGGCCCTTGTCCTCCGCTACGCCCGATTTCTCGAAAACGCACCGAAAGAGAGGCTATCGGGCTTGAGGGTCGCCCTGGATACCGCCAATGGTGCTACCTCCTCGATTGCACCGGGGGTCTGGCGGAACCTGGGCGCTTCAGTCACAGTCATAAACGATACTCCGGACGGGCTCAACATCAACCGGGAATGTGGGTCAACTCACCTGGATTCGCTGGTAGCATTGGTGCGCCCGAGAGATGCTTCAGCAGAGGCTTCAACGAGGTTCGACGTGGGGTTTGCCTACGACGGTGACGGAGACCGCTGCTTGGCAGTTGATGAGAATGGCGATGTGTTGGACGGAGACCATATCATGGCCATCCTTGCCCTCGATATGGCAGAGCAAGGTGTATTGTCGGGAAATACCGTGGTCGGGACAGTCATGAGCAACTACGGGCTGGAAGAATGCCTGAGCAAACGAGACATTGTCTTGGAACGGACCCCGGTGGGCGATCGCTACGTCCTAGAGAAAATGGAGGAACGAGGTTTCAAACTCGGCGGGGAACAGTCCGGGCACATAATTGTGAGGGACGTTTTGTGGGCCGGAGACGGGATCCTCACATCGCTCCTCTTGGCCGACGCGATGGTCCGTGCGGGGAAAAAGATGTCGGAGCTCAGGCGCATTATGACCAGCATCCCCCAGACGCTGGTGAACGTAAAGGCGTGGAAGCCGAAAGACCTTGTCGGGCGAGAAGCAGTACGCCTGGCGGTCCAGAAGGTAGAAGCGGACCTGGTAGGTAAGGGAAGAGTGCTGGTCAGGCCGTCCGGGACCGAACCGGTAGTGCGGATCATGGTGGAGGCGGGAGACTCCCAAGTTGTGCGGTCGTGCATAGATTATCTGGAGGGGGTGCTCAGGCGGGAAGAACAAGCGATGCAAGGATGCAAGTAGTGTTTAGGAGCCTAGCAAGGTGTAAGAGGGCATCGTAGGATTTCGGCAAGCGTGATGTCTTAGGCAGTAACGGGTGGAGAGTGGAGCGAGAGGGCAAGTCACAGAACTCCATCGCATGTTGTGGGGATGTAGTCGGTAGGTAGCGGCAGGTTTCTGGTTAAGTTGAGTAAGCAAAAGCGCCTGGACTTCCGGAAAACTTACGTTAACCAAAGAGAGCGCAAGGGCCCTCGGAGTGCCGGAAGTTGACGAGGATAGGGGCATTCGAAAGGTTCGGCGGGTCCCCTACGGTTGGCCACGACCGATAAAAGTCCTGTCTCTTATACACATCT
>DGDN01000086.1 GCA_002385465.1 Candidatus Fermentithermobacillaceae bacterium UBA3951
AACATACACCGGAGGGTCTCGGACCAGATAAACGCCTATGAAAGCACCAACACCAAGATCCTTGCGCTGATAGGTGCACTCTTTTTCTTCGGTCTCACGAACTTCGATCAGACTCTCGACCGCTACATGTACGCCATCGTAAACCTGCTGTTTGTCGTGGTGATCCCCTTTGTCGCGATTGCTTCTGTGGCTTTTGCCGCCGCCCACCTCTGCAAGATAATGAGGCTCAGATTTATCGCCGAGCGGTCTCCCCACAGCTACCGCATCTACAGCATCGAGGCGGTTCAACTTCTGCGCCCCCAAGAACGTGGGCTGGCTCCGAAGCACCCCCGTAGCTCATCGAGGGCTTCACGATGAGGTCCTCGAGGAAAACACCTTGCCGGCATTCTCCGCAGCGATAGCAGAAGGGTATGCCATAGAACTCGACGTCAACCTGACCAAGGACGGAGTGCCCGTCGTCATACATGATAACGAGCTAAAGCGCCTGATGGGCCTGGATGCGCGGGTTTCAGACATGTACCTCGAAGACCTCAAGAAAGAGCGCCTGAAGCGGTCGGGCGAGAAGGTCCCCACCCTTGATGAAGCGCTTGACCTTATCGCGGGACAGGTGCCCGTCCTCATCGAGATCAAGAACTTCGGTATGCCGGGCCGCCTTGAGAGCGCCGTCTTGAGCGCGCTGGAAGGCTACAGCGGGGAGTACGCGCTTCAGTCGTTCAACCCCCTGGTCTGCCGCTGGTTCGTAAGGAGGGACGAATCGCTGGTCGTCGGCTTAATTCTCGATGATCTGCCGGGACTCGGCTTCGACTGGCTGAGGAATCTGAAGGACAATGTGTTTGCAGCGATCGCGTCTCCAAACTTCATCGTCTACAACTACTCGCTCCTCAGTGAGGATATGGCAAAGGCGTATCGGTCCAAAGGCGTGACCGTCCTGGGTTACGGTCTCCCGGAGACCGCGCTCAGCCTGGGCAAGAGCGGCCTCCGGGTGGACAACGTTATTTTCGACAAGGTCCCGCTCGGGCACTGAGCCCACTAATACTCCATCATGCTCGGGAATTGAGTCAGGAACCGCTTCTTGTCTGCCTCCGATAGGGCCAGGAATGCCTCGAAGTTCTTGAGGCTGAGTCTCCCCGGCGTGAAGAGCATCTCTGTGTACGACTTGTCGTCATAGCCGAACTTCTTCTGGAGTTCGGTGATCTTCTTGAGCCCGTAGTAGTACGTCGTGAAATAGCCGGGCTGAAGCTCCTGCGCCAGCACCTGGCCTCTGGCCGTCTTCCGGTCGAAGGCCAGTTCATCCATGTAAAGCTCCACAGCGTCGTCTACCGGTCTCCGGAAGTAGTGCAGGTACAGGTCGGCCTTGATCCTAACGGCGGTGTGATGGCGGCGGTACGCTACAAAGAGCGGGTAGAACGGGTCTTCAGGGAACACGAACTCAAAGACCCTCTCCGACCTGAGGCACGTGCCTTCCATGAGAGGCGTCGACCTTGCGCCTTCTTTGACCGTGGCAGGGAGGGGGTCCGCTGTCGTCCTGACGAACTGGACGTGATGTCCCGGATATGACTCGTGTACGGCGTTTATCTTGATCCAGCCGTCGGTTATTGCCGGCACGTTATCCGGGTTTAGCACCATTTCTCCAATTAGAGGCCTTCTTCTCGGGCAACCGCCGCGGTAGCCGCCCCACGGGTTGTGGGCTCGCCCCTCTTCCTCCATGGGGACTACCCGGCACACTTCCTCGGGAAGGTTTACATACCCCTTTAGGGCTTCTCTGGCCCGCGCCAGGTAATCACGGCATCGGGCGAACATTTCTTGGTCGTTTGCCGCCGGGCCGGCGTACTTGTTGAGCGCGTATACAACTCCCTGTACCGTGCGTGGGATCCGCTCATTGCCGAGGTCAATGGCCTGGGCGATATCGAACATCTCCTCCCGGGTCTTTTCCACCTCGTCGTCGTACCACCGGAGGAGTTCATCTAGTTCGACTCCGCGTTCTTCGGCCAGGATATTCCGGTACTCTTCTCGGGCGGCGTCTAGGTCCTGACCCGCAGGTGAGTTCCGGGCAATAGTCCCGGCCCCGTCCGGTGGTCCACCCGGACCTTCCGCCTGCACCATGCTTTCTGCGGCGGCCACGCACTCTCTTGCCCATGCCGTCGCTTTTTGGGCAAGGTCCTTCAGGGCTCCAGTGAGCGTCGCCAGAGCCGGGTCGGGCAGTCCGGCGTAGTCGGTCTCAACGCGGCCTGCGTTCAGGTCCGCTATCATGGTGAGCGTCTCGCAGGACCTCGACAGGCCTCGGATTTTGTCCGCGTCTAGTGTGGGAAGAAGCAGCCTTACGGCGTTCCAGAGTTCGTCCGCTTGGGCAAGCCTGCGCTCGAGGATATATGCTCTTTCCTCGGCGAACCGGGAGTCTTTTCGCCCCGTGAAGCCTATGAACCGGGTAAGCCCGTCGATGAACTGGCTCGGTTGGGAGAACCGCGAGTTCAGACTCGATATCTGGCCGCGGAGGTACTCCTCGAAGTGAGCCTTTAGGATCGAGAAAACCGGGTCCGGAGCAGGGAGGGTGAGCGAACGATCAAGCAGCGACTGTAGAGCTCTCTCGACCTCGTCGCGCGCCGCCCGGGTAGGGATGAAGAGCACGGGTTCGTAGTCGCGCGAGCTCCGCATCCTGTCGGACAGAGAAGCGCACTCCATATCAAACCTTCTGTACAACCTGGTCAGTTCTCTGTGAGTCACGCTGGATGCCTCCTCCATGAGATTTGGAAAAAGCGCCGGACATAAGACGTCCGGCACCACAGCCGGAAAGAAGCGAACAAAGAACGCCAACGCTACCCCAAGCCAATACGACAGTCCTTCCGGGGTTACCTGCTTCTGGAAGAGAATTTTCATTAAAAATGGAAGGGATTCAAGCTTATGGCTAGAATAGGGAGCCCTGTTAATTGGTACCCACCCCCAAATGGAGGTGAACGAAGTGTTCGCAGACGGTATGGGCGTCGACTTCCTGCTGATTGCTTTCTTGATGGTAGCCGTAGGTTATGCCCTTGAGAGGACCAAGAAAGGTCTGGCCAAGTGGCAGATCAGAAAGATCCCCGGACTTGACGCGATCGAAGAGGGTATAGGCAGGGCTACCGAGATGGACAGGCCGGTTTTCTACCTGCCCGGAAGTGGAGGTTTCTCCGACCCGCAGCTCTTGGCTTCAATGGCGGTCCTATCGGAAGTGGCGAAGGTGACTGCGCGCTATGACACGAGGCTCATTGTGTGTGTGCCGATGTCGTCGGTTTACCCGGTAATCGAAGAAGTCGTAAGGCAGGCTTACGTTTCTGAAGGCAAGGCCGAGAGGTTCAGGGCAGAGGACGTCCGCTGGTTTTCCGACCACTACTTCGGATATGCAATAGCCATCATCGGCCTCATGTTCAAGGAGAAAGTGGCCACCAACATTATGATCGGGACCTTCGCATTTGACGCGCTAATGTACGCCGAGGCGGCGAACCAGGCGGGCGCCATTCAGGTGGGAGGAACTGCCGCCACCACCCAGATCCCCTTCTTCGTCGCCGCTTGCGACTACGCTCTGATCGGAGAAGAGATCTACGCTGCTGCCGCCTATCTCACCAAAGACCCGGTCCGCGTCGCCACCATTGTGGCAGAGGACTGGGCTAAGTTCCTCGTGACGGGCCTTGTGGTGCTGGGCGTTCTGCTCCAGACGGCGGGCAAGGCGGACGGGTTGAGGAACTTCCTTAATCAGTGGTAGAGGAGTGAGAACGGTGAAAAAGACTCTGCCATTCATACTGACCTTCGTTTCAGCCCTGACAATCACCGTCTGCGTCTTCTTCGACCTTGCGCCCGCATTGGTAGAAGAGATCGACAAGTGGTTTATCCTGTCGGGAGCGGTCGTGTGCTGTATCGGACTAGTCAACCTAACGACGGTCCACGCGAGGAACATAAAGCGCCGGGGGAGAGACTGGGACCTCTCATACGTGCTCCTTTTCATCACGTTCGCCTACCTGGTCCTGGGCATAGTGGCCGGCCCTACCCATCCCTTGTACGCGTGGATATTTGACTCGACCGCCGTGCCCCTGGGCGCGACCTTCTACTCGGTGCTCTCCTTCTACATCGTATCGGCTGCATACCGGGCCTTCCGGGCCAAGACGCGCGATGCCGCAATATTGCTCGTATCGGGCATAATCGTGCTACTCGGTAATGCGCCCATCGGCGAAGTCATCTACCCCGGCTTCGGTACGGCGACCAAGTGGATTATGGATATCGCCAACACAGCGGCTATGCGAGCCGTGATATTTGGGGCAACCATCGGCTCTTTCATAACGGCCATAAGGGTGTTCTTGGGCATTGACCGGCCTTACACGGCCGCCGGCGAATAGGGGGTTTAGACATGAGTATCTGGGAGAAGCTGTCCAGTCTTGACCGCCGATACTACTACGTTGTGCTTATCCTTGTGGTGGCGCTGCCCATCATAAAGCCCTGGGGGCTCCCTATCAGGGTCGGTTCTACTACCGAGGATTTCTGGAAGACCGTAGAGGCGGTGCCCGAAGGCGGCACCATCGCCTTGGCCATCGACTACCGGAGCGATTGCATAGTCGAGCTGAACCCGCAGGTTGTTACCCTGTTCCGCCAGGCGTTTGCGAGGAATCTGAAGATCATCATGTGGTCCAACGTTGACGAAGGGGCCAACGTTACCGAACCCATCACCCGCGCGGTCGGAAATGAGATGGGCAAGACCTACGGAGTTGACTGGGTGAACCTGGGGTACAAACCCGGAGGCGAAGTCACCATGAAGAAGATGGTGGACAACTTCTGGGAGGGCGCAGCCTACGTGGACATGCAAGGCACGCCGCTCCAAGACCTGCCCATCATGCAAGGGTTTAGCTCCCTTAGGGATGCTGACCTACTCATAGACATGATGGCCGTTGTGCCGAGCCCTGCGCAGAACTACTTGAAAATGGTATCCATCGCGTACGGGCTCCCCATGGCAATAGGGACCACTGCGATCCAGGCCCCGACTGAGATGCCCTTCTACTCGTCCGGAGAGTACAAGGGAATGCTGGCGGGTCTCCGCGGCGCCGCCGAGTACGAGTTCCTTACGAGGAATCCTGGACCCGCGATGATGGGGATGGACGCTCAGTCTGCTGCCCACATCTTGGTAATCGTCCTCATAGCCCTTGGCAACATCGGTCACATGATGGATAGAAAAAAGAGGGCGGGAGCGCCCATTGGGGGTGGCTCGTAATGAGCGCAACGCTACAGACGTGGCTGTCGGCATTTTTCACCATAGCCATCTATACTTTGGTTCTCTATAAAGACAACAAGGTCTTCCGGTTTGCCGAGACTGTGATGATCGGCATAACTGCCGCCAACGGCATCGTCCTCACATACCACAACTACATAAGGCCGGTTGTAGCGGTCGACATAATACAGCAGGGCAAGTACCTGCAGCTTATTCCAATCCTCATTGGGCTCCTCATGTACACGAGGTTTGTGAGGTCCATCGCCTGGGTTTCCAGGATACCCATGGGCTTCTGGGTCGGCGTGGGCGCCGCCTACATCCTCACGCGGAACCCCGGAGTCTTCATCAGCCAGATCACTGCCTCATTCCTTGCCCTCAACAAGCTGAACAACGTGGTATTCGTGGTGGGCGTGATATCGGTGGTCGTCTATTTCTACTTCACCGTTCCAATCAGGAGCGCTCCCATGAAGGGTATGACGACCCTCGGGAAGGCTTTCCTCCTGGTCTCCTTCGGAGCCACTTTCGCCTCCACGGTGATGAGCCGGATCTCGCTGCTCCTCGGGAGGCTCCAGTTCCTCCTGCAGGACTGGCTAAGGATCGCGGGGGTATGACAAAGGGGCCTTGATCCCATCGGGTACAACGCGGTGATTGGGTGAGGCGAAAGACGGTGACGAGAAGGTGCCGCGCGGCGGAGAGGGAAGAGAAGATGTGTCGTCACGAAACGTGACTTATAAGAAACCACACAGAAGACGCGGCACTGAAAAGTGGGCTGAGGAGGTTGTGTCCATGGCGGAGCTATATCGCTGCGGGACTTTGATCGATGGCAAAGGAGGCCCTCCCGTCAAGAACGCGGCCGTATTGGTGGATTCGGGCCGCATAGCCGGGGTGTTGGGACCTGGCGACGGGGCCACCGAGTTCATTGCCAAACTGAGCGACGAACGCCCCGACATCAAGGTGGTGGATCTCGGCGGCTACACGGTCCTCCCGGGGCTCATAGACATGCATGTCCATGTGGATTACTGGTACAGCCACCCGAACCGCGCCGAGTACGAGGACGAGACGGGGGATGCCATGGCGGCGTGTCTCGCGGCCAGGAACATCCGCTCGACGCTTGAGAAGGGCATAACCACCGTGAGGGACTTGGCGAGCGGGGTAGGTCTCAAAATGAGGCGAGCGGTTGAACTGGGATATGTCCCCGGCTCGCGCATTTTCACTTCTGCCAAAGGCATCTCTATGACGGGTGGACACGGCTCGGACGGGTACAAGTCCTGCCGCGAGGCCGATGGCCCCGAGGAGGTCAGGAAAGCTGTCCGGGAGCAGATAAAGGCCGGAGCCAACCTTATCAAAATCTTGACGAGCCACAGATCGGAGCACCCTGAATACCGCCAGGAAGAGCTGGACGCCGGCGTCGACGAGGCCCACCGGAGAGGTTACTGGGTCGCCTGCCACGCGGCCATCATGCCGTCCTGCAAGATGGCGGTCTTGGCGGGAGTGGACACCATCGAGCACGGCACACATCTTACCGACGAGGTGCGGGAGATGATGGCTGAGCGCGGGGTCTACCTCATCCCTACGATGATCGCCTATCACACCATGGCGAAGCTCGCCCGGAAAGCCAAAGAAGACCCCGAAGGCGCGGGTGACTTCAGAAGGGAGTTTTTGGCCAAACACGCGGACTGGTGGATCCGGACCGGAGACATGCTGGAGAGCCAGTTCCGGAAGGCTGCTGCCGCAGGGATCAAGATGGCCGTGGGTACCGACCTGGTTGTCCCTGACGTCGAGTTCTCGCCGTATCACGAAGAGATCGAGTTTTTCGTAGAGTACGGGTACGGGGAGATGAACACCATCTGCGCTGCGACCAGAGTAGCGGCCGAAGCTCTGGGAAAAGCAGACGACTTGGGCACCATCGAGAAAGGCAAGATCGCCGACTTCATCGCCGTCGAAGGAGATCCACTCCAGGACATAAAGGCTCTCCGCAATGTCAAGCTGGTGGTGAAGGACGGACGGGTCGAAGTGCCTGCCCCGGTCCCCTATTACACCCGTTGGGGGAAGTAGGCGGGGGCGTTTTTTTGACATGTGTACCGTAGATACGGGCGAGATTGCGGCTCTCTGAAAGAGCCTCACATCTCGCACAAGGTGGTCTGGACCCTCCGGCAGGCGAGAGCCATTGCTCAAGCCGTCCTATAGCCCGCGGCTCAAAGCGGTAGAGTGGCATCCGGCGCGATCGAGCCGGATGCCTCCGGATCTAGAGGAACCTCCTTCCGGTCACGGCAGTCGGAGGAGTATGAGATATCTGGGGGAGGAGATGCCTTGAGGGATACCGGAAGATCCGAGCCTAAGTCGCTGGCCGAGATCGACAGCATGATGGAAGAGACCGTTCTTGCGGTCGAAGTAAAGAAAAGCATTAACCGCAGGCTTGAACGTTGCCGCCAAGAGCTGGATGCGGAAAGAAAGAGGCTTTCAGATCTGCAAGCGATCATGGACCGCGAGGAGAAGGACGTCGCCCGATTTGAAGGGCTCAGTTTAGCCAACCTGTTCTACACGGTCCTCGGCGACAAGCGTGCGAGGGTCGATAAGGAGAGGCAAGAGCTCTTGGCCGCCAAGCTCAGGCGTGACGAAGCGGTAGCCTCTGTAAGAGCCCTTCAAGCAGACATTGAGGCCTTGTCTTCCGATCTGGCCAAAGCAGGTCATCCCGAGGAAGACTTAAGGAAGCTCATGCAAGCGAAAGAACGGTTGTTGAGAGAAGGAGGCGGGCCGCAGGCAGAAGCCCTCCTTGAACTGGACGAACAGGCTGGCAGGCTTCAGGCCGAGAGAAAAGAGACTTTGGAGGCGCTGGAGGCCGGGCGAAAGGTCATAGCGGGCCTCGAAGAGGTTGTCCGTTCACTGGAAAGCGCCCAGGGCTGGGGCGTCTGGGACATGATAGGGGGAGGATTGCTGGCCACGGCGGCTAAGCACTCGCACCTTGACAAGGCCCAGGAACAGGTACACGAGGTCCAGGCTCTGATGCGAAGGTTCCGGAGGGAGCTTGCCGATATCGGCAGATTCACCGAGGACGTGAGCATCGGCGGGTTTGAACGGTTCGCCGACTACTTCTTCGACGGGCTGTTTGTCGACTGGATGGTGCAGTCCAAGATCAACGCGAGCCTGGACCGGACCCAGGAACAGCTTGCCAGGGTGAAATCACTTATTGCGTCGCTCGACGCGAGAGAACGGTCGCTCCAGGCGAGGATAACCGGTTTGGCCCAGGAACGAGAGAGGCTGCTCTTGGGCAGATAAGGATTTGGGCCCTCCTCATGGTTCGGGACCATGAGGTCGCTGGTTCAAATCCAGTCGCCCCGACCATATTATTTTAGCAGGCATATTACGCGACTGGAATAAATCCTTCGGATCGACTAACCAGCCGTATCATGCGAGCCCGTCCGCAAACCAGCCAAGCCTTTTGGCACCTAAGAAAAGGAGGCCAATAGGGTTGGCAAGAAGACAAGTCCTTCAACTTCGTTCCAGGCGGATGTCCTGGGAAGATGCCATGGAGATGTACCTGCGGTATCGCGCGGCCGAGGGACTGAGGGATGCCACTCTCAAGGACTACCGTCAGAAAATCGGCCATTTCTTTAGGACGTACCCCGGCTCCTGGCCTGACTCCATGGAAGAATCACTTCTGGAGTGGCTGGCAGCGGCAATAATGGTTCTTGACTCTGGAAGGATAGTTCAGTCAGGTACCCACGATGAACTCATTGCAGATGCTGGTGGGCTCTATCGAAGGCTCTGTGAGCTCAAACTCTCATCGCGAACGTTCGGTACAGGGACAGAAAACAGGACTACCGCTTCACCCGATACAGCTCGACTCCTTCCGCGTCATACGCCACGAAATCGGTGACACGCTCCTCTCCAGCCGGGCCATCGATAGTGGCTATCCAGAAGGGGCCATGCATGCTTGCTTCCACAGATCGACCTTTATTCGTCTCGCAGACCACCTTAGCGACTCTTTCGTCCGAAACGTAGCCGATCCATGGAGGGTCCATCCTATCATAATCTAGGCCGAACGCATCTAGAGCCATTGTGAGTCCGGGACCGTCGATCTTTCTGTAGGTACCTCTGAGTGGTTTACCAGTAGTGGTATATATCGCGAAAAAGAAACACTCGACGGGACCAGTCTTGCTGACCCCCGTATAGGTGGCTCCGACGGTCACCTCTCCATCCTTTTCAATGCAGAGCCGCCATTCAACGTCGGTCGCAAATGCCTGCCTGTCGTAGAAGTGCCTAATAACGTATTCGGGGATGTCGCTGGGGCTCGTCACGGGTGGCAGCCCTTCTACGACGACGAACGGCGGGTCCTGATATAGTTGGGTCCCATCGGCGGAGTAGCCGATGGTCTTGGTCACTTTCTCGTTCTGGCCTACCGCTTCTTCCGCCACCAGGTAGAACCGTTCGTACATCGTTGCTTCCAGAGTCCGACCTTCGCTGGTCTCCAGGACCACCTTCTGGACTTCCGGGTCTCCCGCGATTCCCGTTGCGATAAGGAGCAGCTTCTTTTCGCCTGAAGGCATATCTACCTCTCTCACCGAGAAACTGCTCGCGTCGAAATCAGGATCGTCAATACTGGCCAAAGCTCCGTAGAGTTCCTTCGGAGCTTCTCCCTTGGTTCCGGGCTCGAAGGCCGTGAGATAGTACCAGTCTTTGTGGTTTCCCGACCGGTCTTTGGCCTTAAACGTCGCGCCGACGACCGTCCGGTCCTCTTCCTCTGAGTACACCAGCCATTCCAGATCCGAGGGTTCGGTCTTGACAGTCGAGAACTGAGGGTGGGAGAGGAAGTGGTGGACTATCTCTTCGGGCACTCGGTGAGTCAGAGTTTTTTGAGAGCCTCTACCGGTCGAGGCGCATGCCGAGACAGACAGCACCATGAAAACTGCGGAAAACAGGTATATCCTAAGCCTAACACTCTTCATCGCAGCTCATCTCCTTTCCGGTGAAATACAGAGCCTTATCATGCGTGCGTTTGGGAGTC
>DGDN01000088.1:0-18393 GCA_002385465.1 Candidatus Fermentithermobacillaceae bacterium UBA3951
CTGCCTTGAGGAGGCTGCCCCGGCGGCCTCCTCCGGCAGCGTTCAGGTGACAGTGACAGGGTTCCTGAGCGATGCACCAAACGTGTATATGCGAGGTCAACTAGTCAAGGCGATACGGGTAGAACGCTGAAATCGGCGATGCCTTTTGCGACCCGAGTACACTTGAATACTTGGGTTCAGGCAGAAAACGTAACTGGCGTGGTCCACACAGACCTGTTGATGCCGGTCCACGCCAGTCGAACCAGGTGGTAAAGGCAGTTCGTAGACGGCTGAAAGAGGGCGAAGACATGGCGCAGAAGATAAGCTTTACGCGAAATTACAGCGACTTGAGCACAGGTAAGGGGTTCCAGTTCGAGTTCCAGTGCGACCGGTGCGGTACGGGTTACCGCACTCGCTTCAAACCTTTCGCTTTGGGTTCGGTGTCGGGAGCGCTGGACGCGGCAGGGAGCATCCTCGGCGGTGTCCTGGCCCGGACGGCAGGCCTTGCAGAGCGGGCACGCTCTGCTACCTGGGAAAAGGCCCACGATACGGCTTTCGTAGAAGCAATGGAAGAGCTCAAACCAGACTTCATCCAGTGTCCCAGGTGCCAGTCGTGGGTATGCCGCGATAAGTGCTGGAACAAAACAAAGGGCCTCTGTAAGAACTGTGCGCCCGATATCGGAGTAGAGATGGCTGCGGCTCAGGCGAGCCGCACGGTGGAGGAGATCTGGGCTCACTCGAAGATGGCGGAAGAAGACCGGGAGCACCTCAAGGAAAAAAGCTGGAGGGAAGGCATACAGGCCGCCTGCCCGGACTGCGGGACTCCTCTTGAGGGTAAACCCAAGTTCTGCCCCCAGTGCGGCAGGAAACTGGCCCAGGAAGCTTTCTGCACTTCTTGCGGAGCCAAGGTCCCGTCCGGCGCCAAGTTCTGCGGCGAGTGCGGGAACAAACTTACCCCGTAGGCCGTAGAGCCGCCGGCCGCGGTCCGGAGCCATGTGTGCCACGGCGCATCGCCAAATGCGCCAACCAACGTGGCGCTCATTACGTCTCGGCAGTTGGAGAGCGTTATCCGCGGCCTGAAGCGGCCGCCTTCTCGGCTAGATGGTCCAATCATCCAGGATTTGGGCGCGCTAGGGTGGCGCGGGAGTCCGCACAGCGTCTCCGGGGGTCTTCGATAGAGCGAGCTCGGCCAGCCTTTCCAGTTCGGCCGGCCCAAACAACGAGAAGGCCTCCTCCTGATATACAGCTCCGTGGATTGATATGGCTGTGGCGACCTTGCGGAGCGCAGGCTCCGTGTGAGTCTGAAATCTCTGTGGCACATCGATCTTTCGACCCAAAACGCCTGGATGGGGTACCACGATTATCTTGAGCGAGGGAGCCGGGCTTCGCAGCCGGACGAAAATCTTCTCCGTAATACGCAGGCCGCCGAGATCCCAATCGGTCCAGATCAACCAGACGCGATCCGTTCGTTCCACTCCATCGAGTTTCGACAGCATTTCAAACAGACCGTGTTTGGGCATACCCTCTGTACACACGCCCAGCCAACCTCTCCGGGTAAGACCACAATCAATCAAATGCTCCAGCGCCGCCCGGTTCTCGACCAAGGCGATGACGCGAGCTTCTGAGAGAAAGACCCGCGCCATACCCACATCCTTCGTGGAAACCGACGGGGCCAAACCCCAGATCCTATGGCCATCCGGGCGAAGATCGCCGGAAAACGGAATCCAGTAAAGAAGCCGCGCCCCACGGACACCCATCGACTCCAGGGAGGCTCCAATCTCCCATTCGGCCACCTTGGATATGGTGGTTCGAAGCCCCTCAAGCATCTTGACCGAGTCTCGCCGGCCTCTGTTGAGCGCGCCCGATATCTCCTTGAAATCGACGGTCTCACCGGGCGGGAGAGACCCGAGGTACCCAAAAAACTCCAGAACCTCAACATAGGTGGGGCTTGCCATGCGAGAGATGAACTCCATAGATTCATCTTCACCGGTCACCATGGACACCGGGCCACCGGAGTTGGCCATGGCCAGTTGCCTTTCTAGAAAACGGGCGATCTCATCGCGCCTGCACCTTGTCTGCAGGGCGCGAAGCCGCGACGAGAGCCAGCGAAGAGGGGCACGCTCAACTCTGCCGAAGGCTTGGTCGAGCACCTTCTCACCTGCACCTGTAAGAACGAGGTACGAAGCGTTGGGATTTCCCTGAGCATCCAATCGCTCGTCGCGCTCAACAACTCCTTGCCTCACCAGAAGGTCCACTACCTCCAGAGGTGGGATTCCTTGGGAACGCCGGGCCAGCCGGCTCCGGAACGAGGTTTCAGAGGTACGGCGTCCGCCCCTCGCCCGTACATCGTTCAAGATCTTGAGCGCAACCATGGCCGTTTCTGTCCAGCCACCGTCACCTGCTGGGGCCTCTGAACCACGGCAAACGCCATGCCCTGTCGCCGCAGGTGGAGCCGCTTTCAAGATGGCTTCGTCTGTGGGTTCTGAACCACGGCAAGCTCCATGCTCGCAACGAGCGCCATCCGGGCGCCTGCTAATCCTCCGGTACGGGCGGGCGCCGCGTCGCCCCCGCCGGTAATATGTGGTTATCGCGACTCCCTCGGAAACCAGCGTATCAGTGAAATCCACTTCAGGCGACGATTGTTTGCGAAGTGTACCTGAGGGTGACAAATCGGAAACAGGCGTACGGAAAACATCCGTTTCAGGTTGTCGTCGATCCATCTCCGGCCGCATCCTTCCTTTGGTAGACCCTTGTGCGCGAACCCTCGCTCTGTGAGCGGTAGACGCCGATGCCGAATTGCCCCTGCTCGAGGTGTGACCTGTTCAGGCGGTGCGAGATTACGATGTACTTGCGCCCAAGTTCCTGCCTGAGTATGGAGCCCAGTTTCAAGACGTTGGCCGGGTCCAGGGATTGGTCTATTTCATCGAATATGTAGAAAGGTCGCCGGTACTCTTTCACCATAGCCAAAGTGAGGAGCGCGGCGACGGCGCTGGTCTCACCGCCGGAGCGGTTGCGCATGAGAGGACGGGGCTCGGTGCCCTCGTACACTGACAGGTAGATCTGGAGGTCGAACTGGGTACCCTGAACGGGCTCGACGCTCAGGTATCCCGTCCATCCAAACCTTGCCAAGTACCCTTGAAATCGAGATGACACCCGGCCGAAAGTCTCCTGCATCACCTTCTTGAAGTTCTCCTGAGCAGCCGCTTCCCTGCTTGACGCCTCTCTGAAAGCCTCCTCAACGCGCCGAAGTTCCTCCTCGGCTCTTTCAAACTCCGCCTCGGCCAGTAGGTAATCCTCTTCCGCCGTATCGATTACCTCGTCCTTCAAGGCATCTACTGTGGGGCGAATCTCGGATATCTTCGATATCCAGGATATCCTCTGCCCTTCTGACGCTAAGGTGGAAGTGTCCAGCATCTCGCGGCCAATAGAAAGCACCTCCTCGTCGCCGAGTTCCGCCTTGTCCATAGCCGTCCTCCACTCGTCGGCGACAAACGATGTGGACGCCTGGGCCTCACGCAGCTCCTGTCTCTTCTCCGCCAGCCTGGTCTCTATGTCGTTGATGCGGGGGATCAGATCCTGGAGTCTTTCCTCGTAACGCTCAATATCAAACCTCAGGGTGGAAACGCGTTGATCGGCGGCCTCCTTCGCAGCCTCATGCCTTCGGGCCTCCTCCAGCGCCCCCTCTGCGCCTTTCCGGGCCTCTGCCTCGCGATTCCGCGCCTCCGCCAGTTCCTGGCGCATGCGGGGTAGCTCGCTAAGCTTCCTAACCCGCGCGATCTTGGCCTCTACCTCGCGGATGTCATTCCGCCTGAGCCCGAGGTGTACCTTAAGCTCGGTCAGCTCCGCGAGCAGCTTTTCCAGGCTCGATTGAAGCCTCTCACATTCCTTTTCCAACCTGCTTTCCTGCTCCCGGGCCCCTGGAAGAGCGTCTCTTAGTGACTCGACTCTTCGCTCGGCCTCCCTAACCTGCCGCAAGGTTTCTTCCAGCCGGGTAACTGCCTCTTCCGCTCGAGCCCGGGCACGAGCAGTCCCTTCGCTCTCCTCCCGGGCGCGTTCCAGCGCTTTCCGGGCCTCCTTGAGAGCTATTTCGTAAGCAGTCCTGCCTACGCACAGCCGGTCGGGAACCGAGTACCTTCGGCCGTACCGGTCGTAACGGTAACCGTCGGGCGTGTATGCCACAAAACCTGATCTACCAAGGGCGCAGGCCGATTCATGGTCACCGGCGAATACCACCGCTCTAAGGACTTCCTGAAGCAAGGTAGAGAGGGACGGCGGCAAGTCTCCCGATTGGACCAGCGCTGACGCGCAAGTCGCTGTGATTTTCCGGCGACCCGCTCCTTCCGCGCTGCCACATCCCACCCCGGTGCTTTCCGACCCTACGCTTTCGACCCCGACGGCTTCCACCGGCAAGAAGCCGGTCCGCGATATGGTGTATTCCCGGTAATCCACTAGAACCCGCCCGTCGCCCAGAAGGACCGCCCATCTAAGGTCTCCCAGGGCTCCTTCGACGGCCATCAATTCGTCGCGAGACAGGCCCGCGCGGGGCGCTACCGCATCTCCCAGGATGACCGCATCTACACATTGCGCTAGATACTCATCTCTGGCGGCAATAGCTTCCGCAGGCATTGCGGTTTCGTTGGCCTCAAGAGCCCGGAGAACCCGCCCGCACTCTTGAAGCCGCATCTCGGCCGCATAGGCAGCTTCTCTCTGGGCCGCTAGGTCCGCGCGAACCGCATCAAGCTTGGCCTCAAGCTCGACAGACGACTCGTTTTTCCGCAAGAACTCCCCGGCAGAAGCCAGCTCCGATTCCATCCGTCGGACGTTCTGACGGGCACCAGCCAGACGCGTACGCTCCTCATCGAGAGACCTGCTGAGAGCCCCTCTGTTTTTCTCGCCCTCGTTGATCCGTGTCTCCAGCGCCAGGATCTCCTCGCGGATCTCTTTGGCCTTACGCTCCAAATGCTCCTCTGTAAGGCCTTCGGAAGCGATTCTCTCAAGTGAGCCTATGGCTGCTTCCATTTCTTCCACCAACCTGTGGGCTGCCGCGCGCTCTTGGTTCGCCTTCGCCTGCCGCTCCCTGGCCTGGGCGCTGAGCGCTGATAACGAAGCGCTCTCTCGGACGCGCCGCGCCGTCTCCTCCTTGGCGCTTAGGAGTTCGCTCTCCAAAGACTCACGCTTCTTTTTCTCCTCCAGCAAAGAGGCTGCCAGCCTGGCCTCTTCTTGCCCCGCTCGCCGCAGCCGATCTGCCAATCGCAATAGGTTGTCCTGAGCCAGGGCCTGCGTGGTTGTCTTCAGTTCTTCCGACAAGCGCCGGTATTCGCGAAGCCTGTTGGCGGCGATCTCCTTGCGCTTCAGCCCTTCTTCGAGTATGCCGTGCTGGGAAGCAGCTTCGGCGAGTTCCTTGCCTGTCCGTTCCTTGGCGTCCAGAGTATCCTGCCAGCGTTTCTCGAGTTCCTCCAACCCGAGGAACTGCTTCATAGTCTCATAGCGCTGCCTGGGTCTCATTTGAACGAGAGCGGCGCTTTCGCCCTGATGGATGAACATAAACCGGTCGTCCGGCTTGATGTTGTAGGGATGACGCCGGAACATCGCCGCGTACTCTTCATGAGTCCGGTAGGTCTGACGTCTTCGGTCCATGTTTGTGTAATATCTGGAAAAAGCCCTGTTGTTCTCGTAGCCGAACTCTAGCCCTAAAGTGACTATCTCAGGCCAATCGGGGTTCCACAATTCGTCATCTTTTCGGTTTAGCACGGTCATCTCCACCGAAGCCCGCTTGTTGACCCGCGAATCCCTCTCGTCCAGGAAACTGCGTTGAAGGTCATCGGGGGCATCGCCAACAAGGGCTTGAATCATCCGGGCGATAGTGCTCTTTCCGGAACCGTTCGGCCCGAACATGACCACTTCACGCACCTCGGGGCCGCCGAGGTTAACGACATGATTTCCGAACGCCCTTACTCCCGACAGCTTTAGTTCAAGAGGGATCATCGGTCTCATCTCCCGTGTCTTCGTCGAGCTCTTCAAAAGCAGTGTCGCCGGTTGCCGAGAGGGCCGGCTCAAACCAAGTCGCAGCCAATTCCTCGAGCATCGACAGAACGTTATCGTCCAGCTTGAGGTCCAGCGCCAGCCCAACGCAAGCCTTACCTACTGCCGTTATCCTATAGGCGTCTCTGCCGGGCCTGCGCTCCATCCAGCCCTTCCTTAGGAGAACTGTTAGCGTGCGCGCAAGGCTCTTACCCGGCTCCTTGGCCCTTCGTGCAAACAGAGGCAGAAGCTGGGCGCGACTTACCCAACGGCTACCTTGTTTCTCGAGGCGCCAAGCGTAGGCGGCCACCGCGACGGCAGCGGCCGTTAAGGGCGCGGACCCGGCCCGGTATACCCTCTCGGCGTCTACCACTACCATCACGCGGTCGTTGTACACTGCGAGACGCAGGTAGCCGTCCAATCCAGCGGAGATCCAGTGTCTCTTCAGGCCCTCAAGACTCTCTTCACCTACATCTCTGAGTAGTGCCTTTACAGTCATAGGTCGCCCAGACGCCGTCTTCGTGATGATCTTCCTGATAACCCTTTCGTACTTGGGCTCAGCGGTCGAAGCGTCGAACAACGTCAGCTGCTCCTGCTCGGGCTTGGAGACGGAAAGCGATGTCTGGAAGAACGCCGACACATCGCGAGGCTTGAAATCCCGTCCCTGGGATTCAGAGACTACTCTGCCCAAGAACTTCGAGCCGAGAGACCGGACACCCGCCGCGGTAGGCGTGTAAGCGTACCCCTGCTTCTGACCAGCGGTCCCTCCAACTGTCGACTCATCAATCCAGGAGACTCTCTTGAGGTCGTCTATGGCGCGCACTACGCTCCTAGCGGCGCTCCGTTCGGCAGAGACGAAGTGCTCGATGATCAGCATCTGGGGCACGGGCATCGACGTATCCTGGTATCTCTTAAGGATGTACAAGAAAACGGCGAGAGCCTGATTGGACAAGGGTGAATCACCGGCCAGAAGCGATCGCGACGACACTCCAAGCATGACATACTTACCATCGGTAAGGATCTTGAAGTACTTGCCCACCGGAGACTGGGAGACGTAGGCCATAAACCCTGCCAGATCGTCATCTCCGATGAGGCGGCGCACGGTCGAAACGGTGAGGGGCTTGCCGGTACTGGTTCCGCACAAGACCGCTCTTACAGCAAGGTCGTATCTTGGGTTATACATCCTCATCTTTGTCCGCCGCCCTGCCTGCCTCGTCCCGCGTGCATTCCCGGCCGGCGGCCGCCGAAGGTCTCCGTGAAAGCAAAACGTCGCCGTTCATCATAAACCTCTCGTCCTCATACTTTTCGTCCAGGTATTTCCCGCCTGCAAGCCCTTTGGTGACAGACTCCCCTACTGCCGCCGCGGTCATGAGCAGGTCGCTCCACTCACCACTCTCTCGCAATATGGAGGACTCCTTTACGTCCTCATCCGGGCCGAGCTTAGCAAGGACCAAGTCCACATACTTGAGGAGATCCTCATCAAACTCACCCTCGTACTCATCGAAGTCGCCCTCCTCCGAGAAGGTGAGCTCGCCGTAGTCTTCCGGTTGAGCGGGAGCTCCCACGGAGCGTCCCAAGAACTCCCCAATAAACTCGTTGAGCTGGTCATAGGAGGGGTAACCGGCAAGGTATACCGGCAAACTGACATCACCGGTTTCGGCGGCCAACTCCAGGAGACGGCCGGATCCGAACGCTTCGCGCAGCCAAACGTAAAACCGGCCCTTGTTGATGGGGTTCATCTCGGAGAGCGCTTTGCCGGTAGAATGGGACAAAACACCCGTCATAGTGTCAAACGCCACTTCCAAAGCCGCGGCCTTGGCCTTCTCTACCCTATCGAGCACCGGGAGTGAGTGCTCAAAACCCTCGTCCCTCTGTCTGGTGATAGCGGCGAGGAGGAAGTCGTAGCGCTCCAGCATTGTTCGGACTTGGTCTATGGCTATCCCAGAGGAAATCATCTCATGGGTCCTAGCTGATATGTCCTTATAGGCTTTCTCCAGGAAACTCAACGCGCGCCCTAGAGCGCGGGTATCGTAGCCCTTTGCCTCGTAGGCCTCCATGAGCTCGACTTCGCGCTCGCTTTGAAAGAGCAACTGTTCTATGTCGCTCTTGGTGTGGAACACGTACCAGTCACTGAGAAGGCGCTGAAGGGCGCCCAGGAGCCTGCTTCCTTTGGTGGTTAGAGTCACCGACAAGTCACGATTGATCAGGCTCAGCCTGTGGGCGGTGTTGAGAAAACCCAGCGGGTCGCATTGCGCGGCGGCCCCCCATCGCTCGACGAACCGGTTTTCAAGCCCGATGTAGCCGCTAACCCCGCCTCCCGCGTTAAGCTCCTCTTCCTGGAGGATGACCAGCATCTTGACAGCGTCCACCATCTTCCCGGGGTTCCTTCCGTCGTCGCTGGACGCGTACGCAAAACTCGCGAGATCGGCCAGGTCTCTGGCCGCCTGTTCGAGCGCTTTTGGGTCGTCGGCCAACAGGAAGTTTACTTTCCGGCGACGGTCGTCCGAATCCGGCGATGCTCGAGGGGCTTCAGCGCCCGACTCGTCAGAGACCTTCTCCTTCAACAAATCACCTCGCGAGTCATAACAAGAAGTACATCTAGTCCAAAGGCATTATAGCACTGGCTCCTTATCTCCTCCTTGAAGATCTTGTCAGGCCAGGGAGCCACCGCGGCATGTGTCACGCGTCCGGATGTCCCAGAAAGTGGCAGCCGTCTGGGCTGAGTCCGGGACGCCGTACGGTACACCTAGTCCAAAACGGTCCTGAACTTCTTCCCGTCCTCCTCACACATCCTCTCGATCGCCTTCCTGCCGGATATGGCGGCGGTCGACAAGCCGACCATCGCCTCCGCCCAGTGACCGGCCATGTGGAAGTTCCGAAGGCCGGGTAGCGTCCTCGTGAAACCTTGGGTCATCGCGGTAAGCCCGGCTCCCGGCGGCATCCAAGCCTGAAGCCCCTGCCAGTTGCCGGTGTAGCGTTCTGTTGTGAGGGATGTCGCCACGTCGGTCATCTCTACCTGGGCGGAGATGCCGGCGAAGCGCTCCTCGAGAAGGCCAATGACGGACCCTGCAATACGCGCCTTCTCGTCTTCGTAGCGCCGTCTGTCCTGGGCAAACTCCCTCCGATAGCTGTACCTCGAACCGAACATCACCTTGACGACGGTCTTGCCCGGGGGAGCAAGTGTTGGGTCGAAGTTGAAGACCTCCACGTTCAGCCGGTCGACCTCGCGGTCCATAAGACGGACGGGGCTCTTCAGGAAGTACGTCAGCGAATGTGGCTCGCCCGTCATGTCCCCGGCAACGCCGTATGAGACCTGCAGGGACATTTCTGAGTGGTCCGGAGGGCTCTTGTAGTAGGACCTGATGCGATCATCGGTATATGCTCCGAAAAGCATGTCGAATATCGTCGTGTGCCCATCCGCTGCCGAGATGACGGCATCGGCCCGGTGCTCGCTTCCGTCCGCGAGGAGAACGCCAACGGCCCTGTCATCCTCGACGAGTATCTTGCTGACCCTGGAGTTGTACTCTATCTGCCCTCCCAGACTGCGGTACCGACTCTCAAGCGCTCTCGCGAACGCAAGCGATCCGCCTTTGGGCCATCCAGTATGCGATTGTGGGAACCCGCAAGGAAGTTGAGATGCACCATCATCGGGATATTCGGAAAGTCGTACTGGACCGTCGGGAATACCTTCCTCAGAAACGGATTCTTGAACTTTCTTCTGCCAGAGTCCTGGTAGCGCGTCCGGCAAAGATCTTCACTGGCATTCCCCCTCACGGAATGCTTTCTTGGCGATCTTTGTTAGGTTTCCTTCCCCCTGGGTAGGAATCGGAGGAAGTCTTGGACTGGGCCGTCATCACCCCAACCTCTCCCCCGTTGGCCCCATGACCTACTACGACTAGGACGAGGGATTTCTGCGTGGATACGCAGGAATGCATCTTGCCGCCCGGAACAACATGGCAGTCACCGGCTCCGAGGACTACGGTTTCCCCATCGTCAGGGTAGTAGATGGTCATCCCGCCCTCCAGCACGATCTGCATTGAGTCGGCGGAATTGGCGTGCGGAGGCACCTCTCGGATATCTCGCGTCCGGAGCCGCTCATTCCATCCCATGAGCGAAACCTCGGCACCGTCCGCATACCCGAGGACGACGCACTCTTCGCCTGTGGGATTGGCGAGGAGCTTATCTTCAAGCTCCTTTCGCGCTCGTTGGAGGTTTTTCACCTGTTCCCCGAAGACATCAGAGAGCGGAGCGGCTTTTCGTTCTCCGGAGGCGATCTCATCGGCCTCGATGATGTTTCTTTGAACATTTCTACGCTCCTGCGTGGCCAAAGTTCTCACCCCAACATCCGTTGCCAACCATCTTGATCACCTGGCCCGCATCGTATCAGAGATATTGTCACGGAACCATATTCCCTGAATCTCATTTTCCTGATTCTTGGGATAGAGCCACGAGCCTTTCGGGGATCTTTTCACACCGGCAACCCTAGACGCGCTTCCAAATTATGGTATTATGGAAAGGAAGTGTCGAACCTTCTTAGATACATGGGCCAAGCGTCAGAAGCTGTCGCTCGGGTGAGTTTCACCGGTATTCCGGGAGGATCAAGGCGTGTGGGAGATACTCTGGGCAATCGGTGTCATACTGGCCTTGGTGCTGGCGCCAAGGCTGCTTGGGGATGCTATCGCGTACATAGTGTACTTCATCCGGCAACTCATTTGCCTGTTGTTTGACTCAGTCCGGTCCGCCTTGACTCGCCCCCACCGCCAGCATGAACAAATAGACGGCCAAACGAGGACGCTGACGGGCACCCGGTCCTCCCGAGTGGCCTCACACAGGGCATCCAGGCCAGCACTGCCCTACGAGTGCAAGCCCTATCTCTTGACCTTGGCCGAAAGGCACTTCTTGGACGCGCTCAGAGAGGTCGTACACGACGACATCCACATATGTCCCCAGGTCGCGTTTGGGGCGGTGCTCAAGGTCACCGCAGCCGGCTGGGACTACTTCCGGTACTGGAATAAAGTGAAGGCCAAGCGCATTGACTTCCTGCTTTGCGACCGGAGGACTCTCACGCCGCTCGTAGCCGTAGAACTGGACGACTCGTCTCATGACCTTCCTAAGCGCTCTGAAAGAGACGACTTCGTCGACCGGGCCTGCGACTCCGCAGGGCTGGCGATCCTCCGTTTCCGAGTTCGCAACCACTATGACCTCCACGAGCTGAGGCGAGCCATATACTCCGCCATCGATGAGACAAGGATCGCGTACGATGTCCCCCGAACGGTCGGATCCGAGTAGCGTGTCGGCTAGGCCCTTTGACGATGCGGCCGCGCCACACAATGGCTTTGTGTTGGTTTATGTGGCTCGATGTTGAACCTCCTGATATGATTCCGTTGGGAGGTGCAGACGTGAGCGAGACCTTCTTAACGCCTGAACAGGCGGCTCAGATGCTGAACCTATCCGCCTACACAGTCCGGGCCTATGCCAGGCAAGGGATTATCCCGGCCCATAAGATCGGTAGGACGTGGCGGTTCTCCAAAGCTGACCTGGAGGAATGGGTGCTGACAGACGGGCAAGCTCCTTCATCGCGCCCGCGAGGCGTCCCAGCAGCCAGGGACTGCTCTTCGGAGGCGGTATACCTCCCGTCGCCAAAACCGCTAGGTATCGGTGGAGCCCGGGATGTAGCTGACAAGCGCAGCCAGGCCATAAAGACCCTGCGGGACATACGCTCACAGACGCAAGAAGGCAACGTGACCTCGATCGTCCGAGAATCGCGCAAGCAACTGGTGGACAGGGGGCACATCGAAAGTGACGAGCAGTAACCCTGCGCTGGTCGTGCCTGACGCAAGCGTCTTGGTTGGCTGGTTCCTATCTGACGAGGAGTGTTGTCCTGGCTCGGAAAGGCTGATGGCGGATTTCGAAGCAAGGCGTGTCGCTCTCCTTGCTCCGCCGCTACTCAAACATGAGATCATGAACACGCTCTCCCTTGCAGTGAAGAGACGCCGGATGGCTCGGGAAGCGGCTGTCCTTGCGTGGAATGCCTTCATGGATCTCGGAATCCTGTTCGCTGAGCCGGACAGGTTCGGACGCTCGGTCATGGCGCTGGCGTCCCTCCCGGGAGTCTCAGTATACGACGCAACCTACGTGGCTCTGGCAGAAAGCTACAGCTGCACCTGCTATACGCTGGACAAAAAACTCGTCGCCGCGGTACGAGCACATACGAACCGTGTGCGGCTGGTGTCAGAATACCCTGCTGTCTAGCCTCTCGTCGGCACGAGTGATCTTGGCACTCGCCTTGAACGAGCCATCCTCGTACCCCGTAACCAGGTGCGCTTCGGCTGCCGCTTGGAATAGGTCGACGTGAGGGACATACCGGCGCGCGCGTCCATCCGAGTCCCAATCCTAACCAGGGCGGTAGCCCCGGCAAACAACTCTTTGCTTGAGGATCACTCCCTATCCTCAAGCAGCCAGTCCAGCACGTTCATCTTCCGGATCCCATCGTAGTTGGCTTCCGCAAAGACCTCGTCAAGAGTCAACAGGAACTTGGGGTGATTGTCTGGTATCTTCCTGAGCGGCGCGAGTTCGCGACGAAGGACGTTCTCATCCAAGGTAGTTGCCGCGACCTGATAGTAAGCGGTTTCGCCCGGAGAAACGGCCACAAAATCCACCTCTCCATCACCCATCTCCCCCACGAACACTTCATATCCGCGGCGCAATAGCTCAAGGTACACGATGTTTTCGAGTATGTGACCTATGTCGCTCTCCTCTGTCCGAACCATCGTATTCCGGAGAGCGATATCCACAGCAAAGTACTTGCTCTGGGTGGCAAGGAGCTGCTTCCCCTTGATGTTGAACCTCCGGGCTTCGTACAGAAGCATAGCGTCGGTTAGACCCCGGATGTACCGGTCAACGGTCTTCTGATCGACGCCCTTGCCCATGGATTTCATGGTGTTGGCGATCTTCGTCGACGAAACCTTGCTGCCTATGTTGTGCATCAGGAACTTGGCGACGTTCTCCAGACTGGTCACATCCGATATCCCCAGCCGAGCGACGACATCCTTGAGCAGCACGGTGTTGTAGATGCTTCGGAGATACTCCTGGGCATCACGTTGACCTTGGCAGGACCTTACGATGTACGGGAAGGAACCCAGCGAAAGATAGGCGCTGAAGCGTTGGCTCTTGGACAGGCCGGAGTCACGGAGAGCCGAGCTGAACTCACTGAAGGAGAGCGGCAGCATTCTGAGTTCCACGTACCTACCCGACAAGAGCGTAGCCAGTTCGCCCGACATGAAATAAGCGTTGGATCCTGTGATGTAGAGGTCCACATTGGGCCTGATAAACAGGCTATCCACGGCCCTCTCGAAGTCCGTAACGTATTGGACCTCGTCAAGGAACACGTAAGTGGTCTCGTCCGTCCGCAAGAGGGACTTCACATGCTCATACAGGAGCTTATAGTCCGTCAAGTGCTCGAACTCGATGTCTTCGAAGTTTATGGCCACCATCTGCCGTTCCTTCACTCCGCTTCTAAGGAGGTAGTCACGGTAGATCTCTAACATCGTGGACTTGCCACAGCGGCGGACGCCCGAGACGACCTTTATGACATCCTGCTCTCGCCAGCGTATGAGCCATTCAAGGTATTTCTTGCGCTCTATCCTCTCCATCAGGAATCACCCCGCCTATTATGCGGAGTATATTCCTGAGATATGCCCCCGTCAAGGTTTTTGCGGAATTCGTTCCTGAAACTTTGCGATCCGGCTCCACAGGCCCTATGATGAGACCCATAAAGCCACCAAACGCCAACCAAATCCCGATGACCGCAGACACCTACTGGTTGTACCTGTCCGCTTGCTGGCTGTAGAGCCGGGCGTAAGTTCCGCCCAGGGCCATCAGGTCCTCGTGTGTACCTTGTTCCTTGATCCGGCCGTCTTCCAGCACAACGATGCGGTCCGCCATTCGGACGGTAGCCAACCGGTGGGAAACCGGCACACACATTCGGCCCCGCATTATTTCCCGGAATTTCAGGTGGAGACCGTACTCCGCCTCCACATCCAGAGCCGCGCTCGGCTCGTCCAACACCAGGAGGTCGGCGTCGCGAACCAGACACCGGGCAAGGGCGATCTTCTGCCACTCTCCGCCTGAGAGCTCCGTCCCCCCGAACTGCTTGCCCAGGTGGGCATCCAGTCCCTCGTCAAGCCGCCGGACCAAGTCGGCCGCGTCCGCCTTCTCCAGGGCTGTCCATAGACTCTCGTCGTCATTTGGCTTGGAGAGGTCGCCAAAACCAACGTTCTCTCTAATGCTCAGAAGGTACTTGCCGAAGTCCTGGAATACGCAGGACATGCGCCCCCTCAGATCTCCCTGCTTGTACTTGGAGATGTCCTTCCCGTTCACAAGCACACGTCCTTCACGAGGTCGATATAGGCCGAGCATGACTTTGACCAGGGTGGTCTTCCCCGCCCCATTCGGGCCAACGATTGCCATGGTCTCGCCCCGGCGCAGTGAAAGACTCACGTTGTCCAGCACAGTGCGGTCTGAGCCGGGATATTCGAAGGACACCGAATCGAGTTCCACTTCATCTATGGGACCGTCCAATTCCACATCCCCGTCAACGCCCCCGGTCTCCGCAGCGAGTTTCAGGAGCCCGCGGAGCCTGCCCATGTCGGAAGACAACATGTCCATGACGCCTATCCAGTCGACCATCTGAAAGAGGTAGAAGGAAAGCACCCACGACGCCTGCAGCATCACGACGATCTTGCCCGCGCCGAGCGCACCCCGGGAGGCCTTGACGAGGCCAATTACTATAGCGGCGGCCACCCCCAACCACGACGACACGGTGAGGAGGCTGGTCGCGGCGGTCTTCTTCCTGGCGGCGGCCATCTCCCGGTCCATCACGGTATCAAAAAGCGCCTCATACCTTCTGATAAGCCTCGGGACGAGATCGAGAAACCGGATCTCGCCGGCAGCCTGCGGGTCGAACATGAGCTTCCGCAGGTACTCCATCTTCCGCTGCTCGGGAGCCTGCCCGAGAAGGCTGCTGGTATGGACCGTTACGAAATCATGCTTGAAGAGGACCTGGGGGACAAGGCTCAGCAGTATCGCGAGGGGCATCCAGGGCGAAATCGGCCAGAGCAGGGCGGTATAAGAAGCGACTGCCGCTACCTGGGGGATCACGCCGAGGATCCCAGTAGCGGCCTGATAAAGCCTGAACTGCAGCCCGCCGAGGACCTGGACCGAATCGTGGAAGTCTGGAGAGTCGAACATCTCCAAGGTCACCGCTCTTGTTATCGGTTCCATCAGGGCGGCCGAGACGAAGTAGGAGGACTTATCCTGGAGGAGGGCCCCGGCGTACTGTACCCCGGCCGAAAACGCGGTCCTCGCAAAAACGAGGCCAATGTATCCCCCGGCGAGTAGCGCGGCTTTCCGCCAGTCACCCTCCAGCAAGGTGTCAACGAGGACCCCGAACAAGGCCAGCAACGCGGCGTTCGACGCCCATGCGGCTGACTCAAGCACGGTATACAAGAAGCACATGAGAGGCGCGCTCTTGGCATACAGCCGGGCGGCGAAGTAGCAGTCCGCCATCACCTGCCAGGGCGTCCGCTTCACCCTGATCCGCCCTCCTTGGAACGCTGACCCACGTGTGTACGGGAATTCTCACCGGCCGGACCATTGGCGTGCTTGTCGGCCGGCCGATCGGCGTACTTGCCTGCCGGCCCATTGGCGTGCTTGTCAGCCGACCTATCGACGTGCTTGCCTGCCTGCCCACTTGCGTGTCTGTCTGCCTGCTCCTTCCAATACTGTTCGGCCTGCATGCGGTACATTCGCGCATAGACGCCCGCCCTATCCATCAGCTCAGAGTGGGAACCCTCCTCGACGATCCGGCCGTCTGACAAGACGACGATCCGGTCCGCTATGCTTACCGTCGTAAAGCGATGGGAGATCAGGAGACAAATCCTGTCCCCGGCCATCTCTTTGAACCGCACGTACAACTCGTACTCGGCATCGGCGTCCAGCGAAGCGCTGGGCTCATCGAGGACAAGGAAGTCGACGTCCCTGATCAAAGCGCGGGCCAAGGCGAGCTTCTGCCACTCCCCGCCCGACAGGTCAGTTCCTCCGAACTGCTTCCCCAGTTGGGCGTCGAGGCCGCCTGCGGATTGGACCAGATCCGTGGCCCCGGCCTGTTCGATAGCCCTTTGGATTACGCAATCTTCGGGCTCCGATTCGGCGCCGAAGGCAACGTTGTCTCTTACCGTGAGCAAGTACTTCACGAAGTCCTGGAACAGGCATCCCATGCGCCTTCTCAGGGAGCCAAGGTCATACTCAGAAACGCTTCTTCCGTCATATAAGATCTGTCCCTCACTGGGGCGGTAGAGACCCAGGAGCAATTTGGCCAACGTAGTCTTGCCTGCGCCGTTCAGCCCGACCAGAGCAACGCTCTCTCCTCTTCTAAGGGTCAGGTTCACCCCGCCCAAGGCCAAGCGATCGGCACCGGGATAGCGGAAACTGACCGCCGACAATTCGATAGTCTTCAGTGGGGCCTCGAGTTCCAGCGCCCCGTGAGAAGCGGAGGTCTCCCCCACGGTCGAGACCAGCCGGCGGAGGCGGCCCATGTACATGGAGTTCTCCAGGGCCATCCCCCAGGATCTCACCACTCCGCCCGCATACGCGGGCATGGACTGGACCGCCCTGAAGGCCATGACCAGGCTGCCTGCGGACACAGCCCCATTCCTGAACTGCTGCATTGTCAGGACGGCGGTGGCCGACAGGCCTGCCAGCGAGAGGAGCGATCCGGCTACGGCAAGCAGGGTCTGCAAACGCACGCGGTAAGAGTGGCAAATGTCCGGCGAATTAGACCGGGCACGTGGGTCTGCCTGCGGTGTATCGCAGACTGCCGCCGGAACGCCGCGTCGAATAGGGATTTGTACAGGTCGAAAAGGTACGGCGCCAGACCGAACAACTTGACCTCCTTGGCCGCGACTGGGTCAAAGAGGAGGCCCTGCGTGTAGTCGATTTTCCTGCGTTCGGGAGCCAAGGCGACCGTGCCCTTGACCCGGGCCTCGGAGAGCCGCCGCTCCAGCACCTCATGAGGGATGAGGGCCAGGACCAGGATGAGGGGTATCCATGGATGTACGGCGGAGAGCACGACGGCCAACGAAGCGAAACGCAGAAGCGAAACGCCCCCCGACGTTATCCCCATGACAGCCCCCCACTCCGTCGCCCGACTGAGTTCAAGGTGTCGAGCGAGTCGTGATATGCGGGGTCGTGGTAGACCTCCAGGGTAGGAACGCCGAGAGGAGTCGTGCCACCAAAGCGGATGTCCGCCGGTTGGCTAGGTCGGAAAGAGTGGTGCGGAAGAGCTTTTCGTATTGCTCCGCAAGACTGCCGACAAGCCGGCACAGAAGGTAGGCTGCGATAGCCAGGGGGACAAGCCCATGGGCACCCTGGACGAACCTGTCCACAATGGCTTTCTCGAGAAGCAGACCTGCCGCCGGAAGGACCGTCTGCACGCGAACACCAGCACCAGGAGGATGAAAAGCCAAGGCCGGGCTTCGTAGTAGAACTTCACGGCGTACAGACTGTCTCTGAGTACTTGACTGGGCTTCGAACCTTCCAATCTCTGCCTACCCCTGCACAGTTTGCAGCCTATACCTCATACGGTTCGCGTACGTCATGCTGTTCGACGGTTGGCCCAAGACTCCTCCCTACGGCCGCAGGTACCTGGCTCTCGGTGCTGAGAGACGAAGATCCCGAAAAGCCACCAAACGCGAAGACCTATCGCATCGAAGGATCGTATAGTCGATTTGGGAGAGGTCGATGTGGAAGGCTTACCGGCGCCTCCGTCGAAATCCCTATCTGCCTTCTCTGATGGGTAGACGATGGATAGACGCGACGATTGATGACCGGGTTAGCGTATGAATGCCGTGATCAACACCTGCAAGCAAGTAGCGAGGTGGGAACGTCGTGACTGTCGCCAGAGGAAGAGCTCACGCCCCGGAGGAGCCCGTCCTACACAGATATCCGGGCGCGCGCCGAAAGGCCCGACTGGCCGTCATTCTCGTCCTGGTCTCCACACTGCTTTGCTCGCTCGCGACCTCCTGTAGGCCCGGGCTCACCACCGAAGAGAAACTGGCGGATTTCCGCTATCTCTTCGAGATATTCAGGGACAACTATCCATACTTAGAACTCAAGGCCCGTTCGGAGGGATATGACTGGCTCCCCCATGAAAGCGAGTTCGAGGAATGGATTCGAGAGAGCAGAAACGACGTGGAGTTCGCTCAAGCCATCCAACGCATCCTTATGATGCTGAACCAACGCCACACCACTGTCATGGCGCCGCAGATCTATGAGATGGTCTCGGCCACCCCGTCAGAGATGAAACCCTGGCACGACGAAGCCGCCAAGACTGAT
>DGDN01000088.1:18649-19162 GCA_002385465.1 Candidatus Fermentithermobacillaceae bacterium UBA3951
CGAGCGTGGTACTGCCAAGGGGAGTACGTCGTCTACTGGGTGCTGCCTGACTTCAGTTCTGGTGACGGCGTCCTGCCGGGAGACACGGTGCTCAGCATCAACGGGCAGCCCGTACACGAGTTTGTGGAGGGAATGAGAGGGCTCACATGGCTCCGCCTCGATCCTCTCCGGGACCGCCTGTACTTGACCGAGCTACTGCCCCCTTACAGCAAAGAGCCCTATGAGGTCGAGTTCGGACGGGCGGACGGGACAGTGATCCGGGCCAAGGCCGGGTTCGGACCGTTGACCGGCCTCAGGCGCCTGCCATATGTGCCGACGAACCTCGGCAGGACCGACAACGTGTATACGACCATGCTGGCAGATGGAAAAGTCGCTTACCTGCACATCAACCGGATGACTCCCTTTGACCAGTCTCAGGCGGAAGCCCAAGCCCTTAGGGAGTTCTTCGCCGGACTTAAGGACGTGCCCGCCCTTGTCATCGATATCAGGGGCAACGGCGGCGGGGACGACAGG
>DGDN01000017.1:0-3756 GCA_002385465.1 Candidatus Fermentithermobacillaceae bacterium UBA3951
AACCGCCTCGCCTTGGTGGAGATAGGCAAGCGTGTCTCTGGGGACGTAGTTTGTGCCTGCCCGCAGTAGCGGAATCTCCGAGATCTTGATGCCCCACGTTTGCCCTGCGAGTTTAGACAAGCCAGGTACGTATTTAACCCAATCAGGAATGGATATTTTCAGTTTGTTAAGCCCCCGGATCATCCAGTTAACCGCCTTGATGATGACATTCACGATGCCCTTCCAAATATCAGAGGCGGTCTGACGCAGGTTCTGCCAGGATTTCACGAGGAACTCCCACGCTGTGTTGGCTGCGTCGCATATATATCCCCACGCCGCGTCCCAATCGCCGCGTATCACCGCAAGGACAAACAGGATGATGTCTTTGATAAGGTTAATGGCTGTTTCCACGATGATGGACAAACCGCGCCATAGTCCGCCGAACATAGCCGTTATGGTTTCACCCCACACAGACCAGAACGCCTTTAGACGATCCCAGATGAATACAGCTATACCTACCATCGTGTTCCAGATCGAGATCACGGTCTCGATTGCGCCGGAAATGACACTGACGACGGCTCCCCAGAGTGTCTCTACCGTCGCCACAATTTCACTGCCCCATTTTTGCCAGAATGCCTGTAGTGACCCCCAGAGGTATTGGGCCGTCTCTACGATACCCGACCAGATTTCAGACGCCGCCTCCGAGAGTTGCCTGAAGATGTCGGTGATTTGGCCGCCCCATTGATCCCAAAACGCCTTCAACCCGTTCCATATGGTCGTGGCGGTCTGGACGATATTGGACCACGCCGAGCCTGCCACGTCCTTAATCCCGTTCCAGAGCCCCTCAAACCAAGGCCCTATACTCTCCCAGTTGTCTATAACCCACGTGGCCGCAAGAGCCACCAAGCCCGCCAATTCCAGGAATGCAGCCACCGGACTGTTGAGCGCCAACCACGCTGTGCCCGCAAGCAGCAGAACACCAGCAACACCTTCTAGGACGGGTTTCACCTTGTCCCAGTTGTCGCGGACCCAGGTGGCGAGTTCGCCGAACTTCCCGACCACTTTTTCTAAACCAGGAAACGTCCCGTAAGCCCACGTCTTTAGCGATTGCCATGCTGTGCCTATGCGGGAAGTCGCGTTCTCCCACATGGAAGCCAGGTTCTCTCCGGCCTTACCCAGCGTGTCGGTTATGCCGCCGAAGGCGTCGCCGACCGTCGGTATCTGCGGTATGCCAAAGTCGCCGAAGTCGAAGTCTAGTGCGGGTTCGCTCGCCGAGTCCTGTAACTGGTGTATCTCGTCGAAGGATTGCAGGTTCTTCTTGGCGGCTTTCCCCGCCGCCGTAAGCCCGTCGGCTAGGTCCTTCTGGCCGTCTGCCGCCTTCTTGCCTGTGTCGGCTAAGTCCTGCGCCGAGTCCGCTACATTCTCCAAACTGGTCTTGCCGGACATGGCTCCCCATGCGCTTGCGGCCGCGCCCTTGATGCTGTCAGCCCACGCCATGACCGCCTGCGCCGAGTTCCTAAGTCCGGGGATGAGCCACGACACGGCGGATATGATGAGCCCTATGCCCCGCACGATGAGGCTCGCCGCGTAGAGCACGGTGCCGCTAATGATACCCCATACGCGAACGCCAATGGCCTTTACCTTTTCCCAGTTGGCGAGAAGTAAGAGTGTAACCACGATGAGGACCGAAATGGCCAGGATGACTAGTTTTATCTTTCCTCCCACGAGATAAGCAAGAGCCTCGCCCAGAGTCGCAGCCCCACCACGCCATGCGTTGAAAGCGAACACGGCGTTGCCCGCGAAGGATAGGAGCGTCCCAACAGCTCCGATAACACCGGCTATGGTGCGGTTAATCCGCCCTAAACCATATAGAAGCGGACCAATGGCAGCCACTACGAGGAGCATATTGACCACGGTGCTCCTGACAATGGGAGGTAATTTAGCCCAACCCTCTGCCGCTCTACTTAGTGCCTCTGCTAACTTCTCGCCAAATCCCACGACGCGTTCAATGAGCGGGAACAGGGTTTCTCCAATACTGATAACCGAGTTCTTTAGGCGGTTTCCTATGAGCTGGAATCTCTTTGCAATGGTGCTGTAACGCTTCTCAGCCCGTTCGGCAAGGAGTGTACCATCTTCCCAGGTCTTCGTAGCGAGTGCCACAGTGTTCCGCAAATGGTCGCCAGCCTGGGAGATATTCATGAACGCCCTGACAAGCCTTTGGTCAGAAAGCCCGAGTTTGCGGAGCACGGCAAAAGCGTAATCACCCGTCTTGCCCAGCCCTTCGACAAATCGGGTGAACGCTTCTCCCGCATCCTCGCGCCAGAGCTTCGCAAAATCTCCCGACGCCATACCAGCAATTTGAGCGAAGACGGTAAGGTTTTCATTCCCCATAGCAACGGCTTCAACCATCTTTGCAACCACTTTGCTTATCGCAGTACCGCCTACCTGCGCCCTCACACCTAAACCGGCAAAAGCACCGGCGATACCTATCAGTTGAGCCTCGGTCATACCTGCCAGTTTGGCTACACCTGCAGTCTGCTCCGCCATGTCGAGGATGTCTTGCTCTGTGGCGGCGAGTGCGTCTCCTATAGCCTTAATTGCGGAACCGTAGCGTTCCCACTGCTTACCGCCAGACTGCATGATCGCATCGAGCCTGCCGATGCTCATGGCGGCTTTCTCAAGTTCCACCTCTGCCACATCACCGAATTTGGCCATAGTCTCAGTAAACCCAGCCAAATTATCTATAGTGATACCGAACCTGGCTCCAATGGCGGCTATGTTGGCAAGCTCTTTGTGGGTTTTCGGAATGCGTGAGGCTATGTCGCGCAGGCTCTTATCGAGGACCATTAATTCCTCGGCTGTACCACCTACAATCTTCTCGACGTCGGCAAAAGTGTCTTGCCAGTCTATTGCCGCTTTGCTAACGGCAGTAAGCCCGACAATAATCGGCATGGTGATGCCGAACATCCATTTCTTGCCTATGCTCTCCATCCGCCTGGCCGACTGCATGAATTCTTTCTCTGTGGACTTAACCGCACGGGCAGCCCTGCCCATAGTGCGTTCAAAATCCGTCGCGGATGCGGTTAAGACAATAGCAAGCCTACCTACTGTTGGCATTGACCTTCACGTCCTTGTAAGATAACAGTGCAGGTTTCGGCACACAAAGCCGGGCTTAACACAGGGGCCGCGCTAGCAGGTTTCGTTCTAGGCGGCCCCTTGCTTGGTGCTTTGACAGGAACATCTAATATGGGCGCAGTGGAACTAGTCTGCCATTCCTGCGGACACAAGTGGAAGCCGGGGCGTTAACGAGACTGTGTTGATGCGCCAGAAAGATACCGCATCCACATCTCCACAATTGCCCGCTGCTCATCACCGGATTGCTCCTGCGTCTCTATGGATTGCCGATTGGGCATAAAGTCCTTCGGCTCGAAGGGCTTCCTGTGCTTCTTTGGGTCACGGTTCACATTGTAGACGGCAGAGGTTACAAGCGCCGCTCTCCAGTCCTCGACCTCCGTGCCCCACGGTTCCATAGAGAAGAACGCCATCCATTCGGTGAGTTCGCGGGAACTGATGCGCGAGAGGAGTTCATCAACTGTCATGCCAAGCGCCAGAGCCAGGCGAAAGTAGAACCTGCGCTCTGGACGCTTTAGGAGTTTTTTGTCAGTTCCTCGACATCCTCAGAGGTTAGACCAGACAGCCTTTGAGCAACCTCGAAGACGCGGTTAAGGGCTGCAGCGGATTTCTGGCCAAGCTTCTCCACATCCGCATCGCTAAACA
>DGDN01000017.1:4004-8004 GCA_002385465.1 Candidatus Fermentithermobacillaceae bacterium UBA3951
GAGATTCATCCTAGTTGACCTGCCGCGCTGCTCAACGATGGACGCCTCTAGCGCATCTCTCTCCGCGCCTGTCAGGCCCCTCACATAGACGGCGCCGCCCCACTCGGGGACTTCGACGAGTTCTTTCAGGAGGTCTTGAACCTGGAGAATATCATCCCTGGTAAGTATCTTCACCTTACTCACCATCCTCTATTTCGTGGAACTCGTAGTCGCCAACCAGAACCAGTGTCACTTGGACTTGTATGACGCTTCCAGACTCAATGTCCTGCATTTGAAATGCGCTGCAGAAAGCGGAGAAAGTCCAGCCAAAGCCGTCCTGAAATTTTATGCGGTAGCGGTTGATGGAACCCTGTCTGAAGTCCTGATACAGGAGGATATGCTTATTATTCTTGGAATCGAAGTTGAGGGTGACGTTCACTTGGCCCGCATTTATTGCGCCAGGAAGTTTCTTGAGAACATCGCCTTCGGGAGCAAGCTCCTCGACATCCACAACCTCTCTCTCAGGCTGTGGAGGCGTGAGATTAGCAACCTGTGTAATTTCCTCGAAATCGCTTGTGGACGTTTCGCGATAGAACTTAGCCCTCAGACCGGTGATTTCCGCCATTAGAATCACTCCTTACGCAGATTTCTTGTACCTGATGTAGAAGTCAATGTGGTGGAAGATGACCTCGTCATCCTGCATGACCTGCTCATCGCTGATGAGCCAAGCCTCTATAACCGGTAGCCCATACATATCGCCTGAAAAGCCGTCCACGCAGTTTATGACGGCATCTTTGGCGATCTCCGCCTGTTCCTGTTCATGGGCGACAACCGTCACCTGCAACCTCGCCCGCCAGAAGGCGGGGCCCTTCAAGTCTCTTTCTGGGAGGTTGCTAATCGTGGGCCAAATGACCAGGACCGGCAATTGAGCATCTGTCGGTCTTCGTCCATGAACGATGTCTGTAACCGAATTTCGCACTGCATCATCATTGTAGAGGAGAGCAAACAACGCTTCTCTCGGTTCTACCATAGGCGCAACCTCTTTCTAATCTCGCGTTCAAACACCTCCGTCGCCTCATCATGCTTTTCCTCGAAAGCCGGACGCAAGAAGGGATAGGGTGGGACCATCTTGCGCCATGTGAATTGCTCACCGAGCTTACGGGCGGAGCGCCTGAGTCTTCGTGCCGTCGTGACTTCGCTGGGTAGTACCAGCGCATGTCCCCGCTCGACGAAATCTCCATACCAGGCTTCTTTTCCAGGGCCGACGTAGATTTCCACACGCGCTTTAGTCTGCTTGCGGACTTCCTTCTCGATGTTGTCTCTCAGAGTGCCGGTTTGGACGCGGGGCCTCGTGTTGCCGGCCTCAAGTCTCCTGACCGTCTCCTTCCTGATGACCTCGGCTGCCTGGAGCGCACATTCTCTCATGTGCTTCTTGGCGTATTCCTCGGCGATCATCTGGAGCTTGCGAGCTATCTTGTCTCCGCCCTCGACCTTCATGCGGACCTTGAGGTCAGCCATAGCATCAGCCCCCCCTTATGGCCCGGATTTTCATCCACATGCCGTCATCCCGCATGTAGTCGATCTGCCTGATGTTGTAGATCTCGTCTTCGTAGACAAGCCTATGGGTATCGGTGCGCATCTCTTCGAGGAAACGTGCGTATCGGACTACGAATTGAACCGTCTGCTCTTCTCCTACCGCCAGGGCGGCGAAGTAATCACGGCCAAACAGGCTCTCGCGCTCAGCCCATACGGTCTTCCAGTCTTCCCACCGGGTCTTGACGTTTCCGTACTGGTCCCGCTCGGTGACTTTCTTCTGGATTGTGACTTTGCGGCGGAGGACCCGGCCCAGGTCCCGCTGGATCTCATTCGGGGTTCTCAGCATCTTGCTTTGCCTCCCAGTCCTTTACAGCCTCCTGCCACTTTAGCGCCTGCAAGTCCTCGTCGAAAAGTTTCGGGAAGTACTCGCGGGCATTGTTGTAGTCGAGGCGGCAGAAGTTGATGAGTAAATCGCGGGCTAGGCCGGGTGTCTCGAAGTCCAATGTCGTGCCAGTGTATGCTTGGAGATACGCCTTGCCGTTCTCGATGCTCTCCAGGATGCGCGTGTCCTCATCGTCCCACGTTATCTTCAGCACATCCTTGATAACTTGTAGCACGGCGCATCACCTACTTCCTGGTCTTCTTGGCCTTGGGTTTCTCGGGCTCGTCGATAAGTAGGACGAGGGCCCCATGAGGGCCCCCGTTGATTTCCTTGAACCGCTTCTCGGTCACTGTGATGATCTGACCCTTTGCGTAACGCTCCTTGGTGTGCCTATCCTTGAAGGGCCGCAGTACCTTGACCCTCATGGCCTACGCCGCCACCGTGCAGGTCACGACCAGCGCGTACATCTCCTGGAACTCGCCGTTCGTCACGGTGACGATGACCACGTTCTGGCCTTCCTCCCAGTTGAACTGAGCGTCTAGGGCTTGAGCGACACCGTTCAGGGTGGCCGTCACAACGGCGTTAGGATCGGTGGCGGTAGCCTTGACTTTACCCGTCTTGGCGGCGTTCTCGAAGGAGGCGGCGTAGTAGTGGACGTTCGGGTCAAAGACCGCCGGGTCGAGAACCAGTTTGGTCGCCACAGGGCCGTATGCCTCAAGGGCCTTCAGCGTAGCGTCGGGCCTGCTGACGATGCGGACGCTGTGCACGAAGGGCCGCAGGTTCGCGATGTTCAGGAGCAAGAAGGAAGTGTTGTCGATTGGACGCCCGGTGCCGTAGAACTTGGTGAGGTACGTCCTTTCGTCTTCCAGGAACCTGTACTCGTCGGAGTACTCCACCTTGCCGCCCTTGCCGGTGCCCATCGCCATGAGGTAGTTCTTGCCGATTCCGAGGATGGCCTCGTTCCGGCCTACCCAAGCCGACTGTATGATCTTGGTCGGGAACGGGAACAGGTCAAGGTTGTACGTGCCGTCGGGGTTCCTGTAGGTGGTCGCCGGCAGCACTTTCGAGAAGTAGTCGACCGGGTTCACTACCAAGATGACAGATGTGATCCTGCGGTTCAGCCCGTTCCTGTTGGTCGCAAGCTGAGCCAGTAGCGGCCCGTAGACTTCCGGCGAGAAGTCGGCAATGGGAATGGCGACTTTCTTCGCGAAGCCGGTAGTCTGGTCGAACTGGTCGAGGTCGCGATCCATCCCGACAGGTTCATAAATCCTGTCGCCGGGGTCCAGCGCAGCTGTAGCGATGCCGCGCCCGGCGACAATGCCATATTCAAGCCCGTTGGCGATGGCCTCGGCGAGCATGGTCCTGACGTAGCGGTCAAGCCACGCAGGGCCGAGGTCGAGCATGGCCTTGCAGACAGGGAGCCACGCCGAGAGCTTGGTCTGTTCAAGGTCCAAGTACTGGAAGCTGGAAGCGAGCTGCCTCGTGATGGTGCCGCAGAGCGGTCCCCAAACCGCCAGGAATTCTCCGTCAAGTGAGCTGTAAAGCCACTTGATGAGAGCGCCGGCGTTCTCAAACTTGATCTCCTTGAGTAGCGGGTGCTCCTCGGTGATGTCCTCGAAAACAGCGTTGATGATGGTCTCGGGCAAGATGGCGTCGAAACCGGACAACGCCTGCTTCGGGTTGTCGCTCTTCATGGCGGCAGCAAGCTTCTGGTAGTACTCCTTCTCCTCGGAGGTCAGGACGCGCACCCCGCGCCCGACAAGGATCTGGTTGTCGTTGGCTTTCACGAGTCCTTTGGCCTCGGCGAGGACGGCTTGCTCTATGACCTCGGAGTATTCCTCGAAGGCCTTCTGGAAAGCCGCCTCATCATCGGCCCTAATGGCGTCAACGATCTTGTTCAAGACCGTGGCTTTCTGGTCTTTGAGCATGTCGAGATTTACCATTCGGTTCATTCTCCTTTCTGCCGCCAAGCGGCGAAAAGTTTCATATTGCGAGTTGCCGGTGCCTGTGGAACGGATTCGGGTTCCCTTTCGGACTCGGGGTCGGAAGGCTTGTCCTCGATGTGGGTAGCCTGCCGATTGAGGAGCATGTCCGCTATGCGTC
>DGDN01000017.1:8321-13351 GCA_002385465.1 Candidatus Fermentithermobacillaceae bacterium UBA3951
CTTGAGCTCTTCTTCGGAGATGTTGACGTGGTTCATATAGGCATTCACCGTGGCCTGATTGATGGTCTCCAGGTCATCAGCCTGCTTGCGGAGTTCGTCGGGATTGCCCACCGCCCACATCCACGCGTTGTGGATCATCAGCAAGGATGCGTTGGACATGATCCGCTCCTCACCGGCCATAAAGACCACCGAGGCCGCAGAAGCCGCAAAACCGTCGCAGTAGGTCTTGACTTTGGCCTTATGCTGCCGGAGAGCGTTATATATCGCAAGCCCTTCCGCTACGTCGCCGCCGTAGGAGTTAATGTGGACGTTGATGGTCTTTACCTCTTCAGGCAGGCCCTCTATCTCTTTCGCCAGACTGAAACTAGACACGTCACTCTCAAACCACTGCCAGGGTTCCGACACGATGTCGCCGTAGATGTAGACATTTGCTTCCTCGCCCTCTACGGCCAGGGCGTAGTATCTGTTAGCGATGTTGACCACCTCCTTTCGAAGTCTTACGAAACATCACCTCCCGTGGCGACCTGCTCGGCGGGGGCGTAGTTCTTGGTCATCCACTTGATGGTGGACCACTCGGTATTAAGCGGCTCCATACCGAGTGCCTTGAGGATGTCGTCGATGCTGTATCCGCCGATTCTTAGCAGTATCTCTAGGGCCCCGGCTATGTCCTTGATGTCATGGGCCCTTATCATGCTGGTGTTGACCTTCACATAGGTGCGCTCGAGGTAGTCGCGCTTCTTGTAATACTTGCCGTTTAGCTCGTCCTGGATGATCTCCGCAATTGGATTGATGCAGAACGTCAAGAGGTTATCCATAGCCTTCCCGGTGTCCGCCACGTTGCCCTTGAGAAGTTGTGGGGGTACGTTCATCGCGATAGCCACGAAATCAAAGATGTCGTCGATGAAGGCCCTAATTTCCCTGACCTCTTGGCTTGAGCGGCTTTGGGCGCCTTGGGCTTTTCCGAGTTCCTGGTAATGCAAGCCCTTGTAAAGGGGCAGTACCGCGTCGCCTTCCGCCTCGAAGAAGCTCTTAAAGCGGTTTTCCATTAGGTCGCGGAGCTTGTTCTGCATGTCCTGTGTCTCGGCGACGCTCGCGTCAATCTCAACAATGCCACGCCTTGAGAGGTTATGGATATACTGCTTCTGAGATGCGGCTATTAGCTTCCCGTAGGAATTGTAGAGGCCGTCTATCAGGGCGCGCATCTTTGGGTTCTGGTACTCGAAATAGAAAACCTCACTCTGGTCATAACTGCGGTCCAATTGGAAGTCATCTATCCTGATACCCGAGAACCGATAGTCGAAGAACGCCTTCTTCTCGACCTGGAAGCTCTCCGCAACATAGAACTTATCGCCCATCTGCAGAACTAGAGAATGGCCGTCTCTAACCATCCTCCGAACCACATCCCGCCAGAACGCAGCAGCGTTCTTGTTCCGATTGGGGCGCACGTTGAACGCGTAGTAGTTATCCTTCCGAGTCTCTTGACCGTTCTCGAAAGTCTGGAATTCTGCCTTGGTGAAGACACCCGCTATCAAATTCGCGCAAGCCTCAATGGCGAGTTCCTTGTAGTAGACCTCTGTCGCCAGTTTGCCAATGTATTCGGAGATGTTGACCTGCTTGGAGTCGCCTTTGAATATGTTGCGTATCCAGTCGATTAGGGACAAGTCCTAAATCACCTCCCTTGCGGGTACACATAAAGACCGAGGTCAAGAATAGTGCCGTCCGATTCGGGGAGCATCCCATCCTTACTCAGGGCATGGACTAAAGCAAAAAACCCGTCTGTCTTCCGCAGACGAGGTTCGATTTTCTTGTAGGTGATGTTCCCTTTCGCGTCCACGTCCTGATATGTGTTATTCACATACCAGCGCATGGTCGGGTTGTCACCGAAGACGATGAGCTCCTGAGCAAACATGGAGGTCACTAGAGGCGCCACCTTGGAATGAGTAATCGGCCCCGCGGCAACGGTCTCTAGGGGTAAACCGCACTCGTTGAACTTGCCCCTCAAGAGTTCGGCCCTGAAGCGGTCCGCCACGATGGTTAGGATGTGATATGTTCGGGCCATCTTCAAGAACCACTGGGCTATATGATCCGGACTTATCGTCTCATCGTTGACGATTGTGATAAGTCCACGGTCCGCCATTTCTTGGACTGGAAACTTGATTCTGCGGGACTCAATTTCTAGCGCTTTCCTACACACGAAGGTATGCTCAATCCAATACCTGAGTCCCTTGTATTTGAAAAGCAGCCCGCACGACGCGAAGTCATTTATCTCGGCGAAGTCGAACGCTCCGATGCACTTCTGGCCTTTCAGCTCGTCGTGTGGAATGGGTCGGTTCGTGGCAAGTATTTGTTCCCAGGTAGCGACAGCTCTGAAACTCTCCTGCGCTGGCAGGTTCATTCGCTTGGTAAGGAAGTCCACAGCCAATTGCGGCTGGGTTTTCATCTCCTCATACGCCTTTTCGAGTGCCTGCCCGAGATGTGGCAAGTGGGGTAGAGAGGGGTTGGCCTTAATCCACTTGCGCTTGTCGTGCACCTCTTCTTTGTCGTCGAGCTTGTAAACGAGAGGCAGGAACCCCAGACTCTTGACTTCCCCGGCGAGAACCATCCGCGCTTTCTCCAGCATATCATCCAGAAAACCGCCGCGGAGGTAGCCGTTGGTTGTGATTAGGAACTTTCGACCATGCTTTATCTTGCCGAAACTCGCATTGAACGCGTTGTAGACTTCCCAGTCAGGGTACTCTAGTATCTCATCGAAAACTACGCACCCCGCGCGCTTCCCGAGCCTCGTCTTGGCGTTAGACGTGTTATAGCGGATGTGGCTCTTCGTGCGGAGGTTCGTTATTACTACCTTGGTCTTGTAGAAGAATTTCTTGGACTTAGGCCAAGTGTCATCAAGCACCTCATAGACGTCCATGAAGCTCCTCATAGCCTGGTCTTCGCTATTGGCGACGATCTCCACGTCGTACCTCGGTATGCCGTGGTAATGAGTTGTCAAGTACCAGCTAAGGGCGCTAATGAAGCCGTTCTTGCCGTTGCCGGTTCCGAGCATGATGAGGAATTCATCAAATACCACCGTATCCATGCTCTTGTAGTAGCAATGGATAAGGGCGAGAATGAAGCGTTCCCAGTCGAATAGCGGGTAGAAGTAACGTGAGATGAGCTCGTCGGCTTTGGCAATCTTCTCGGAATCTATCAATACATCGGGGTCATCGAGTTTTTGCTCTATGAGATCCATTGCTTGGCGGAGTTCTTTACATGCCTCGATTTCCCCGCTCCTAATCTTGTCCATGTACAAGTCAATGAACGGGTGATAATCCTTCCGCCGCTTCGTCATCTACATGGTCACCACCTCCGGCGGCCAATCGCTAGGGACTCACATCTCCTCGTCATCGCTCATACCGTTGCCTGCGACGGGTTTGAGTCCCAAGTGCTGGAGTATCTTGAGCATTTGTTGGTTTACGCGCACAAGCTCTTGAACGCTGTCGTTTTTCTTATGGCCCCACTGGTTAGCGCCGTTCTGGTATTTCACAGAGACACCGCGCTCCTTGATGTCCTCGATGAGTTGGTTTTTCACGTCCCAAAGGGACATATAGTCCTTGACCAAATCCACGTAGAACTCGCCAACCGTGCAATTGCGCTCCAATTGGTCGAGTAAGTCTTGCAGTATTCGGTCGCGGACCTTCTTCTTGCTAGCCATAGTCCTCCTCCTCACCAACGCTCTGGCGGTAGGTTGCGCTTGGGTGAGTTAGCCACGCTTGGGAATTTCTCGGGATGCACTTTGTTATGACAGGCTGCGCAGAGACTTATGAGGTTGTCATCGTCCAGGGCTAATTCTGGATGGGCTTCCAAGGGTTTTATGTGATGGATATTGGTCGCCGGGCTAAACTTGCCTTGCTCTTTGCACCTTTGGCACTCGTAGTTGTTACGCTTGAGGATGTCCCTGCGCTTTTGCTTCCACCACCGCGACTTATAGAACCATCGTATCCACTGCTTGAGACTGTCTTTGTCGTGATAGTTCCTGTAGTCTTGGAGGCGCATCTCTCCATCCCCTAAATCAAAAGCCCCGCTCTCGCAGGGCTGGTTTTTAGATGGTGCTCCCAGGACAATTCAAGCATGTTTGTTCGATTATGGCAAGACTCCGCCGTCTGTCAGTGTTCGAATAGCACGCCAAAATTCCTCGTTTATGCTGGGGCAACGTGACGCGCAATGTTCTCGTATCTTCTGCACTTGGTAGTGCACTGTGGAGGTTGACACCCTGGCGTCTTTGAGCCCACGCCGCTTGAGCCGCTTCGTCAACTTGGCGGCTATCTCCCTGTAGGTTAAGTGCAACTCGTACTTCCACGACGCAACCTGTCTGAGGTTCGGTGGCAGAGCTCGTATCGCCTCGTCCAGTTCGTCCAGCCCTTTCGAGATGACGGAACGAAAAAGGGCGATGCGTTCCACAAGGCTTCCATGCCCCCTGCTCTTGGTAGGCTGCTTGATGATGCTCGATGATGTGTTGGGTTCCGTCAGGCTCAGGAGTCTCCGCAAGAACCAACGATTATGCAGGAGATAGTCCACCTGCTGCGCCGTGAGATCTGCCATGTGGGTGCCTCCTCTCGCTATATCGCTTCAGCCTCCAACACCCTCACCGTCTCCTGCCAGTCCTCCAACTCACGCCTGATCGTTGCTATGCTAGCGCCGGGCTTGGCGTATGCGACTATGTCCTCCAGCCTGCGGACCATCTCTCGGGGCGACTCACACCTACCCCAGCACTCGCCGTTGCGCCACTGGTAGGAGGGGTCCTGGAACGCCGTGCAGTAGCCTTCACTAAAGTCAGGCAAGCAGCAGCCGTCACACTGCGGGACTATCTTCGAGTTGGTCGTGCGCTTAGCCATTGTCATCACTCCTCTCCGTTGCGTCCATCTCATCCATCACGAGATTGCCTATAGCCGACACCACAAACAGCACTGCCATCAGGACGGTCAGGACCCAGTGCCAGTTGGCGGTAAGCCATGTCATGGGGATACCTCCCTCCACTCCCTCACAAAAAC
>DGDN01000084.1:0-19960 GCA_002385465.1 Candidatus Fermentithermobacillaceae bacterium UBA3951
AGATGTGTATAAGAGACAGGCCTGGTATGTCACCGGAGGTGGGGACACGGTTCGGTGAACCTCGTGGAGGCAATAAGGGATTCGTGCAACGTGTACTTCTACGAAATGGGTCGTAGGCTCGGCATGGACACCTACGCCAAGTACGCAAGAGAACTGGGTCTGGGCGCCAAGACAGGTATTGACCTATACGGCGAAAACTACGGCACGGTGCCCGATTCGGCCTGGAAGGCCAAGGCGTATTCCGAGGGGAGGGTGTACGAACCCGAAGTCCTCTACTCAGAACACATGATGGGAGCCATGGGACAGGTTTTCCACCTGGACACACCTATCCAGATGGCTTCCCTCACGCAAGCCATAGCCAATGACGGAGTGCGCATGAAACCTTTCTTGGTCAAAGAGATCCTGACACAAGACGGTGAAGTGGAACGGTCGTTTTCTCCCGAAGTGGCGGGTGTGCTTGAGGCGGAGCAGTGGATTTTCGACGAAGTGAAAAAAGGCATGGCCATGGTGACAGGTGACCCCCAAGGGACGGCCTATTGGACATTTCACGATCTCCCCATTAAGGTAGCAGGGAAAACAGGTACTGCAGAGAATCCACTGGGAGAGAACCACGCATGGTTTGTTGGTTTCGGGCCCTTCGACAACCCGGAGATAGCCTTGGCGGTTGTTATCGATCAAGGTGGAAGTGGGTCAGAAGTGGCCGCCCCGGTTGGCAGGGCCATTTTCGACGCGTATTTTGAACCGCGGCTCAAGCCTCTTGATGAGGCGGAGCAATGAGCCTTCGCCTTCGGGGTCGACGCGGAGGTGCGGAGTATTGGAGATTACACAGGACGTGGTTTTTAAGGGAAGCAGGGAAGGGCTATACCTCATTCTAAATGCGAAGCAAGACTTTGAAGTCATCAAAGAAAAGCTCAGGGAACATCTAAAGAAGTCCGAGTTCTTCTTCAAGGGTGCTCCCGATGTAATCCTGGAGACCGGAGAAGAAGGCTTTTCTCTCGATGAAATCCTGGAGATTCAGAACATACTCGCCTATCCTTTCGGCCTTAAGCTCAAGAAAGTGAAGCACAGGGAGAAGGCGCCGAAAAGGGAGCCTCAAACGGAGCGGAGGACTGTGAGGAGCGTCCCACAGGACAAGCCCCGTGAGAGCCTAGGGAGCCGCGTGACTGAGAGGCCCCGGTATACCAGGGATATTACCGGTGTGCTGCCAGACACGCTCTTATATAAAGGGACGGTAAGGTCCGGCCAGCGTATTGCCTACGATGGTTCGGTGGTCATTGTAGGCGATGTGAACCCCGGTGCCGAGGTGAGGGCCACCGGTGATATTGTTGTTATGGGAGTCCTGAGAGGGCTGGCTCATGCCGGCGCGGAAGGCGACACGAGCGCGTCCGTGGTGGCACTGAGACTGGAGCCCACTCAACTCAGGATCGGTGACGTTATTGGACGTCCTCCCGAAGGAGAGCGGAGCGCCGGTAGCGAGCCGGAAGTAGCGAGGCTGAGAGACGGTACAATCGTCGTAGAGCCTCTCGAGGGAGTCCGATGGGAGGGAGACCGTTGAGTCAAGCAATAGTGATCACATCCGGTAAAGGCGGAGTTGGTAAGACCACGACGACGGCGAACCTGGGAGTGGCCCTTGCCCTTGGTGGCGCGAGGGTGGTTGTGGTGGACGCCGATATCGGACTAAGGAACCTGGATGTAGTAATGGGTCTCGAGAACCGCATCGTTTATGACCTTGTGGATGTGGTGGAGGGCTACTGCCGCCTGAGGCAAGCTCTAATCAAGGACAAGCGTGTCGATGGGTTGTTCCTGCTTCCTGCAGCTCAGACCAAGGACAAGAACGCCGTAAACCCCGAGCAGATGAAAGAACTTATCGAGGCGCTCAAAGAGGAACACGATTTCATCATAGTGGACTGCCCTGCAGGGATAGAGCAGGGCTTTCGGAACGCCGTATCGGGAGCCGACCGGGCCGTCATAGTGACGACGCCCGAGGTTTCGGCCGTTAGGGACGCCGACCGGATTACCGGGCTCCTGGAGGCTTCGGGCTTTGAAAAGCCCGAGCTCATAATCAACAGGATCAAGCCTAGGATGGTTGCGAGAGGAGACATGATGGACATCCCGGACATCATCGACATCCTCGCCATCGACCTTTTGGGAGTAGTCCCCGACGATGATTACATAGTGGTGTCTACCAACCGCGGTGAGCCCGCAGTGATGGCGGATACCTCTCGTGCCGGAGAGGCTTACCGGAACATCGCCCGACGCATAAGAGGCGAAGAAGTGCCGTTCTTGGACCTTTCGGAGAAGGAGACCATTTGGAGTCGCCTGCGCAGGCTTATGCGGGGGAACTGAGGGGGGGAAGCCGGTGTTCAACTGGTTTAGACAGAGAACGAAGACCAAAGATGTGGCCAAAGACAGGCTCAGGGTGGTACTCATGCAAGACCGCTTGTCTTTGAGCCATGGGATAATGGAAGAGATGAAAGACGAAGTGATCATGGCCATCTCGAAGTATGTAGAGATCGATAGACCCGGCATAGAGTTCAGCTGGAAGGAAATTGACAAGAGACGGGCCCTGGTTGCCAATATCCCCGTAATATCGATAAAGAGAGGCGCGACTTCAAACGATCGAGTTACCCAGCGTTCGTATTGAGAAAAGGATAGTACGGCGGATTGACTGGTACCTCCTAATCGCCGTGCTCATATTGGATATTCTCTCGATCCCCCTTATAGACAGCGCAACTCACGGTTCGGCCGACCATTATTACGCCAAGAAACAAGCGCTAATGGTAGCCATTTCTTTAGTCGTCCTTGTACTGGGTCTCGCCATTGACCATCGCGACCTGGTGGAAATGTCTCCGTGGCTTTACGGGCTAAACGGGGCTCTCCTCGTGCTCGTTCTCTTTGTGGGAAAGACGGTGGGCGGTTCTACCCGGTGGATCCCTTTGGGTTTTTTCGACCTACAGCCTTCCGAGACGGCAAAGGTAGTCACCATCCTCTTCTCTGCAAGGCTCCTCAGCAGGTGGGAAGAGCCTCCCAAGGGCCTCTTGGGGCTCGGGGCCTATTACTTCTGGACGGCCGTGCCCATCGTCCTCATAATGCGCCAACCTGACCTCGGCACGGCGATGGTCCTAATAGCCCTTTGCACAGGTTCTCTTTATTTCGGAGGGACACCGGGCAGGCGTATAGCCAAACTTGTCCTGGCAGGGGTCCTGGCGATCGCTCTCGTCTTGTGTCTCCACTTCTACGCAGGTATGCCTCTCCCGCTCCATGACTACCAGCTTAAGAGGCTTCTCACTCTGTTTAACCCAAACGCCGATCCCTTGGGCACAGGATACCAAGTGCTCCAGTCCAAGATCGCCATAGGATCGGGCTCATTATGGGGCAAGGGCCTGGGCCAGGGTACCCAGAACCGGTTGGATTTTATCCCTGAGCAACATACCGATTTCATCTTTTCGGTTGTTGGAGAGGAACTGGGCTTCGTAAGAGGCCTGGGTGTCTTGGCGCTTTATTTTCTAATCTGTTACCGGTGCCTTGTTGCCGCGATCACCTCAACCGACCGCGTGGGAACTCTCGTTGCAGGTGGAGTGCTCTCCATGTTCGTGTTCCAGATAGCGGTGAACGTGGGCATGACCATGGGGATCATGCCGGTCACGGGGGTCCCGCTTCCCTTCTTAAGTCACGGGGGCACGGCACTCCTTACCAACTCTTATGCCGTCGGGATGGTGCTCAACGTGGGGTGGCGGAAGCACAAAATCTTGTTCTAGCGGTATCCTATTCTAAGGCAGAAGAGAAGGGGGCCGCGCCTTGAAAGAATTCGGAAGAGTTACGGGCGTATCCGGTGGGAGGATAACTGTCGCAGTGAAACGCACCGCCGCATGTGATAGATGCGGCAGGTGCCGGCATGCGCATATAGGTTTCGGCGAGAATGAAAGTCTGATTGTCGAAGCCGTCCCGGTGGGTGAGGTCAAGCCGGGAGATCTGGTAGAGCTGGAGATGCCCGCGCGCGATTATCTAAGACTGTCGTTCCTCATGTATCTCTTCCCGCTTCTCGGAGCCGGTGCCGGGCTGGGGATTGGCTACCTCCTGGGACGCACATTGGGAAACCCGGGGCTCTGGGGAGGAGTCTTTGCCGTGGGATTCCTGGCGGGATCTTTCCTGTGGCTCAATCAATACGATAAGGCGGCTGCCAAGACGGGCCGTTACCTCCCTATAGCGAGGCCTGTCCAAGAAGAGTATTGAGGGCGAGACCCAAGCGACTAGGTCTGCCCTACCACCTGAGGCGAAAGTCTCCGCGACCCGCTGACCTTCGGCATGTACCCTTCATTTGATAGGGCCGTCACCAGCTGCTCGTATTGCGAGCCGTCCACGCAGAGATACCTCGGGCCTACTCTCTGCTTGATGTACGGCCGGATTTTCGGATGGAGCATGATCTCTTCGGCCAGCTGCTCCGTGTCGCACTTCATGAGGATCGTCTCCTCAAACTCGATGCGCCCGTAAGAAGTCCCCCACTGGGCGATGGAATACTTTACGTTTTGGGCGACCGGAGTCTTGGAGTGTTTGACCAGGAACTCTTCAATGGTCTCAGGTGAATACGAATGGAGCATGGCCCGGTACACCGAGTTCCGGGTCAGTTTATACACCATCATCTGGTCGTGCTTGAGGAGTTCGGCGAAGGCGTCCACCGACCACAGCATCTCCGGGGAAACCGTGCACGGCACGAGGAGCTCGAAGTTGGACTGGACGTACACGTGATCGTCCCACCGCTCTTCAGGCCACGGTCTCAGGCCGAACATGGCCCGGCCCAGAGGCGTAGGCCTTACAAAGAGGCCGTTCAAGGTCTCCGCTACTTCGAGTCCGCCCAGGTATTCCAGAGCATCTACCAGATTACGTTCGACCCTGAGGTTCAGGCCGTGAGAAGAATGGCTGGTGGACAACGTATCCATGGCTTCCAAGAGTGACGCCAGCGATATGGCCTGATCTTCGGGAGCGTGCATGATGATCCAGAGCATTGTCTGAAGGTCGGGATCCTGGAACACGAAACTCTGACGCCAGTAGTCAAAAAGCTCCTGCCTCGAGGACCGGCAATCAGACTTCACCCAGGAAGCTGCCCGGTTTCCCAACCGGATCATCCCATTCCTTTCTTCCACGAGGCCTTTGGACTTTGCGAAATAGAGGAGAAACGCCAGACGCGGAGGGTAGCGCACCGGGAGCAGCGAGTCTCCTATCGTCGTATTGTCCTCGCCTACCAGAGACATGAGGTCGTTCTGGGCCTTCTTGAAAATGGTCCCGGATTGGGCTATGCGCACTTCGTGCTTCCTGAAATAGGAGAGGAACAAGACCATATGCCTAAGCGGGGCAGCGACGTCCGACCTGTGTCTCGGCGTGAACCTCTGGACGTCAACGCATGATGTCTTGTAGATATCCTCCAAGAAAAACGGGGAAAGCACTCTGCGGAGGTCTTCAGGCACGAAGTATACGTGCCGGTATCCCTCTTTGCGGATATATACGAGACCCCTGGAGATAAGGGCTTCGATGACTTTGGCACCGTTCCGGCGCCACTTACGCGACAACTGGTTCAGTTTCTGATGACATTGCTCTATTACCACACCGCTTCCGCCAGAAGCGATTGTTATCAGGCGAAGAGCGAGCATCTCCTCAGGATCCAGGCCGTGCATGGCTACCAGCGTATTGGCCGGGACCAGAAGATGAGATGCTATGGCCGACGCAAGCTCCTCGTGAGACGCTTCTTCGGGCAGGATGCCCGATGGTCCCACAAGCCCGTAGAAGCCGGCAATTCCCTTTGCTCTTTCGCCGGATGACTGTAAGAGCGCCTGAACCAACTTCATGATCAAGCCCCCCCGCTTCCGGTCTCTAGAAAGGACCGTGCTTCCCAAATAGTGTATTTATAACCCTGTTCCGTGAGGAACAGCTGGCGCTTTTGCGAGAATTCCTGGTCTTTGGTGTTCCGCGTAACCAGCGTGTAGAACGTGGCGCTTTCCCCTTGAGGCTTTGGTCTGAGTATCCGGCCCAGCCTTTGAGCTTCTTCCTGCCGCGATCCGAAAGTCCCCGATACCTGGATGGCCACGTTGGCGTCGGGGAGATCGATGGAAAAATTGGCTACCTTTGAAACCACCAGCACCTTAAGTGAACCTTCTCTGAAGCGGGAGTACAGGGCCTCACGCTCGCTCACCGGAGTCTGGCCGCAAAGAAGAGGGGCATCCAGGATCTTTGATAGTGTCTCAAGCTGGTCCAGGTACTGTCCTATCACGAGGACTTGGTCGCCCGAATGCCTCTTTAGGATCTCCTGGACGAGTTCAACTTTCTTCTTGTTGGTGGCTGCAATCCGGTACTTGTCCCTTTCGCCCGCCACCGCGTACACAAGCCTGTCTTCCGGGTCGAGGTCCACCCTTACCTCGTGGCAGTGGGCCTGAGCTATCCAGTTCTGCTCTTCAAGCTCCTTCCACGGTTTGTCGAACCGCTTGGGCCCGATGAGGCTGAAAACCTCATCCTCGCGACCGTCTTCACGGACCAAGGTGGCGGTGAGTCCCAACCTTCGCCGGGCTTGGAGATCTGCCGTTATCCTGAAGACGGGTGCAGGTAGGAGGTGGACTTCATCGTAGATGATGAGGCCCCAGTTCCTTTCCGAGAAGAGCGAGAAGTGAGGATATTCTTTTTCACCCCCGCGCCTTCTGTGGACCAAGATCTGGTATGTCGTCACCGTTACAGGGCCGACCTCTTTGACCTCGCCGCTGTATTCCTTGACCATGTCCGGTCCGAGGGTAGTCTTGTCAACAAGCTCCGATAACCATTGGCGGAGCGCGACAACGTTTGTCGTCAGTATGAGAGTTTGAGTAGAGGCTTTCGCCATCGCTCCCATGCCCACAATGGTCTTGCCTGCGCCGCAAGGCAAGACTACTACGCCGCTACCGCCACGGACGCTGCCGCCGGCCCAAAAAGCATTGACGGCCGCTTCCTGATAAGGCCTTAAGGCGAAGGGCTTTCCTTGGGAGGTGCGTTCCCGGAGCGCCACTTCAAGGGGATCGCCTTCTACGTAGCCCGCCAGGTCTTCGCAAGGGTATCCCATCCGGATCAGGGTCTGTTTAAACGCGCCTCTTGACATGGGGTCGAGAGAAAGCGAGTCGGAACTCAGGACTTCTTTTATGAACGGACGGACTTTGTCTGAATTTGTTATCTCGGCAAAGACAAACGGATCTGTGCAGGTTAAGACCAATCTTCCGTCCTCGCGAGTGATCCTTAGAAGTCCGAACTTGCTCATGGTGTCCTTGATAAAGGCCACCGTGTTCTGGGGGACCGGGTAGCGCGACAGGCGAGACAGGCTGTCTACGACCTCCGGCGCGGTCAGGCCGACCGCGGCGGCGTTCCACAAAGAAAGCTGCGACAGCCTGAACGTGTGGATATACTCCGGGCTTTTCACGAGGTCAGAAAAACGCATGAGGCTGTCTCTTGCGGCCTCGTATTCCGGGTGTTCCACCTCGACAAGGATGGTGCCGTCACTTTGGACTACGGCAGGTCCTCCGTAAGACATGAGCTCCCCCCATGAGTTGTCGTAAGAGTAAGGCAAATAAACAGTCACATTTAAACAATAGAGATTCTACGTACAAGACTCAGCTCCTGCCCCACGCAGGAAGTTTCGGTATACGCAACAAATGACCCCTTTCTGGAGGGTAATTCCAACACCCCGTCGTATTAGTTAGGAGACCGAAAGACCGGGAGGTGTATGCGTTCTTGAGAGACCTTACGGCTCAGGCGCTGGATGTTGCAAAGAAGCTTGGGGCGTCTTACGCCGACATCCGCGTCGTCGACAAAAAGCAAGAGTCAGTGCGGACCAGAAACGGCAACGTTGAGTCCCTCGGGTCGTCCAGGAGCAGAGGTTTTGGCGTCAGGGTCCTCTATGACGGTGCTTGGGGTTTTTCGTCAAGCGCCCGCGTGACGGAAGAAGAAGTGCGTCGTGTGGCCGAAGAAGCGGTGTCGATAGCCAAGGCGTCGGCTACCGTGAAGCGTGAGAAAGACGTAGTTTTGGCGCCGGCCAAACCGGTTACGGCGAAATGGGAGTCCAAGTGCGAGATTGACCCCTTCTCGGTTAAGGTGGAGGATAAGATCGCCCTCCTTATGGAAGCCGACCGCCTCATGAGGCAGAACAAGGGGGTAAGGGTTGCTTCGGGCAACATCATGGCCCTCCGGGAAGAGAAGATTTTCGCGTCAACTGAAGGAAGCTACATTGAGCAGGTAAAGACTGAGACTGGAGCAGGGATTGAGGCAACGGCTGCCGACAAGGGAGAACTCCAGAGACGGTCTTATCCAAACTCGGCAGGCGGGGATTTTGCCTCCAAGGGATGGGAATTTGTCGAGTCCATGAACATCCTCGACCACGCCGAACGGGTCGGCAACGAAGCCGTACAGCTCCTTACTGCAAAGCAGTGCCCGGACGTCGTGACTGACCTCATCCTAGATAGTTCCCAGCTCACCCTGCAGATACACGAGTCCTGCGGCCATCCCATCGAGCTGGACCGCGTCTTGGGTCAAGAAGCCAGTTACGCAGGGACCAGCTTCTTGACTCCCGAGAAAAAGGGGACGTTCCAGTACGGTTCGCCCAACGTGAACATCGTGGCTGATGCCACCATCGATGGGGGACTGGGCTCGTTCGGCTTCGATGACGAAGGTGTGCCGGCCCAGCGGACCACAATAGTCGACAAAGGCATTTTCATGAATTACCTGTCGTCGCGGGACACTGCCGCGGAGCTCGGCGAGACCTCTTCGGGAGCCGCCCGGGCCGACAGCTGGAGCCGCATCCCCATAGTCCGGATGACCAACATCAACCTAGAGCCCGGAGACTGGACACTCGATGAGATCATCAAGGACACCAAAGAAGGCATCCTTATGGAGACCAACAAGTCCTGGTCTATTGACGACAAGAGACTGAACTTCCAGTTCGGCGTCGAGATGGCCTACGAGATAAAGGACGGTTCCATAGGTGAGATGATCAAGAACGCGAACTACACGGGCATCACGTACGAGTTCTGGAGGTCGTGCGATGCCGTCGCCAACAAGGACGAGTGGCGCCTCTGGGGTGTCCCCAACTGCGGTAAAGGCGAACCAGGGCAAGTCGCCCACGTAGGCCACGGTTCAGCCCCGTCCAGGTTCAGGGGCGTGAAGGTAGGTGTCGGCAAGTGGCAGTGAAGGGCCTACTCGGCAAAGATGAAGCGCTCCGCATTGCGAGCCGGGTGATAGAAGCTTCTCCCGGAGATATGACGGAAGTCTTTGTGAGCGGCGGAGTATCGCGCCTTACCAGGTTCTCAGACAACTACATCCACCAAAATGTGTCCGATTCGGGCCACAGCTTAAGGGTTAGAGTCATCTTCGGGAAGAAGATAGGCATGGCTTCGACCAATTCCCTGGATGATGATGCAGTGAAAGAAGCCATCGAGACCGCTGCCAGGGTGGCCGAACTGCAGAAACCCAATGAGGACTTCGAGGGTATTCCTGGGCCCGAACCGATACCTCAGGTGAACACCTTTTTCGACTCTACCTTTGGGTTCTCTCCCTTGGACAGGGCGAAGGGAGTCAAGGTCATAACCGAAGCCGCGAAAGCGAAGGGTTTCAGGGCCGCCGGCGCTTTCCAGACGGGTGCTTCAGAGCTCTGCATCGCCAATTCCCTCGGAGTTAGGGCCTACAACCGCTCGACTTCGGCCCACCTGCGCACGGTAGCTATGTCGGATACCGGGTCAGGATATGCCGATGCGCTGGCGACGGACGTGAGGGAGATCGACCCTGCCCTGGTGGCCCAGACGGCCGTCATGAAGTGCGAGTCTGCGCAGAACCCCGAGGTTGTGCCACCGGGTGAGTACGAGGTGATTCTCGAGCCCAGGGCCGTTGCCGACATGCTCTCCTATCTGGTCCGGGGAGGCTTCTCGGCATCTGCCGTAAGTGAGGGCCGGAGTTTCCTTGCCGGAAAACTCGGTGAGAAGCTTTTCGCCGAGCTTTTCAGCCTTTGGGATGACGGACTCGATCCGAGGGGTTTCCCAATGCCTTTTGACCTCGAGGGCGTGCCGAAACAGAAGGTCGTTATGGTCGAAAAGGGCGTTGTGAAGGATCTCCTGTATGATTACAAGACTGCGAAGAAGGAAGGCAAGAAGTCGACCGGGCACGGAGGGTTCGGCCGTTGGGGCGCTATGGCGGCCAACTTGTTCATGGCTCCGGGTGATTCAACGGTTGAGGAAATGATTAAGAACACCAAGCGGGGCATCTTGATCACCAGGTTCCACTACACCAACATGGCCCACCCCATGAAGGTGCTTGTAACGGGTATGACCCGCGACGGGACATTCCTGGTGGAAGACGGCAAGGTGACCAAACCGGTGAAGAACCTCCGGTTCACCGAGAGTGCGCTCCGGGTGTTCGGCACAATGGATATGGTCGGCAAGGAGCTTCACAGGGCAGGACGCAGCGTCGTCCCTGCCATCCATGTGCCTGCGTTCAACTTTACGGGAGTCACCGAGTTCTAAGCATGCCCGGACCTTCCTGAAAAGAGTCTGTGAAAACGCCTGTGAGAGATCCGGCGGGAGGTCCCGTAGACCCCCTTGCCGGGTCTCTTCTTGTGTCTTCCCGCAGGGAGTTCTCTGCTCACTCGGATGACTATCCGCCGGTGGCTTTCATTTCCTCTCTATCTCGTGGCTCCACCGACCGGGCAGGTTTTGGCCGGTCGGACGGATAAAGTAACGGTTTGATACGTTGGTAAGGGCCGCCACCAATCCGTTATACTGGTTCTGTTCGAACGAAAATCCAAGCCCGGCGGTGTATCATGCCTGAAAACGACGTTCTCCAAGGACTAAATCCAAAGCAGGTTGAAGCGGTCAGATATATGGGAGGGCCTCTCCTTATTTTGGCGGGGGCCGGCTCGGGAAAGACTACAGTGCTCACCCGGCGTGTGGCCTATCTTATATCGCAAGGGGTTCCCCCCGGTTCCATCCTGGCCATTACTTTCACGAACAAGGCGGCCAAAGAGCTCAAGACACGCATTGAGGCTTTCCTGGGCGAGAGGGCAAGCGGTGTGTGGGCCATGACTTTTCACTCGGCATGTGCCCGCATCTTGAGGGCCGAGCTTCCCGGCCTCGGGCGCTCAGGCAGGTTTACCATCATGGACTCCGACGACCAGGTAAAGCTCATGCGTAAAGTGCTAAAAGAGCTGGACCTAAGCGATAAGCAATACCCCCCCTCGGGGGTGCTCAAAGCGATTTCCAGGGCCAAGGACAACTTGATGGGCCCTCGGGAATATGCCAAGAGGGCAGTTACCTTTTACGAGACCAAGGTTCACCAGGCCTATGAGCTTTACCAGAGGAAGCTCCGGGAACTGGACGGCATGGACTTCGACGACCTCATCATGGAGACCGTCATGATGTTCCGGAGCAATCCTCAAGTACTCGCCAAGTACCAGAGGAAGTTTGCCCATATCCTCGTGGACGAGTACCAGGACACCAACAGGGCTCAATACGAGCTCACCAAGCTCCTGGCCGCGGCCCACCGGAACATAGCTGTTGTAGGAGACGATGACCAGAGCATCTACACGTTCCGAGGAGCGGACATCAGCAACATACTGGAGTTCGAGGACGACTACCCGGAATGCCGGGTGGTGAAGCTCGAGCAGAATTACCGGTCAACTCAAGTCATCTTGGATGGGGCTTTTCACGTCGTGTCGAACAACATCCGGAGGAAGGACAAGCGCCTGTGGACCGTCCAAGAGGGCGGGGCCCCCATCACCCTGTATGCAGCCCAGAGCGGCGAAGACGAAGCGCGGTTTGTGGCGGGTGAGATTGACAACCTGGCCTCCCAGGTGCCCTTGAGCTCCATAGCCATACTGTACCGTACAAACGCCCAGTCAAGGATCTATGAGGATGCTCTCAGGAACAGGGGCATCCCTTACTCTGTCCTCTCCGGGCGGAGGTTTTACGACCGTAAACACATTAAAGACGCCGCCTGTTACCTGAGGCTGGTCGTAAATCCAAGGGACGTAGTCGCCTTTGAGCGGATTGTGAACGAGCCGGCGAGAGGCCTGGGGCCCGCCGCGGTGAGGAAAATCGTAGGCCACGCGGCGGTATCGGGCATAGACCTGGTGCAGGCTCTTTCTTCGGCCAAAGACATTAAGGGGCTTACTGGGCCCCAGAAAAGGGAGGCGGAGAAGCTCGGGAATACCATCTCGGGCATTGCGCTGAAGGCTTTGGAGCAACCGGCCCACATAATGCTCAAAGACGTATTGGAGATGACCGGGTACCTACCCTACTTGGAGGCCCAGGGTACTACGGAGCTGGAGAGGATCGACGATCTCCGGGAGCTCATTGTCTCTGCGAGAGTCTTTGCAGAGGCAGGCGGAACTACCCAGGAATTTGTCGAGCTGCTCGCCCTGGTATCCGACCAGGACACCTACGACGAAACCAAAGATGCATGCGTCATGGGGACCCTTCATTCGGCCAAGGGGCTGGAGTTTGATGTCGTCTTCCTGGTAGGGATGGAAGAGGGGCTCCTGCCTCATATCCGGTCCATGGATGACGAGTACCAGCTCGAGGAGGAGCGCCGCCTCTTGTACGTCGGCATGACACGGGCTAAGCGTCTCCTTTACCTGACTTTCTCGTGGTCGAGGGAGATGAGCATGGGTCTTGGAAGGTCCACGGTTTCCAGGTTCATCTCTGAAATACCCAGGGAACTCCTTGATGTGAAAACCTGGGAAGACTAGAGGTAAAGCCGCCTATAGCGGGAAAGAGGGTGGCCATCGTGAGTGTCCTTAGTGAGAAAGAAGCCGTCGAGCGCGTGAGGCGGCTCCGGAGTGAGATCAGGGAACACCAGTACCGGTATTACGTGCTCGATGCCCCTACGATATCAGACAGCGAGTACGACAAGCTCTATCGGGAACTTGAGGACTTGGAGCGCCGGTTTCCTTCCCTGGTTACACCCGACTCTCCCACGCAAAGGGTTGGAGGCGAGGTATCGCCGGCCTTCAGGTCCGTACCCCACAGGAACCCCGTGCTCAGCCTCTCAAATGCTTTCACCGAAGGCGAGGTAGCGGCTTTTGTAAGGCGAGTCGCGGACCTCGCCGGCGAGAAGGGGCCGCTTACTTACATCCTCGAGCCCAAAATCGATGGGCTGTCCATCGTGCTTCGCTACGAAAAGGGGTTCTTCTCTCTAGGTCTAACCCGGGGAGACGGGCTTACCGGGGAGGATGTCACGAGAAACGTGAGGACGGTAAAATCGGTGCCCTTGCGGCTCCGCGAACTGCCCGAGGGGACCGTTCCCGAATTCCTCGAGGTGCGCGGCGAGGTTTACCTGGCCAAAGACGACTTCGTGCGCCTAAACGAAGAAAGACAAAGAGAGGGGCTCCCGACGTTTGCCAATCCGCGGAACGCGGCTGCAGGGTCGCTTCGCCAGTTGGACCCCCGCGTCACTGCGAGACGGCCCCTCAGGGCTTTGTTCTATGAGGTCCGCGAGATAGTGATGCCCGGGACCTCCCAGGCCGGTCTTTTTCCTTACCCGGGCGAACTTGCGGGCTTGGAAGCGGCAACGGAAACAGGAGCACTGGAGCTCCTTAGAGCCCTGGGGTTTCCGGTGCCCGCTTATACAACGGCTACAACCCTCGATGAGCTGGTCGCTGCAATAACCCGCTGGGGAGAACTGAGGCGGACCTTGCCTTACGACACAGACGGAATCGTCATCAAGCTGGATGACCGGGAACTGGCCCGCAGGCTTGGCTCAACCGGGCATTCACCGAGGGCAAGCCTTGCATACAAGTTTCCCCCGGAACAGGTAGAGACTAAGGTCTTGGATATTATCCTCCAGGTAGGAAGGACCGGTGTACTTACTCCGACGGCCATCCTGGAACCGGTAAGGGTATCGGGTTCGACGGTTTCCAGGGCAACGCTGCACAACGAAGACATCATCCGCGAGAAAGACGTGAGGATTGGAGACACGGTCGTACTGCACAAGGCAGGGGACGTTATTCCCGAGGTTGTCTCGGTGATCAAAGAGAAGCGTACCGGCGACGAGCGCGAGTTCCACTGGCCCGACAAGTGCCCTGTTTGTGGGGGTGAAGTGGTGAGGTTCCCCGGCGAGGCCGCCTATAGGTGCACCGGCATGTCATGTCCCGCTCAGCTCAGAGAGAAGCTTATCCACTTTGCTTCCAGGGACGCCATGGACATCCGCGGTTTGGGTCCCGCCGTGATCGACGCGCTTGTAGATTCGGGGCTCGTGAAAGACGCCGGAGATATATACGCATTGACCGCTCAGGACATCCGCACACTCCCGCGTCAGGGGGAAAGATCGGCTGAGAAACTGATAGACGCCATTCAGGAGTCCCGGGAGCGACCGCTGGCAAGGCTCATCTTCGCGCTGGGGATAAGACACGTTGGCCAGAGTGCTTCCTACAGCCTGGCAGAGCATTTCGGGAGCCTTGACGCACTCTTGGCCGCGACGCCCGAAGAGCTTACTCAGGTGCCGGATATAGGGCCGCTCACGGCGGACTCCATTGTGAGGAGCCGGAACCAGCCGTCCATGACAGAGCTAATCTCGAAGCTCAAGCGACTAGGGGTGAAAGCGGCGGTATCCGAGGATAAGCGCGAGAGGACCGGAGGTCCTTTCGAAGGCCAGACTCTGGTGATAACAGGCAGTCTGCCCGGAATGACGAGACAAGAGGCCGAGGAGAAGATTAGAGAACTTGGGGGCAATATTTCTTCTTCCGTATCCAGGAAAACATCTCTCGTGATTGTGGGCGAGAACCCGGGTTCGAAACTGGACAAAGCCCGGGGGTTGGGCATTAGAATAATCCCTGCCCACGAATTTGTGGCTATGGTGACGCAGGGGAGGGGGTTCTAGGACATGAAGATTGACGTAAGACGCGTGGCAGACCTTTCAAAGCTGAGGCTCACGGAGGACGAACTTCTTACCATGGAAAAAGACCTGGAGATGATCCTTGCGCACATTGAGCGTCTGGCTGCCGTTCAAGTGGAAGGCGTCGAGCCCACTTTTGGTTCCAGAGAACCCGAGGGGCTGAGGCTGGAGCCCGATGACCCGAAGCCCGGGCTTTCCAGGGCAAGCCTATTGGAACTGGGCCCTTCCACCCAAGAAGGGTACTATGTCGTACCCGCCCGGGAATCTGAGGGGAGGGAATAAGGTTGGAGCTCTGGGAACTTTCAGCCTGGGAAATTGCCGAGAAAGTGAAGGCCAAGGAGATTTCGGCGCAGGAAGTCCTCGAAGCGCACCTTTCCAGGATATCGGAAGTTGAGCCCGCGGTTTGCGCGTTCCTCAGTGTTCTCGAGGCAGAGGCGCGCATCGCCGCCTCAAGGGTAGATGCGAAAATAGCCAAGGGAGAGGACCCCGGCATCCTGGCAGGCGTACCTTGCGCCTTGAAAGACAACCTCAACATGAAGGGCACGTCCTGCACGTGTGGTTCGAAGATGCTCGAGGGATACATATCGCCTTATACGGCCACGGCCGTCGCGCGGATTAGCGAGCAAGGTGGCGTCATCACCGGCAAGACGAATATGGATGAGTTCGCGATGGGTTCGTCGACGGAGCGCTCGGCCTATATGGTGACCAGAAATCCTTGGGATGTGGATAGAGTTCCCGGAGGCTCCAGCGGGGGCTCCGGAGCGGCGGTGGCGTCAGGCATGTCGGCGCTTGCCCTGGGATCGGACACGGGCGGCTCCATAAGGCAACCTGCCGCGTTTACAGGCGTCGTTGGCATAAAGCCGACTTATGGGCGTGTATCCCGTTACGGGCTCGTGGCTTTCGCTTCCTCCCTCGATCAGATTGGGCCGTTAGCCCGGAGCGTGCGCGACGCGGCGCTCTTATTGGAAGCCATCGCCGGATTCGACCCCGCCGACCCGACGTCCGCCGAAAGGCCGGTTGTCCCGTGGAGTAAGCGCCTGGGGCGGCCGGTGAAAGGTTTGAGAGCCGGGGTACCGAAGGAGTTCTTCGGTTTCGGCGTGACTGAAGGTGTGAGGTCAGCGTTCTCAAACGCCCTCTCTCACCTTGCCGATATGGGAGTGATTATCGAAGAAACGTCCCTGCCTTCCCTCGCCTACGCTTTGGACGTTTACTACGTGATCGCCCCTGCCGAGGCTTCTTCAAACCTGGGCAGGTTTGACGGGGTGAGGTACGGCCTCTCCAAGAGGGGGAAGGGCTACCTTGATATGTACCGGGAGACCAGAGGGGAAGGTTTTGGGCCCGAAGTGCGCCGGCGGATCATGCTCGGGACTTTCGCGCTGTCGGCCGACCAATACGAAGCCTACTACCTCAGGGCGGCCAAGATCCGGACCCTCATACGAAGGGATTTTGAACGGGCCTTTGAGACCTACGACGTGCTCCTTTCGCCGACCACACCCACGGTGGCGTTCAAGATAGGCGAGGAATCGGGAGATCCCATGACAAGGTACCTGGCCGACGTCATGACGGTTTCGGTGAACCTCGCCGGCATCCCTGCTCTTTCCGTGCCGTGCGGGTTCGCGGAACCTTCGGGTGAAGGTGGCTCGGGGCGCGAGCTTCCCTGCGGCCTGCAGATAATGGGCAAGCGGTTCGACGAAGAGACGGTCCTCACTGCGGGTTATGTGGTGGAGCCTTTCATAAGGGAAGAGATGGAGGAGAAGTCGGCCCGGATGCGGCGGAACCTCATTCTCGCTAAGGAGTGTGAGCCGGTTGACTGAGAGAGCCTATGAGATGACGATCGGACTCGAGGTCCACGTAGAGCTTTTGACCCGGAGCAAGATGTTCTGCCGCTGTTCGACGCGGTTCGGCGATCCTCCCAACACCAACGTGTGCCCGGTATGCCTGGGTTTTCCGGGGACGCTTCCCACCCCCAATCTAGAAGCCGTGAGGCTGGGCGTGCGGGCGGCCTTGGGATTGGGAGCCAAGGTAAACCTCCATAGCGGTTTTGACAGGAAGAACTACTTCTATCCTGACCTCACTAAGGGATACCAGATAACCCAATACCGCACTCCTCTCGCGCAAGACGGGTTCATAGAGATCTCTGAGCCTCGCAAGAAGATCCGGATCAGGCGGATTCACCTTGAGGAAGATACAGGCAAGTCCATCCATGCCGGAGACGATATCACCACCGCCGAGTACACGCTCATCGACTTTAACCGCTCCGGTGTGCCCCTCATAGAGATTGTCTCGGAACCCGACATGAATTCTCCGGAAGAAGCTCGGCAGTATCTTGAGAAACTCCAAAGGACCTTGCGCTTCGCCGGAGTATCTGATGTCAAAATGGAAGAAGGTTCCATGAGGGTTGACTGCAACATATCGGTTAGACCTAAGGGATCCGACATCCATGGAATACCTGTTGAGGTTAAGAACTTGAGCTCCTTTAGGGCCGTGGTCAAGGCCCTTTCCTACGAGTTTGAAAGGCAAGTTGACGCGCTTAAGGCAGGGGAGAGCATCTCCCGCGAGACCAGGCACTGGGACGAAGCAAGAGAGAGGACCCATCCAATGCGCACAAAGGAATCAAGCGATGATTACCGCTACTTCCCCGAGCCTGACCTGCCGCCCCTTATATTGGAAGAGGCTTTTGTCGAAGAAGTCCGGGATACCATGCCGAGGCTTCCCGATGAGATAGCCGCGCATTATACGGAGAAACTCGGGCTAACGGAATATGACGCCCAGGTCTTGACCCTTGACCCAAACCTTTCTTCCTTTTTCGATAGGTGTGTGGAGCAAGGCGCCGATCCCAAGATGGCTGCCAACTGGATTATGGGAGATGTTTTGGGATACATGAACCGTCATAGCCTTACATATGAGAAGATACCGGTTTCTCCCGAGAATCTAGTCGAGACGCTCGGCCTTATAAAGTCTGGAGCGATAAGCGGAAAGATAGCCAAGGACGTGCTCGTGAAGGTGATCGAAACGGGTAAGAAACCCTCCGTCATTGTCAAAGAAGAAGGGCTCACGCAGATGTCGGACGAGGGCGAGCTCTTGGCTGTGATCGAAGAGGTCATTGCCGCGAACCCGGGGCCCGTTCAAGACGTCAGGAATGGAAAGGAGAAGGCCATAGGATTTCTGGTCGGACAGGTTATGAAAGCGACCAGGGGAAGGGCTAACCCGGCAAAGGTGAACATAATGTTGAAAGAGAAGATACTATCTTAGTCCTTAGGGCATAACTTGATAAATGGAAAGAGGAGGGCGTGGCATGGTTTCGGGTGAGGCTCAGGGGAAGTGGGACTTTCACGAAGTGACCTCCATGCTGAACGGTTCTCGAATCCTCTTGAACGAGCCCATGTCATTGCATACCTCATTTCGTATTGGCGGGCCGTGTGACCTCTTGGTGCTTCCGTCCGAAGAAGACGATGTGGTTGCGGCGTGGGCGAAGTGCAAAGAGCTGTCAATTCCCTGCTACATAATCGGAAATGGGACGAACCTCCTTGTGAAGGACGGGGGAGTCCGCGGGTGCGTCGTGAAGCTCGCTCCCGGCTTTCAAGGAGTGAAGCGGACGGGTGATGTCACTCTGCATGTGAAGGCGGGAACCCTTCTGCCTAGACTGGTGGAAGCCGCCTTGGAAGAGGGCCTTTCAGGGCTCGAGTGGGCAGTGGGCATCCCCGGCAGCATAGGCGGCGCCATAACGATGAACGCAGGTGCCTACGGCGGCGATATTGCTTCTCTCGTAAGACGGGTCGAAGTCGCCTTTTCCGACGGCAGCACCCGGTGGCTCCCTGCCGAAGAACTCGCCTTCTCATACAGGCACTCGTTGTTCATCGACCGAGACGACCTTTTGGTTCTTTCCGCAGAGCTGGATATGGTGCCCGGCGATAGAGCGAATATCAAGTCCGTCATGGATACCAGGAGCGCTGAACGAGAGGCCAAACAACCTCTGGATCTTCCCTCGGCGGGGAGCGCGTTCAGGCGTCCTCCCGGATATTATGTGGGCTCCATGATACAGGAACTTGGCCTCAAAGGGTTCAAAATAGGAGCCGCTCAGATATCTCCCAAACACGCGGGTTTCATTGTAAACACGGGAGGAGCCACGGCTTCTCAGGTGCTTAAGCTCATGAGGATGATCCAGGATGAAGTGAAAGCCGCCTACGGCGTTGACCTAGAGCCTGAGATAATCGTCATAGGCGAGGATCCGAGTGAGTAAGAAACCCTCTCGGAGACCGGCCGGAAGGAATCTCCCGCCCTCAGTGAGACGGATGTCTTCTGATCCCCGGCAAAGCCTGAGCGGTCCCCTGCACTGCGCCAAGATCACCGGCCTGAACCACAGGGGAGAGGGCGTGGGTAGGATACTGACCGGCCCAGACGAAGGCATGATAGTTTTCATATCAGGTGCCGTGCCGGGCGATGTAGTGGAGTTTTCCCTCATTGAGCGCAAGAAGAACTTCATGCGTGGACAGATTGTTTCGTTGGTGGAAGAGGGCCCGGGAAGGGAGAAGCAGGTCTGTGCCGTCGCTCACCTTTGCGGCGGCTGTTCGTGGCAGCACATCACTTACTCCCTGCAGCTCGAGTGGAAGAAGCGCATCGTGATAGAAGCACTTTCGAGGATTGCCCGCATAGAAACCTGTGAGGTCAGAGACTGCCTTCCGTCTCCGGATATCACGGGCTACAGGAACAAAGTAGAAGTTCCCGTGGCGGTCCTAAACGGACGAGTGGTTGCGGGCTTCTACAAGCCCTACACACACGAAGTGGTGCCAAGTGACGAATGTCAGCTGGAACACCCTCTCGCGAGAGAAATCATCCTCCGGATGCTGGCAGAAGTGAAAAGCCGGAAGTACAGCATATATGACGAGAGGACCGGGAAGGGACTCGTACGCCACCTTGTGGCGAGGGTGGCTCCGGGCACCGGAGAGCGTATGGCCGTGGTTGTGGCAAACGGCCATTCCCTACCTGGAGAGGCGGGGTTTGCTTCCGCCCTCACATCGGAGATCGATGATCTTGTGAGCGTAGTCCTCAACACAAACAGGGAACGCACGAACATCAT
>DGDN01000084.1:20238-20755 GCA_002385465.1 Candidatus Fermentithermobacillaceae bacterium UBA3951
CGTATCTCGCCCCTTTCCTTCTACCAGGTCAACTCGCCGCAAGCAGCAAGGTTGTACCGCATAGCGTTGGACGCAGCTCCCTTAGACGGCGGCGTGGTGTTCGACGTGTACTCGGGGATCGGCACCATCACGCTCTTTGCAGCCCAGCGCGCATCTCTTGCGGTCGGCATCGAAGAAGTGAGCGATGCCGTCCGTGACGCGAAGGCCAACGCCCGGCTGAACGGCATAGATAATGCAAGGTTCTACGAAGGCAGGGCAGAACGGGTCATCGGTTCGGCCCTGAGGGAGTTCGGACGTCCTCGCGCCGTCATCTTGGACCCGCCGAGGGGCGGCGCGGAGCAGGGAACTCTCCTGTCAATAGCCCGTTCGAAGCCACGCGTCATAGTGTACGTTTCCTGCAACCCCGCAACGCTGGCGAGGGACCTCATTACGTTCGGCGCAGAAGGCTACCGTCCTGAGTGGGTGCAGCCGGTTGACATGTTCCCCATGACACCGCACGTTGAGACGGTGGTATTGA
>DGDN01000025.1 GCA_002385465.1 Candidatus Fermentithermobacillaceae bacterium UBA3951
GATCTCGAAGTCGATCTCTTTCCCGCAGCGACGGCTTAGGTCCCGCATCATCCTGGGGAACTTGGAGAAGATGCTCTTCACCGGCAGGAGCCTGGCCTGCATGATACCTTCTTGCAGCTCCGAGGATGTCCTCTGGAGGTGAGCTGCGAGAGACCCGATCTCGCTGCCGACGGCTGCCGTATCGGGGTTTCTCATGAGCTGTGTGGCTATCTGCGAGAGCCTCGTCCTGTCGATGACGAGCTCGCCCACCATGTTCATGAGGAAGTCCAGGAGCCCGACATCCACCCTGACGGTCCTTCCGAGGTCGGACCTTCTGGGAATGGGGGCTTCTTGGGACGGCTGAGCCGGTTTGGACGCAGCGGGCTTGGACGCTTTGCCCGCGGATGGTCCGGCTGCTCCCTCTGTAGAAGGTCCTCCGGCGGATGTCTCTACCCCGGTCGCTCCGGCCTTAGACGCTTCGACCTCAGGCTCTCCGGTCCCGGGAGATCTACCATTTGGGATACCGGCTGTGGCAGCGTCGCCCTGGCTCAGGGGCTGGTACTTCTCCAGCGTGACCTCGGAGACATCCGAGTTGGCGGCGACCAGTTCCCGGGCTCCTTCCCCGCCGTCATCCGCGGCAATGTAGACAACCAGAGTAGAAGCCACCTTGTCTTCTTCTATGTCCTCTCGCGAGGGGACCGAGGCCACCACTTCGGATACGTCGTCGAGGAGGGTGAGTATCTGGAAACAGCGCACTGAAAGTAGCGGGGCATCGGAACGAAATCTGACCGTCAAGACGGAGATATTCTTGCCTTCGACGACGGCAGTGTCCAGCGCCTTCAGCGTCTCAGCGGGAATATGGCCGGACTCAACGGATCCGGAACCGGCCTGAGCGGAACCGGCGACTTCGGGGTTTGCAATACCGTGATCAACCTGTCCCGTCTCAGAACTTGCCGCAGCTACTTCGCCGGCCACGAGCCGTATCATCTCTACAAGTTCGGCATTTGGAGGAACTTCTCGTCTGTCGGTGAGGGCCGACTTCCACTCTTTGAGCCAGTCTACCGCATGAAAAAGCACATTCATGAGTTCGGTGGTAAGGGCCCGCTCCCCGGACCGGATCTGGTCGAGGAGGCTCTCCATACCGTGGCTTACGTCAACCGCTTCCTGAAGCCCTAAGGTCGCAGCTCCGCCTTTTATGGTGTGCATGACGCGGAAGAGTTCTTGGACGATATCCGCGTTATCAGGCGACTTCTCGAGCTCGACCAGGCTTTCTTCGGTGACGGCCAGGAGCTCTCCTACCTCGGCCAGCAAGATCTCGAGATCTTGCCCAAACTCATCGCGAATGTCTGCCATATCGTCCTCACTGCACTACGGCTGCCCGGAGATCGGCCTCGCGAAGAGTCCGCTTCTCGGCATCCGATATGATTCTGGTTAGGTCAAGGAGCACGATCAGCTCTTCTCCGACCTTGGCGATACCCTGGATATACTCAATCTCATTGCCCACCACCACGGTGGCTGCCGGCTCGATTGAACCCTCGGAGATCCTGAGCACGGAAGAAACCGAGTCCACGATAACGCCGATCGAGTCCTGTCCGGCTTCAACCAGCACGATACGCTGGTTCGGGTCGCCCTTTTTCTCTTCGAACCCGAACTGCTTGCGGAGGTCGAGGACCGGGACGATTCTCCCGCGGAGATTGATGATGCCCTCCACGAAGTCAGGAGCGCGTGGAACAGGGACTATCTTCTGGATGGGGATGATCTCGCGGACCGAGGCAATATCCACACCATACGTTTCCTGCCCTAGCGAAAAGGCCACTATCTGGCGCTCTCCACCTGATGAAGAATCTGTAGCAGTCCTTGTCTCTTCAATGGACATAAGGAATCCCCCCCTGCTCCCTATGTATCGAAAGAGTAACGGAGGGAATTTACCTCGCTCGCTTGGATTTTCTTTGGTATCGGGGAAAGGAAGAGCCGGGTTTTCCTAAATCATCTTGAAAACTCGAAGCAAGTAGAGTAGAGCAGTGCAGCGAGAGCGGCGCGCTCACAGTTTCCCTGACAATAGCCTCATAACTCTCGCCTCAACCTGATCCAGGAAGGCGGAGCCGGAAGGAGAAAGCCTCACCAGCCGTTCGAGAGCTTCTGAAATGTCTGCTCCGACACCGGAGACTCCCGCAGGCAGTCCCGAATGGGCGTCTGAGCCTATGAAGTGGACGAGGCCCTCCCTCACCAGGAACTCGGCGCAGCCCTGCGCCTCTTTGCCGAAAGCGCCGGTAAGGCTCCCGGCGTTGATCTGGAAGAGAACGCCGTAGTCAAGGAGCTCCGTGAGGACCTTTAGGTTCCGGCAGAGCCCCCGGTTTCTTTCGGGGTGGGCAAGTATCACTCCCGCGCCGGCCGCGCGTAGAGCATTGAGTTCAGACCGCGCGTACGCCGGCAAACGTAGGGGCGGGAGCTCGACCAAGAGGTAACCGGCGTCGCCGATGGTCTGCAGTTTGCCCGCCCGGTACTCGCGAGCCGTCCCGGAGGCAAGGTATACTTCAGAACCCGGAGTTACGGCCAAGGAAATACCAGAGTCGCGGAGGCGAGACTTGAGTTCGAGAACCTTTTCTTTGATGTCGCCGGGCCTTGGGGCATACACGCCCCGCATCACATGGGGTGTGGCGACAACTCGAAAAGCGCCGCTCTTCACTGCGTTCTTGGCCAGGGCGATGGCTTCATCCCAACTTGAAACGCCGTCATCCATCCCGGGCAGTATGTGGCAGTGGAGGTCGGTGTAGCGGAACCGGTCCGCCGGAGGATCGCCCCTAGTTTCGGCTTCGCTAGATGTAGCAGGCATAAGAAATACCCCCTCGGATCTCTAAGCCTCCGATATCTGATCGCTCTCTTGCCGCGTTGCCCGGTTTTGCTCATGGAGCGATATCCAAGCCCTTCCCCTTCTTGCCCTTGATCGTTGCCTCTTCGTGATGGCTGTGTGATGGCTGTCCTGTGTTTCTGTCTCCTAGTTATTGCCGCCCCGGGCTGTCTCCTCCTCGCCAGGGCTTTTCTCAAGCTTCCGAAAGATTTCGTAAGCTTTCGCTTGAGCGGGACCAGGCAAGGCTAAGACCGGCTATGGTTGCTGCTGTGTCCGCCGTAGAGGTCCTCAGCTTACGGGCGGCACCAGCCCTGCGCACAAGAAAGCCTCAGGTGAGATATCTCCCACCTGAGGCAGCGCGCTCATGCTCGAACCGTCTAGGTCCTATCTCTAGTCTTCGAACCTCACCACGGTGAGTTTCGAAAGCATCTTCGCAGCCTGAACCCTTGTGGCGCTAAGGTCAGGCTTGAAGGTGTTGTCTTCAAACCCGGTCACGATACCCTTCTCCACGGCACCCAAGATCGCCGCCTTGGCCCACTCGGGGATCGTCTCGGCATCCGCAAACGTGAGTTCGAGAGCCGTCTCTACCTCGCCGAGCGACCTCATTATCATCGTGGCTGCCTGAGCCCTGGTCACCGGGTCTGTCGGAGCAAAGCGGTTGTCGCCTACTCCGGTGATGATCCCGGCCTTCACAGCCGCAGACACGTACCCTCTCGCCCACTCAGCGATCTCGTCGCTGTCCGCGAAG
>DGDN01000051.1 GCA_002385465.1 Candidatus Fermentithermobacillaceae bacterium UBA3951
AGATGTGTATAAGTGCGCGACTGAAGAGTATCGGAAATGGTGGGAAGGGACGCATCTCCGGTATGAGACGCTGAAGCGCTATCCCGACGATATCGGCAATGTTGTCTTCATGGATGAGTACATAGGCAGTACCGTTTGACTATGAAGGCTGTGATCTTGAGGGCTGTTCCAGGCCGGGAAATCGTACTGCAGATGAAGAAGGTTGTAAGGCTGCCAGTCTGGCTTTCCTTGTCCTTTGAGGAAGGAGAGAACGGGGTAAAGGTTGTTCATGAAATAACTGCCGGCTTTAGCGGTATTGGAAGAGTACTGGGATGTTGCCGTCACTCACGACCAACGGCCGCTTGGTTACTCCCAAGTGGGCGAAGCAGGCGAAGCGGTTGTTTTCGCGCGTCAACGTGAGCATCGACTTGCCCGGCGGTCCCCGGGACCCGTCTATGCCCCTTAGCGAGTCACTCGATGCCGTGAGGACCCTAGTCGATGCCGGCATTACGTGCGGCTGCAACCTCATCCTGACGGAGGGGATCATGCCGCAACTGGACCGCGCGTTTTCCGAGGTCTCCAAGGCAGGGGCCGACAGCATGATGATACTTAGGGCGAAACCTTCGGGGCGCGGGAGCGACGTGCACGAGAAGATGCGCTTGTCTTCCGAAACCCAAGCTGCCCTGATACCCCGCCTTCTTGAGCTCGCCGAGAAGTACAGCCTTCCTTTTCACCTTGACTGCGCATTCGCGCCGCTCTTAATGGCTTCGTCCGTGTCGCGCGCACGCCTGGAGGAGCTAGGCGCATACGGCTGCATCGCCGGGGACCTCCTGGCCACCGTGGACCCGGATGGATTCGTCCATCCTTGCAGTCATTTGGATTTCACCGTGGGACGTGTCGAGGATCTGTCGAGTTTGTGGGCTGACAGGCTTGCGTGGGGTGCTTCCCGTGGCCGCGACTCTCGCCTCACAGGGAAATGCTCGGGATGCGGCGTCCGGGACCTCTGCCGGGGCGGGTGTGCTGTTGTCAACGCACATTACGGCTTTGGGTTGGACCAACCGGATCCGGAACTGACTTGTGGGCTTCGTGTCATCCTGGACTGACTTGACCCTCACAGATCACTTTGTGAACCTTACCCTGCTCGAAGGCGCTTCCTTTGGTCAGACAGGATCTCTTTTCTCAGTCGAGTACGGTCCCACAGTTCGACACCCGTACTTGAGGCCAGGTTCCGTGCTTCGTCAGGTTTCTGCTCTTGGAGGTCTTGCGGTTCGATGCCTAGAATCGTCTAGTGGAGAATCCCACGGGGGTGACCGAGAGTCACATCCGTGGCGACGTGGGACACGTGTTGTCCTGTTGGAGGAATCAACATGGCCTATCAGATCAAGATCACCTTGCGCGGCATCGATCCGCCCGTATGGCGTCGCTTGAGGGTGCCCGGCACCATCACGTTCGAGCAACTGCACCAGGTGATACAGGCGTCGTTCGGCTGGCTCAACTACCATCTCTACAACTTCCAGCTAGGAAGTACCGTCTTCGCCCAGGGCGACTCCGTCTACACGGATGAGGACCTATATGGGGCCGGAAGTAAGCGGCTCGATCCTGACGCGAACCTCATCGGCGCGTTTCTGAGTAAGGGCGATGAACTCGTCTACGAATACGACTTCGGCGACGGATGGATCCATGACATCGTCGTAGAGAAGCAGCTCAAGGAACTCAAGAAGTACGAGACTCCCTTGTGCCTAGGCGGGGCAAGGCACAGGCCGCCGGAGGATGTAGGCGGGATTGGAGGATACGAGAGTTTCCTTGAGAGCATACGCGATCCCAAGGATCCCGAAAGGGAAGACTACCTGCGCTGGGCGCAAAAAGATACGGGAGGGCGCCTTTTTGACCCCGATTACTTCTACATCGATGAAGTGAACAGCAGGCTGGAGCACGTGCTCACGGATACGCCTGAGTTCGCGCGTTCTTTGCTGGCTGAGGGACAGGGTCTGGTAGGAGTACTCGAAATGGGATGGGTTGGGCCCGTTGTCAAGATAGGAAATCAAGTATTCGACTGGGACCGTCTGAGTCGCTTGGTGTCTATGTTGGGTGACGGGTTACCGATAGCGATCCGGGTTGTAGCGCCACCGCGCCGTCGCTAAACCGTATAATGCTCAGGGTTCATTCAGCAAAGATCACAGCCACGGAAACGGAGAGGCGGTTATGGATGCACTTAAGAAGCTCGCCCTTAGGTGGTCGGGGCTTCTGTCGGTCATGCTGACGTCCTTCTTCTGGGGTTATGGGTACCATCGTACCGGTGCGCTATGGCCGTGGATCTTCATCCACGCCGCCTCCGACCTCGTGGGATTGAAGGTCATCCGCCAGCGCCAGGGGAGCGTTGACTTTCACGTCCACCCATTGACCCCAAGGCTTGTCGTGACGGGAGAACCGCGCCATGAAAGACGCGTAGCAGTAGACGCAGTTGTGGGCGCAACCGACGTATGGGTTTATGGCGTAGTCCGTGATGCCGGATTTGGTGAGTGCCGACTTGCAGAATACCTCGCGGACCGCAGGTTCCATGGGTTTCATCTAGAGGGCGAGGATCCCTGCTATGGTGGAGACCGCGTCTTCCGCCAGGTTGACCGCCTGAAGAGCGGCCTCGCGACCGTAGACCTTTGAGGGTATGCTATCAGGGAGACCGTTGGGATACCGAGTAGGTATGTAGTATCCATCGAGAACTGCCCATGCCCCCGCCTTGCGTGCGACCTGACTGTTATGTTGACCTGCCCTTTCGGCGAGTGCCGCGACTGAGTGCCCGAGGACAGGCGACTCACCTTGCGCGTAAAGGAATGCCTTTATCGCCTTCTCGGCGATTTGCTGCGCAAGGAAGCACGCAATGTGATATCCGCCTTGCTCCGCCAACGAGCGTGCCCACTTCAGGTCCTCTCTGGCCTGGTCAAGCCACCTCTTCGCTTCCTCACGACCGGTCTTTCTCATACAAGACCACTCCTTTCCGCGTCGCATCTCGAACGAAGGGGCGCTTCCGCATGCTTTCCCACTCTCGAGGTGTGTAGGCGAGTATGTCGCAAGCTACTCGCGGTGCCAGCTCTTTGTACAGCCACGCCGTACGTTCCACAAAGGGAAGGTTGCTTTCCAGGACTACGAATAGATCGAGGTCCGTGTACAGGTCCTTGCGTCCCTCCGCGTATGACCCGAAAAGCACTATCTTGGAGGCTCCGATCGAGCGTAGGCGTGCCACAAACCTTGACAGTTCGCTCTGTAGCAGTTCCGCGTATCTCTCTTGCTCAGTATTGCCGGTACTGCTTTCGTTGGACATGAATGCACGCTCCCGAGAGGTTCTGGGCATCCAGATCATACCATAGAGCCGAAAGCATCACCATGTCGATGCTTGCGCGGATTTCCAAGTTCCGACCTTATCCCTCGTAGTGATTGAGTAGGCGTTCTTTTCTGACAGGATCTACCGCTCCTCCGGTTGAATGTTCCCCCGAGCATGACGCACCTTAGTGTAACTTTACTGTAGGAGTTTTTAGAGGGTAACGGTTGTCAGATAACGAAAGAGACCCCACCGTCCTGCTCTGGACGAGTGTCTCCACTCTAGAGGTGAGGTCTCATGCAAATTGTACAACAGATGTGGACCAGGTTTCACGGGATTGTGGAAAGTGTCTTGGACGCGGTTGATAAGGGAGTCGACTACGTTGGTTTCGAGAAAAACCTTAGGAAGCAATTGAACGAGCTGGGGCGGGAAGCGTGCAAGTCGGTACTGGAGGCCGCGGACCAGCGTCTTGTCGAGCATCGCGAGGAAAGGCCCGGGTGGAGAATCCAGAGACGGGATGATGTGAAAAGCATCCTGACGCCGTTTGGGAGGGTGGAGTACAGGCGGACGTACTTCAAGTACGCCAAGACGAAGGAATGCGCGCATCTGGTCGATAGGCAAGCAGGGTACGGGCCGCACGCGAGGATAGATGTGGCTTTAGCCGCGGAAGTAGTGGAAGCGGCAAGCGAGTTGTCCTATCGAAAGAGCGGGGAGAAGCCCGGCAGAGCGGCTCCGGACGCGCGAGTAAGCGGTCAAACGGTCATGAAAGCGATCCGCGGATTTGACCTGGAAGAAGAAGCTAGTGGAGGGCGGCGTGAGAAGAAGCGGTGTGAGACTCTGTACGTGGAAGCTGACGAAGACCATGTGGCTGGGCAAGACGGAAGGACATACATGCCGTTCCTGGTTTACGTGCATGAGGGCAAAGATGAAAGCCAACGACGAAGACTGAAGATGCCGCGCTACTTCTCGGGGCTCTACAGTGAGACTGAGGAACTGTGGCTTTGGGTGCTTAACTACATAGAAGAGCACTACGACATGAACTTCCTAAAGAGGATCTTTGTCTGTGGTGATGGCGCCTCGTGGATCAAGACAGGGCTCAAGGTGTTGCCCAAGAGCGTGTTTGTTCTGGACATGTTTCACCTAAACAGACGCCTGGTAGAGGTACTTAAGAGAGATAGCGAGGAGTACAGAAAGGCCTGGAAAGCCATTAGGGCTGGGGACCGGGTCACAGTGGAGCGACTCTTGAAGGAAGCGGCGGTATTCGCTGAGATACCGAACCAGGTCAAGATGGCCCAGGATTGCAGGCGATACATACGGCTCAACTGGGATGGGATCATGGCCCACCGGGTCCATCCCGAAGCGGATCTAGGGGTGAGCGCCGAGGGACACGTGAGCCACATTCTTTCAGCCCGGCTGTCAAGCCGCCCGATGGGATGGAGCGCTAAGGGCGTTGACCAGATGTCGAGGATGCGGGCCCTTAAGGCCAACCAAGTGGAGATTGGGGTTAAGTACGTGGAGCAGCATCGCCGAGGGCTAAGCCCGTTGAAAGCACTGTCGGAAGTGGTGTCCCGTGAGCGGGAAGTGTTAAGACGAGTGGCGGGCGAGGTGACCGACAACCTGCCGGTGTTCGCGGGAAAGGTCACGCCGCTACGGCACTGGCTAATGTCAATCAGTCATGCGAGTATTTGGTGACATCGTGATGGCGATGGTGGGGGCATTCCTACAGTAGGTTGACACGATCATGACGCACAATGTGTGTAGTACGATGTATGACAATGTGATACTATGTAATACAGGGAGGCGGTCTACCGATGTCCATCTCCGTGCGGCTAACCAATGAAGAAGTCCAGCTCATAAAGCGATACGCGGCGCTCAAGAGGCTTTCCGTTTCTGATGTGGTCAGAACTGCCGTTCTGGAGAAAATCGAGGATGAGTTTGACCTGAAAACAGCCTTGCAGGCGCTTGAGGAGCACAAGAAGAACCCTGTTACTTACACCCATGATGAAGTGAAGAAGATCCTGGAGTTAGGCTAAGATGTTCTCGGTCTATTACACGCCAAAGGCCATCAAAGCCCTCAGGAAGCTGGATAGGCCGACGCGAGCGCTCCTCCTATCATGGATTGAGAAGAATCTTGTTGGCTGCAGCGATCCACGCACCCATGGGAGAGCTCTGTCGGCGGAGTCTTCCGGGCTGTGGCGGTACCGTATCGGCTACTATAGGCTTATAGCCGAGATATCCGATGCGACAATCACAATCCTCATATTGAACGTCGGACATCGCGAGGATATCTACGAAGCCTTGGGGAGCAGAGGATAGCCTAACCTATCCTCGCGGCTGCGTCTTGATCGTCAGTAAATACCCCCTGTGCTGCACATATCCCCGAGACATCCCCGCTGGCGCAAGGGTTCTCTGAAGATGTCCCCGCCGGCGCACACGTCCTGGGAAGACATCCCCACGAGCGCACACATCCTGGTAAGATGTCCCCGCCTGCGCATATTTCCCGCAGGACATCCCCACGGGTGCGTATTTCCCGCAGGACCCGTGCACAGGCGCACAGGCATGCCGCTGACTCCCGGCGCGACGAAAAATCCTGGAGTGCAGTTAGTGCCTTGTCGCATCAGACCAGGTACAATCTAGCAGTGGAGTACCGAAAACCGCCTAAGGAGTGACTGCCGTGATACCACACGCGGGGCGGTCCCCGATCGGGTTGAAAACGGAACGCCTGGAACTCCGGCGGTTTGAGCTCAGATGTGGAACCGCCTTTTGACCTGGCTAAGACCAGGGACTTCATCTTGACTCACGGGATGTCCGAGGAGCCCAGAGTGTACGCCTTGGTGGAAACAGTGCCCGACAACGTCAATGCGAAGAGTGTCATAAAGAAATTGGGCATGCGCAGGGAAAGCGGCCCTACATGTCGTGTGTGCCGTGCTCATAGAGTACTGCCGGTATGCGGGGGTCGAGTTGCCTCTGGTTGAGCCGCAAGCGGTTACGTTCGTTGATATTGAGCAGGCAAGTGACTGGACCCGTGATTACATCGAGATTGCCCGGGCCGCTGGGATCATCGGCGGAGACGGCAATGGCATGTTCCGTCCCGCCGACGTCTTGTGCAGAGCCGAACTCGCGACTCTTCTAGTAAGGCTTGTCGGCATGTTGGAGCAAGCGATCTGACCTCAATCGGCCTTGATCTGCTCGGCCCTGAGTCTGCTGGGCCCTAAGTCTGCCGGGCCTGAGTCTGCTGGGCCTAAGTCTGCCGGGCCTGAGTCTGCTCGGCCCTGAGTCTGCTGGGCCTGAGCCTGCTGGGCCTAGAGTGCTCTGGGCCTTGAGTGTGCTCGGGGCAGTGATGTCTGAGCAAAATGCCGGCAAAACCCCTGCATGTTCCCGTGAATCCGTGGGAAATACCCCCATGGGCGCGTATGTCCCGTAGAACATCCCCACGGGTGCGTACGTCCCCGGCTAATGTCCCCACCGGCGCATACGTCCCTGGAAGATATCCCCACCGGCGCTTATTTCCCGCAGAACGTCCCCACGGGTGCCCATTTCCCGCCCGACCTGTCCATAGATACATATGTTGTCGAAAGACCCTCATCGACAGACCCTCATTCTCCATGACCACGGCGGATTACGAGATCACCGCCGTCGTGACGGTTTCGCGGGTTCGACGGGCTCGCCGATGGCAGGTGGATGCGATTACGGGCTTGAAAAATCTGGCAGGCGAATGAGGAATATGGTATAATTTGGCAGACGATGGAGGTGAGTGTCGTAGACTGGATGACAGATTTGATCGAAAGAGAGCTTTGCCTGGACAAGGGACTCTCGCCTTCGGAGAAGGGGCTCTACATTGTGATAAAGACGCTTCGACCTAACTCGATTGTGGAGCTGGCTCAGCATGCGGGTCTCTCGCATTCATCGGCGTCACGGGCATGTGCCAACCTGGCCCATCGAGGCTGGGTCAGAATTGAGCAGGTTAGCAGGGAGAAACGCATATGGGCAGTGGTTCCGGAGGCCGTGCAGGTCAGGCAGGCAGAATTGCTTTCAGCGGTCTACTCAATGCAGCCTTACAAAGGTGAGTTCCTGCTCAAGGTCTTGCTGGATTCGCACGTTCTGAGCCACAAGTATGTCGATAACGCGAGGCCGAAATGGCTGGTTAACCCCACTACCGAGGAACAGATGGAAATCGACCGCTTGTACCTGCCGGAAGATGATCATGCGGACTCCGGCGACGGCGGCCGCGGCGGCTCACAAGCGGTTCAGACGCCCGGGGCGGCTCACGCGGCTCAGGCGGTTCAGGCGTCTTGGGCGGCTCAGACGGCTCAAGCGGCTCCACCGGTTCAAGCGGCTCAGGCGGCTAACGCGCCTCAGGCGCTTCAGGCGCCTCAAGGAGCCCACACAGAAAAAACAGATGACTCGCACGGTTTCGAATTCCATGGCCCCCAGCATTTCGGACCGACAAAGGCCTACCCTGATGTTGAGGAGTGCAAGAAAACCCAGTCCAGAGACCTAATGAAGAAGGCCATATGTGCGGACAACGGGGTCAAGTTGATCGTGGTCACATACAGGGATCTGTCACCGAAAGGTATTTTGAAGCGCATTCCTAAAACACTTGCCACGGGATACGTTGACTATGACGGCAAGTACATGACTAAGGTACGCGAGCTCTGTGCCAATTACAGGGCTAATGCCCGGGATCTTCGGTAGGTTCCCAAAGCATGCGCGAGGCGGGAGCGCATGCGAAAAGCACATGTAGCGAGGCGCACAGGGTTCTCCAGCCCTCAGCAGGAGTGCTCGGGACTGGGTGCTTTGCTAAGGAGCGTCGAACAGGCTCAACTGCCCAGCGTGCTGCCCGGTATCGAATGTGCGCATGTACCTGAAGATCTCCTCATTGTCGTGTAGAATTCCGTGTTTTTCACATTCGCTGTGGAAGATACCCATCAGCCTGTCGTTATTTTGGCTCGGCACCACGTAGCTGTAGCCGTAGGTCCTGTGATACTTCTCCTTAAGCCCTGGGAAGTGCTCATCGAGTTTCCTGTAGAAGTACTCACGGTTGCCCTCTCGCAGGGTGAGGCCCATACTGAAGCACAGAATGCCGCGAACCTGCGCTTCAACGCAGTAGCCGAGGATTCCCCGGACATTCTCCTCGGTGTCGTTGATGAAGGGCAGGATGGGGGATAGCCACACAACCGTCGGGATTCCGTTGTCGCGCATGACCTTCAACGTTTCAAAGCGTTCTCTGGTAGTTGAGACGTTGGGCTCAATGATCCTGCACAAGGCTTCATCATATGTAGTGAGCGTTATCTGGACGACACACTTGGCGGTTTCATTGATGCGCTTCAGAAGGTCCAGGTCTCTCAGAATCCGGTCGGATTTCGTCAGTATGGCAAGTCCAAAGCCGTGCTCTGCTATGATTTCAAGGCACTTTCGCGTAAGGCGGAGTTGGTACTCGATGGGGATGTAGGGATCGCACATCGACCCCGTGCCGATCATGCACTTCTTTCTCTTGCGGGAGAGCGCCCGCTCAAGGAGCTCGGGGGCGTTGACTTTGACCTCGATATCCTCAAAGTCGTGATCCATACCGTAGCACTTGCTCCGGCTGTCGCAGTAGATGCAGCCGTGCGTGCATCCGCGGAAGATATTCATCCCATTCTGCGGCGATAGGATTGACTTTGCTTCTTTGAAGTGCATAGGACCACCTGATTTCGAGCCGGGTCAGAACGCTGGATCGAAACCTCAAGCCCTGTCGAATGCTGGCATGCCGACCGCCAGCCCGGTCAGAGGGCCAGCATACCGACCGCGAGCCCAGTCTGACTGGCGGCATGTCGGCTTCAAGCCCGGTCGGAGTGCCGCACATCGGCCCCAAGCCCAGACACAGTGTTGCCACACCTGCAAATCCGCATCAAAGCTTCAGGAGTATTGGGCGATAATCCTGCATTCCATGCCGGACTCCAATACCGTGAATGTGAGTACCTCGAAACCGTAGCGCCCCAGTTCGCTCAGGTAACCAGCCTTGCTTCGGGGCCGTGCCGGCACTTGGGCCAACTTGATCTTGACTTCCTTGCCCGCGTTGAAGGCGCTTCTTTCCTCCAGAGTCGTTAGGTCAGGGGCGAACAGATTCATATACTCATCGAACGAGTCAATGGGCCCGTCATAGGCATCTTCCCGGAATAGCTCTATGAACAGTACCATAGCGCCCGGCTTGAGAGCCGGCTCAGGCCCCTGAGGTACCGGTCTCGATCCGAGTCAACAACCAGCATGTGCAGTAGTTTGGCGTCAATCGCGAGGTCGAAGCTCTGGGGCTCAAGGAAGGACAAATCCGTGACATCGTGCTGAACCAGAGTCACGCGTGAGGTGTCGCCCCGGTCGCCGAGGGATGCTTCGAGCCGTTCCTTGGCCTTCGATAGGGCAGGTGCAGCCAGATCCACCCCGACGTAGTCGAAACCCTGAGGTACCAACCTGAGAGCAAGAGGAGCCTCGCAGCGGACCAGAAAGGAACACCTTGTTCGTAGACTCTCCGATAGCGGTCCTCATAGGCGAGGTAGTACTGGCGCTCCTGCTTGTCGCGGGTGAGGTTGGTTGAGGTGTTGCCGCCGGTCCTATCGCCGGTGCCGGCCATCTCTCACACCCCCATGATGAGTAGGAATTAGGAGAAGGCCAACCAATTATGGCGGTCTCTATGGGTTCGTCAATCAGAAGTGCGAACAATCAACATTGGTCGGCGACCGGAACCTTCCCACGCTTTCCGGCGTCTTGGAGGCTGGGTACGCAATCTGAGGGAGAGTGAAGGACGTGAGAGCGAAACTCAGGGCGGCCTTTCGAGTACATCAGGTCGTTGGATATCAAGCCGTCCCCGCCAAGCTTTCCGGTGTACCGAGGACTGCATCCATCCCGAACGGTGCGGCATTCCTCCTCATCATGGTGCTCACCGTCAGTTTGGTCCTTGGACTCACGGCTTGCCAGGCCAACGAGCGCGAGGATTCGGCACTAACTCCCACGGAGGAAGAAGTGATCACTGCCTTTCGCGAGGCAGAGCTCGTCTACTCGTGGTTCACAGGATACAACCAAATCGAAGCTGACTCTGACAGCGTTGTACACGTGGCCGGGGACCCATATTACGAAGTGAGGCAAGAAGGCATCACGAGCCGCAAGGAGCTTTGCGGGCGGCTCTGCTCCTATTTCCCAGAAGCCCTTGCTCAGGAACTTATTGACCTCAAAGTCCGCGACGGCCACCTGTTCGTCGACATCGATGGGCGGCTCTACGTGTTTGGGGGTTATGTGGGCATCTACACCTATGACATGGTGGAGACGGAGCTGGATATTGAACACGTATCCGACGCGAAAATCATACTCTCGGCTTCGATATCCTGGAACGTGGATGGCAAGGTGCACAGTTGTACCTACGACTACCTGTACGAAAAGGATGGAAGCGGTAAGTGGGTGTTCACCAACTTCCAGCTTCCTGCAAAGCTCTGTGTCGAAAGCGCTTACTAAGTCTTGGCTGTAGGCCAGAAATGGGAGCTGGCTGCGTCAGTGTCAGCAGCGAGTTCTGATAACCCGGCCCCTCCGGTCACATCTTGCGCCCAAGTCACTCTCCTTCTTTCTTGCCCAGACCTAGGAAAACAGGCGGGCAAAGCCGCCGAAGTTTAGCATTGACTTAATTATATCATCGTGCTATCTGTAATTAAGTAATCACTTAATCAAGGGGGGAGCGTCTTGAAAAGCACGATAGCGGCGTTGAAGGCTATTGCAGACGGCACGAGACTGAGAGTAGTGAAGCTGTTGCTACAGTACAACTACTGCGTTGGCGCGCTTGCTCGCCGTCTTGACGTAACGGAGGCCGCCATATCCCAGCATTTGAAGGTTCTTCGCGAGGCCGGCTTACTCGTCGGGGAGAAACGCGGACACTTCATGCATTACGATGTAGACCGCAATGCGCTGCGGGCACTTGGCGCTGAGTTGGAGAAATTGGCTGCAATTGAAAGGCAGGTGTGCAAGCCCGAAGAAGAAGATTGCGAACAGCAAAGACGAGGCAGATGCCGGGCGCATGAGGCCGGCGGTAAATGCCCAGAGGAAGTACGTTTTGCCTGCCATGGCCCAAATGCTGACGAAAAGGAGAACGGGCGCAATGGGCATTGTGAGTGTCAGGAACCTCAGAAAGGTATACGGTGATTTCACTGCGGTCGACGGCATCTCTTTTGACATTGAACAGGGTGAGATCTTTGGCTTCTTAGGTCCCAACGGAGCGGGCAAGACAACTACCATAAACATGCTCATTGGTTTGGCTAGACCTACCGGCGGGACGATCTTCATAGACGGTATAGACGGAACAAGAGACACAAAGAAAGCGCAGAGCACTATGGGCATCGTAGCTGACGAAAGCAATCTCTACGACGAAATGGATGGATTTGACAACCTTTGCTTCTGCGCTTCGCTTTATGGCATGAGAAAGGACGAGCGTGAGAAACGGGCACATGAACTACTGG
>DGDN01000036.1:0-195 GCA_002385465.1 Candidatus Fermentithermobacillaceae bacterium UBA3951
GCCAAGTTTGACGAGACCGTCGAAGCCGCTGTGAAACTCGGAGTAGACCCCAGGCACGCCGACCAGATGGTGAGAGGTGCTGTGGTGCTCCCTCACGGTACCGGCCAGGATGCCAGAGTCCTTGTGTTCGCGAGGGGCGACAAAGCCAAGGAAGCGAGAGACGCAGGCGCTGATTTTGTGGGCGCCGAAGATTTG
>DGDN01000036.1:317-3801 GCA_002385465.1 Candidatus Fermentithermobacillaceae bacterium UBA3951
CGTTTTTGTGGGCGCCGAAGATTTGGCCGAGAAGATCCAGGGCGGTTGGCTTGATTTTGACCGCGCTGTCGCTACTCCCGACATGATGGGTATTGTGGGCCGTCTTGGGCGCATACTGGGCCCCCGCGGACTCATGCCGAACCCCCGGACCGGGACGGTTACCAATGACGTCGCTTCTGCAGTAAAGGAGATTAAACAGGGTAAAGTCGAGTTCCGCACCGAGAGGACCGGCCTTATCCACGCCAGGATCGGCAAGGTTTCGTTTGGCCCGGATAAGTTGGCAGACAACTTTGCAGCCCTAATAGATGCTCTTCTTAGGGCGAAACCCGCCGCGGCAAGGGGACAGTACTTGAGAAGCGCCAGTGTGGCGAGCACGATGGGTCCCGGGATCCCGGTTAACCCAACCAAGGTGACGCGCGCCGACGCGTGATAGTCTTGGAGTGAGAGATTAGGGAAAACTGAATACCGGAGTTACCGTAGACAGCAGGTGTCTTAAGACATAAAGGCGCCGGTAGGCCGGTGCCGCCCGCCGAGGTATGGCTCCCTGGTGACCGAGGCCTAGCCTCCATGAGTCATCTTGAGGACCCACGCTTCGTGCGGGGGTCCTTTTGGATCTTACGAAGTTTACTCAGCGCCTTAAGTTTCAAAGAGGCGAGTTTGCCCGAGATGTACTGCGCAAAGGGGGGAAGAAGTTGGAGAAGAAGCAGAGGCTCGAGAAGCAGAAGGTCCAGGAAGCGCTCAAAAACGCCATGTCCAGCGCCAAGAGCGTGGTGTTTGTAGACTTCCGGGGCGTGGCGGTTGCAGACGACACCAAGCTCCGGCGCGCGTGCCGCGAGGCAAACGTCGTGTACAAAGTCGCCAAGAACACTTTGGTCCGCCGGGCCATCGACTCATTGGGATGGCAGTCACCGGGTGAGATGTTGGAAGGTCCTACCGCCCTTGCCATGAGCGAGGTTGACCCAACCACCGCTGCCAGGACTGTGGCAGGCGTTATGAAGGACGTGCCCGCTCTCAAGATCAAGGGGGGCCTCCTGGATGGCGAGGTACTCAGCGTAGATAGAGTCATGTTCTTGGCAACTCTGCCCTCAAGAGAAGAGCTCCTGGCCAAGACTGCCGGGGCCATGCAGAGCCCTCTCACCGGTTTCGCGGTGGTGTTAAACGAGACTCTGGCCGGTTTCGTAAGAGTGGTCGAGGCTCTTCGCCTGAAGAGAGAAGAGGCTGCAAGTTGAGGTTTCGTGTATCTCTTTCAAGAAATCAAATGAAAGTCAGGTGTTGAAAAGTGTCTAAGGTTGAACAAGTCCTCGAGATCGTAAAGGGCATGACCGTCCTCGAGCTCGCCGAGCTCGTTAAGAAGTTCGAAGAGGAATTCGGAGTCTCGGCGGCTGCGGCGGTAGTCGCGGCTCCCGTAGGTGCTGCTCCTGCAGCCGAAGCCCAGGCACCCGAAGAGGAGAAGACCGAGTTTGACGTCATCTTGGTCGAGGCCGGCGCCAACAGGGTTTCCGTTATCAAGACCGTCCGCGAGCTCACCGGATTGGGTCTCAAGGAAGCCAAGGAACTCGTTGAAGCTGCGCCCAAGGCGATCAAGGAGAAAGTCACGAAAGAAGACGCCACCAAGGCAAAGGAAGCCCTGGAGAAGGCAGGCGCAAAGGTCGAGGTCAAGTAAAGCCGTCCACACCTGGAGGGAAGAGGGGCAGGCAGGACCGCCTGCCCCTTTACGTATCGCCCAACTCGTGGCGAAGACCTCCGGTATGTGGTAGACTTGTGCCGGTAAGCTCTTGGTGAAGGAAAAAGAGACATTGATTTCGCGCCGAACGCTCCTGACACAAAGTCAGAAGCGAAAGTTTCCACGCCTGTTGACGTACCTCGACAGGCGTGATAGTATTGGTATTTGTAGCAGCTTTTGTTTGCCGGCAGGAATCAGTTTACGGAACTTTGGGTAGAATAGGGAAGTGATGGCAAGTTCCGTTCCTACAACCAAAGCTGGCATACTACTAACTCTTACCCCCTAAGGAGTGAACTTCATGGCCTATCCTATCAAGGTAGGCAGGCGTGAACGGCTGAACTACGGGCGTATCAACGAGGTCTTGGCGATACCCGACCTTGTGGCCGTTCAAAGGGATTCGTACAAGTGGTTCCTCGAGGAGGGCTTGCGGGAAGTCTTCAGGGATATCTCTCCGATCAAAGACTTTACAGAGAACTTGGTCCTTGAGTTCATCGACTACAGTCTGGGAGAACCCAAGTACACCGTCCGCGAGTGTAAGGAACGCGACGTAACGTATTCTGCGCCGCTGAAGGTCAAAGTAAGACTTGTCAACCAGCAAACGGGAGAAGTCAAAGAACAAGAAGTCTTCATGGGCGATTTCCCCCTTATGACAGAGGCGGGGACGTTCATAATCAACGGAGCAGAAAGGGTAATTGTTAGCCAGCTGGTGCGTTCTCCGGGCGCCTATTACTCGTTTGAGACAGATCCAAACGGCAAGAGGCTCTATTTCGCGACGCTCATACCGAACCGGGGCGCATGGCTTGAGATGGAGTCTGATTCAAACGACATATGCTGGGTTAGGGTAGACAGGACCAGAAAGCTCCCGCTTACGGTGCTCTTGCGGGCGGTTGGATTGGAGACTGATGCGGCCATCCTGGAGGCGATGGGCGACAGTATTCCCGTCCGAAACACTCTGGACAAAGACACCACCAAGACCAGAGATGAAGCACTGGTCGAGATATACAAGAGGCTGCGGCCGGGAGAGCCCCCCACCGTAGAAAGCGCAAGGAACCTATTTGAGTCGCTCTTCTTTGAGCCAAGGCGCTACGACCTGGCTACCGTGGGGCGTTACCGGCTGAATAAGAAGTTCATTCCGAGAAGACGCATCATAGGCATGACGGCTACTATGGATGTGCTGGATCCCGTGACCGGCCATCTCCTTTTGAAAGCCGGGACGTACATCGACAGAGATGTTGCTGTCATGCTTACGGACAAGCGGGTCAACGTGATCGATGTAACGACTCCCGACGGCCAGGTAGTTCACGTTGTTGGAAACGGCCGGTTCGACCTATCCCAGGAAGTGCTCGCCAAGGAGAAGACGCTCTTCCGCGACGACATCATCGCGGCCGTCAACTACTTCTTCGGGCTTTTCAAGGGCATAGGGACCATCGACGACATCGATCATCTAGGCAACCGGCGCGTAAGGTGCGTCGGGGAGCTCCTCCAGAACCAGTTCAGGGTAGGACTCACCAGGATGGAGCGGGTCGTCCGCGAGCGCATGACTATTCAAGACATAGACATCATAACTCCTCAGGCCCTCATAAACGTGAGGCCGGTTGTAGGCGCCATTAAAGAGTTCTTTGGGTCCAGCCAGCTCTCTCAGTTTATGGAGCAGACAAACCCGCTCACCGAGCTCACGGCCAAGAGAAGGCTTTCGGCGCTCGGTCCGGGAGGGCTCACCCGCGATAGGGCGGGGATGGAAGTCAGGGACGTGCACCATTC
>DGDN01000036.1:3944-7836 GCA_002385465.1 Candidatus Fermentithermobacillaceae bacterium UBA3951
CACTACGGGCGCATGTGTCCCATCGAGACCCCTGAAGGGCCCAACATCGGCCTTACCGGTTCGCTTACTTGCTACGCGAGAGTGAACAGGCTTGGGTTTATTGAGACCCCCTACCGTGAGGTGGACAAGGAGAAAAAGAGGGTTACCGATAAGGTGGTCTACCTAACCGCCGACGAAGAAGACGATTGCATGATTGCTCAGGCAAACGCTGAGATCGGTGAAAGCGGCGAGTTCTTGAGCGAGAGAGTTCTTTCCCGCTACAGGGACGAAGTGCTTGAAGTTCCCCCTGAGCGTCTGGATTACATGGATGTCTCGCCGAAGCAGGTCTTTTCGGTAGCCACGTCTCTCATTCCGTTCCTCGAGCACGACGAAGGCGCCCGCGCCCTTATGGGTTCCAACATGCAGCGTCAGGCCGTGCCGCTCATAAAGACCGAGGCTCCCCTTGTGGGAACCGGCCTAGAGCACAGGGCGGCTCTGGATTCAGGCGCAATCGTGGTGGCGAAACGTTCCGGTATAGTGAAACGCGTTTCCGCTTCGGAGATCGTGATTGAAACCGAAAACGGCGAGGAAGACCATTACCTGCTCCCGAAGTTCGCGAGGTCCAACCACGGCACGTGCTTCAACTTCAAGCCTCTCGTCACGAAGGGTGAGGCGGTCCAGGAAGGCGAGACAATCGCCGACGGGCCTTCTGCCTCGGGCGGCGAGCTTGCTCTTGGGAGAAACGTGATCGTTGCTTACATGCCCTGGCAGGGCTTCAACTACGAGGACGCCATACTCCTTTCTCGAGAACTGGTAGAAGATGACACCTTTACTTCCATCCACATCGAGGAGTACGAGTGCGACGCCCGGGATACCAGGCTCGGACCCGAGGAGATCACCAAAGATATTCCCAACGTCAGCGAAGACCAGCTGAAAGACCTGGATGACCGCGGGATTATCAGGATAGGGGCCGAAGTCCGGTCGGGGGATATCCTGGTCGGAAAGGTCACCCCGAAAGGCGAGACGGAGCTCACTGCCGAGGAGAGGCTCCTCCGCGCCATCTTTGGAGAAAAAGCCAGAGAAGTCCGGGACAACTCGCTTAAGATGCCCCATGGGGAAAGCGGTATTGTAGTGGATGTCAAGGCTTTCACCAGAGAGGCCGGCGATGAACTGCCGCCTGGAGTGAACCAGCTGGTGCGCGTCTACGTCGCCCAGCGGCGGAAGATCTCCGAGGGTGACAAGATGGCCGGACGCCACGGCAACAAGGGTGTGGTGGCGAAGATACTTCCCAAGGAAGATATGCCCTTCTTGCCCGACGGTACTCCCGTCCAGATCGTGCTCACGCCCCTCGGGGTGCCTTCAAGGTTGAACCTCGGTCAGATACTGGAGTGCCACCTGGGCTGGGCAGCCCGGGCTCTGGGGCTCCACATTGCCACCCCGATATTCGACGGGATGACCGAGGAAGAGATCCAGGTGCTCCTGGAGAAGGCGGGACTCCCGAAGGACGGCAAGATCTGGCTCCGGGACGGCAGGACCGGTGAGTACTTCGACAACCCTATCACCGTGGGCCAAGTATATATGATGAAACTCTTGCACCTTGTTGACGACAAGGTCCACGCCAGGTCTACAGGGCCCTACTCTCTGGTTACCCAGCAGCCTCTAGGCGGAAAAGCCCAAATGGGAGGCCAGCGTTTCGGTGAGATGGAGGTATGGGCTCTCGAAGCTTACGGCGCAGCTTACACGCTGCAGGAAATGCTCACAGTAAAATCGGACGACAGGACCGGACGGGTGAAGACCTATGAGGCGATCGTGAAAGGCCTTAACATCCCCGAACCCGGAGTGCCTGAGTCGTTCAAGGTACTTCTCAAGGAACTCCAGAGCCTTTGCTTGGATGTGAAGGTCCTCGACGAAGAAGGCAAGGAGATCGAGATTAAGGAACTGGACGAGGACGTCCAGGAAACCGCTCGAGACCTTGACCTCGTAACGGAAGGCGAACCCAGGCGTCTACCGAGACATCCGCGTAGACGAGAGATTCTGCCTGAGGCGCCTTATGAAGAGGAAGGGGAAGAGGAAGAAGAGACTGTGGCAGACGACGATGTGGCGGCCCAAGAGGAGGCCATTCCGGCTGATGAGTCTATGGAAGAAGATATGGACCTTGGAGAAGCCGGCATGGACGAAGACGAATTGGTAGAAGACGCTCTCGTTGTTGACGACCTTAAGGAGCTCGAGCCAGAGGCGCCTTTCCAGGATGATGAAGAAGAAGTCCAGGAAGAAGCGCAAGAAGAGGTGGAGCAGAAACTGTCACTTGATGATCTCTTCAAGAATTTGACCATCCCCACCGTCGTCCCGGCTGAGGAAGACGAAGAGATGGGAGAGCCAAAGAAGAAGAGAGCGTCAGGGAGGGCCAGAACCAGGAGGCGTCCGAGGCGCGCCGCCGACGATTTCGAGCGGATCGGGCGCGTACGGTCCTTGCGCGATCTTGACCTCGAGGACCATGAAGACGAAGAGCCGATAAACTGACGCAAAGGGGATGTGAGTAATGGACGTAAACAGCTTTTCCGCAATGCGCATTTCTCTGGCGTCACCCGAGAAGATACGTGAGTGGTCCCACGGTGAGGTCAAGAAACCCGAGACTCTGAACTACAGGACCCTGAAGCCCGAGCGCGACGGTCTTTTCTGCGAAAGGATCTTCGGTCCCACCAAGGACTGGGAGTGTTACTGCGGCAAGTACAAGAGGATACGTTACCGGGGTGTGGTCTGCGACAAGTGCGGCGTTGAAGTGACCCGCGCGCTCGTAAGGCGTGAGAGGATGGGGCACATAGAGCTCGCGAGCCCGGTCTCACACATCTGGTATTTCAAGGGCATCCCTTCCAGGATGGGGCTACTCCTCGATATGTCCCCCAGGCTTCTCGAACGGATCCTCTATTTCGCGGCGTACGTCGTGACCGATCCGGGAGATTGCGAAGGGCTTTCCTATAAGCAGGTCCTCACGGAGACCGAATACCGCGAGGCCAGGGAGAAGTTCGGCCAGCGGTTTAGAGCAGGTATGGGAGCAGAGGCCGTTAAGCAGCTTCTTATGGATATAGATCTTGAGAAGATGGCGGAAGAGCTCCGCGGTGAAGCAAAGAGCGCCAGCGGCCAGCGGAAGATCCGCGCGATCCGCCGGCTGGAGGTAGTTGAGGCGTTCCGCAAGTCGGGAAACAGGCCTGAGTGGATGATCCTGGACGTCATCCCGGTCATTCCTCCCGACCTACGTCCCATGGTACAGCTGGACGGAGGCAGGTTCGCCACTTCAGACCTTAACGACCTTTACAGGCGGGTCATCAACCGCAACAACCGCCTGAAGAGGCTCCTTGACCTCGGGGCCCCCGACATAATCGTGAGAAACGAGAAAAGGATGCTCCAAGAAGCCGTGGACGCCCTGATAGACAACGGGCGCCGCGGACGTCCCGTAACGGGACCGGGTCAGCGACCTCTCAAGTCTCTCTCGGATATGCTTAAGGGCAAGCAGGGGCGTTTCAGGCAGAACCTCTTGGGTAAGCGCGTGGACTACTCGGGACGCAGCGTAATCGTTGTCGGTCCCAGCCTTAAGTTCCACCAGTGCGGCCTCCCCAAAGAGATGGCCCTTGAGCTCTTCAAACCTTTCGTTATGAAGAAATTGGTGGAGAAAGGCGATGCCCACAACATAAAGAGCGCCCGGCGATTGGTCGAGAGGGCGCGGCCTGAAGTGTGGGACGTCTTGGAGGACGTCATTAAAGGCCACCTCGTTTTGCTGAACCGAGCTCCTACGCTCCATAGGCTGTCCATCCAGGCGTTTGAGCCCGTGCTGGTGGAAGGGCGCGCCATCCAGATTCACCCGCTCGTCTGCCAGGCGTACAACGCAGACTTCGACGGCGACCAGATGCCGGTGCAT
>DGDN01000036.1:8008-11225 GCA_002385465.1 Candidatus Fermentithermobacillaceae bacterium UBA3951
GACTTCGACGGCGACCAGATGCCCGTTCACGTGCCTCTCTCGGCGGAAGCCCAGGCCGAGGCAAGGATCCTCATGGCCTCAACCAGGAACCTCCTGCTTCCCAAGGACGGTTCCCCTTCGGTCACGCCGCAGAAGGACGTCGTCTTGGGGGTTTACTACCTCACGCTCATCGACGAGGACGACCGCAACATCAAGGAGCTCAGGGCTTTTGAGTCGGAGGATGCCGCGATACTGGCCTATGATGTTGGTGCCATAAGGTTGCACGAGAGGATACTCGTGCGCCTTACGTCCGGCGAGAGAGTCGAGACGACCGTTGGACGCTGCATATTCAACCAAGTTCTGCCTGAAGGACTAAGGTTCGTGAACCAGGTGGTAGACCGGAAGCCCCTCGGGCAGATCCTCCTTAGGTGCATCCGCATGTACGGCATGGAGAAGGCGGCCAACATGCTGGACGGCATAAAGGAATTGGGATTCGAGTATGCCACCCGGGCAGGGTCGACCATTGCCATAACCGACATCACCATCCCCAAAGAAAAGCCCGCGATGCTCGAAGAAGCAGACGCCAGGGTGAAAGAAGTTGAAAATCAGTACCAGATGGGATTCCTAACCCGGGATGAGCGATATGACAAGATCATCTCAATCTGGCGCGAGACCACCGACAAGGTGACCGAGGCTATGAAAAAGGCTTTCGACCCGCGCAACCCGGTTATCATGATGGTCAACTCGGGCGCCCGGGGCAATCCGCAGCAGATCTCCCAGCTGGGCGGAATGCGCGGGATCGTGGTCGACCCATCGGGCCGCATGGTCGAGCAGCCGGTCCGGTCCAACTTCCGCGAAGGGCTCACGGTACTCGAGTACTTCACCTCAACTCACGGACAGCGAAAAGGCCTCGTTGACACGGCCCTTCGTACGGCCGACTCCGGGTACCTCACCAGGCGTCTCGTGGACGTAGCCCAAGACGTTATTGTGAGGGAAGAGGACTGCGGAACCGAGCACGGCATAACCTTGAGGGAAATAAAGATTGACGGAGAACTTGTGGAGAACCTGTATGACAGGCTGGTAGGAAGGTTCGCCCTGAAGGATGTAATCCATCCGCAAACGGGAGAGGTCATAGTCGAGGCGAACCACGAGATCGATGAGGATAAGGCCGAAAAGATAGTGGACGCCGGAATCACCGAAGTCGAGGTGCGCTCGGTCCTCTCCTGCGAGACCAGGCACGGGGTATGTGTAAGGTGTTACGGGCGCGACCTTGCGACCGGCGGCCTCGTGGAGGTCGGCGAGTCGGTAGGCACCGTTGCCGCACAGTCCATTGGCGAACCGGGTACCCAGCTTACGCTGCGTACGTTCCACCTGGGCGGCATCGCGAGTGAGGACATCACTCAAGGTCTGCCTAGGGTAGAGGAGCTGTTCGAGGCCCGAAAACCCAAGGGCCAGGCGGCCATCGCCGAGATCTCCGGTGTGGTTGAGATCTCTGAAGGAGACAGGAAGCGCGAGATCAGGATTACTTCACCTGAAGGAGACCAGACGGTCACAGTGGTGCCGTATGGTGCCCTGATCAAGGTGCACGACGGCCAAGTGGTTGAAGCCGGCGAGCCCCTCACCGAAGGTTCCATAAACCCCCACGACCTCTTGAGGGTTAAAGGTGTTACCGCCGTTCAGGATTACCTTGTTGCCCAGGTGCAGCGGGTCTACCGACTCCAGGGCATTGACATCGCCGACAAACACATCGAGGTCATCATAAGACAGATGATAAGGAAGATCCGCGTAGACGAGCCGGGTGACACCGACCTTCTCCCCGGAGGCGTGGTGAGCATCCACGAGTTCGCCGACGCCAATGCGCTTGCCTTCGAGAAGGGTGGAGAGCCTGCCATTGGGAAACCCGTTATCCTCGGGATTACCAAGGCGTCTTTGGCGACCGAATCGTTCTTGTCGGCTGCATCCTTCCAGGAGACCACAAGGGTCCTTACCGAAGCCGCGGTCAAGGGCAGGGTAGACGAACTCCTGGGGCTCAAAGAAAACGTAATCATCGGCAAACTGATACCCGCCGGCACCGGCATGGCAAGGTACTCGCAAGTTGACGTGCGGTACGTGCCTCAGGAAGAAGAGGTGTCCGTTGAAGATATAGCAGGGACTGGGGACGAAGTGGAGTAAGTGAGACCGTGATGCCGGTGGAAACCGGCCGCGGCTTCTCAAGGGGCCGAGATCAAACATTACCGGGAGGTGCGCTACCATGAGGTGGTTGGGTCATGCTGCGTTTAGTTTGGTCTCACCTAACGGAGTGAGGATCGTTACGGATCCTTTCGACAGTTCGGTGCCCTATCCGCCCATAACTATCGAGTGCGACGTGGTGACCGTATCACACGAGCACTTCGATCACAACGGAGTGGCAGGACTTAAGGGGTCCCCCCGGATCCTCAGGGCCGTCGTAGGCAAGGAAGTGGCCTCTACTCTCGAGACCATAGGAGATGTCAGGTTCAGGACGGTCGCGTCTTCACATGATGACACGGGCGGTTCTCAGAGAGGCCCCAACGGGATTTTCGTGATGGAGATGCCCGGGATGACCGTGGTCCACCTGGGAGACCTGGGGCACGCCCTTGACGAGAAGACCGTTTCTTCCATCGGTAAGTGCGATGTCCTCCTGGTTCCCGTTGGAGGGCACTATACAATCGATGGAAAGACCGCAGCGCAGGTGGTGAGGAGCCTTAAGCCCAAGGTGGCCATTGCCATGCATTTCAAGACCAGTTACATCAAGGATTGGCCAATAACCGGACCTGAGGATTTTGAAGCCGAGTGGAAGTTTGTGAAGAGGCTTCCCCCGGGCGAGTTTGAGGTGGACCTCTCACCCAACAAACTGAGTGCAGAAACCGAGGTCTGGATACCGGCGATATAGCCCGCCGCGTCCATTTTCATTAACCACCCTGAGGGCTCCTCGCGAAGGGGCCCTCAGTCTGTTTGTGCCCGAGGTCGGTCTTCGGTGCATTCATTCCCGCTTCCTTGAGCAACCTCAACTTACGGTCCATCGTAGGTGAACGGCGTGGGCCGGACGGGAGTGCTGAGGCGTGTAGGGCAAGGTCCGACATGTATAGCGCCATTGCACATCGTGAGGTATGCGCCACGGGCGTGCGGTGTGTTGAACTGGTTGTGAGTAAATGCTATCATCAGGTTTAGTGTTCGTAATCACAAGGACATATATGGAGCGCGGTCACAAAACCTCCGG
>DGDN01000036.1:11535-33917 GCA_002385465.1 Candidatus Fermentithermobacillaceae bacterium UBA3951
CTCGGTTTCTTTGTGGCGCTTGCATCGTCTGTATTGGGGGCTCTAATCCTCGTTTATTCTCTCGGATACATGGGGCGCGGAAAGGAAGTAACCCGCTACTACCTGCTTGTGCTCCTTACCATAGGATCTCTCAACGGTTTGGTGCTCTCAGGCAATACCCTTGTCATGGCGCTTTTTTGGACGGCTTGTTCTTTCTTGACATGCGAAATCGTGAGGTTCAATAGAGAAAACCCGGACGCCCCCTCTTGCGCCAAGAGGGCCCTTCAGTTCGGCTTATCCGGTGACATGCTGCTATTCCTGGGAATAGGGCTCCTCTACTACGGGAGCGGTGCCAAGGGGTTTGGCATTAGGGAGATCATAGGATCGGTTGGAAGTCAATCGCCGCCCGCCACATCGCAGCTCACGACAGCGGGAGCATACGCTGTCCTTTTGGCTGCCATGATACGGTCGGCTCAGGTGCCCCTTCACGTGTGGCTGCCGGGTGCCATGGAGGCGCCGAGTTCGGGCTCGGCTCTCCTGGATGCCGCAACGGTCATGAACGCCGGGGTCTATCTGGTAATGAGGTTCTACCCTGCTTTCAAGTCCGTACCCGGATGGACGGGCGCCGTTATGTGGATAGGTGCCTTCACCATCTTGATTGCGGCGCTCATGGCTATGTACGCCAACGATATAAAGAAGATGCTTGCATTTTCCACCATGGGCCAGCTGGGGTATATGTTCTTCGCGGTCGGGACGGGATCCGTACTGGGGGCTCAGTTTCACCTTATGTCCCACGCCATATTCAAGACGCTCCTCTTCTTGGCCGCAGGTTCCGTTATCCACGCCACGGGCAGCAGAGATATGAACAGGCTGTCAGGCGCCGCGGGAAAAATGCCGGTTACAGGTGCAGGATTCTTGGTTGGGGTAATGGGTTTGTCGGGAGTACCGTTCATGAGCGGATTCTTCTCCAAAGACATGATCCTCGCAGGGGCCCTTGCGAGCCATCAGTACGCGGCCCTTGCAATTGCCGGCCTCGGGGCGGTCGTCACGGTCGTGTATTCCTGGTCGGCCTACCTTAAGGTGTTCAGAGGCGAACCCTCGCAAGCGGTGCTAAAGGCCCATGAGGCTCCTCTATCCATGGAGATCCCCCTGGCGGTCTTATCCATCCTCACGCCGTTTTTCTGGCTGTCTATCGGAATGGGGACCCAGGAGCTCCATCATTCAATGCCGGGGATGGGGATCCACGAAATCTCTCCCCTCTACCTCGTCGAGGAAACCTTCGGCAGCGCGGCGTTCTTCATATCCCTGGTTGCCTTGCTGATCGGGTTTGTCATCGTCCGCAAGCGCTCCCAGGTGTTGGGTTGGATGGAGTCCCATGCAGCCGGGCTGGTATCCGCCTGCAGGCAAGGGTTCTACTTCGACCGTCTCTTTGCCTTGCCCGAGGAAAGGCCAATGCGGAGCAGAAAAGGCGGCGGGCGGAAGTGATTTCCCTGCTTACAAAACCTTCTCAAGCAGCCGTTGACACCGGAATTTGTGGGTGCTAAACTCTAAAAGCGTGCCTTTTTGGGGTTTGCTAGGCAGGAGGAAGCACGATGTCGAAGAGGCCTTTCAGTCCGCGGGAAAACCGTAAGACGTCCGGGAAGGACCGGCTTCCGGGTGTGAGGGCCACTGAAAGGGCAGTTCAAAACGGTCTTTGCAGGGCCGTGTACGTTGCGAAAGACGCCGAAGAACGCGTCGTCAAGAACCTCCTGAGGCTGTGTGAGGAAAAAGGCATACCTGTGTCTTTTTTTGATTCAATGAAGGAACTCGGAGAGTTTTGTTCCCTCAAGGTGGGCGCGTCTGCCTGCGCCATCTTGAAAGAACCGGGGGATGGGACCGGGAAATAGGTAAACTTCAGGCAGGAGAAGGGGGTTAGAAGGTGCCGACAATCAACCAGTTGGTTCGGCAGGGACGCAAGCACGTCAAGGAGACGTCCAAGTCCCGCGCACTCAGGGGCAATCCCTTCAAGCGTGGCGTTTGCACTGTGGTCCGTACCACTCAACCAAAGAAACCAAACTCGGCACTTAGGAAGATCGCTCGTGTCCGCCTGGTGAACGGCATAGAGGTCACGGCCTATATTCCGGGCATCGGACACAACTTGCAGGAGCACTCGGTGGTGCTCGTCCGAGGTGGCCGTGTAAGGGATCTTCCTGGCGTTCGTTATCACATAGTCAGGGGCACCCTCGACGCCGCCGGCGTGGCTGACCGTAAACAGGGTCGTTCGCTGTACGGCGCCAAGAGGCCGAAGAAGTAATCTCTCGGAGGTAATGCTTAATGCCTAGACGCGGCAGAGCGCCGGACAGGGAGTGGACACCTGATCCAGTGTACAATTCGATCCTGGTGACCAGGATCACAAACAAGGTCATGCAATCGGGCGAGAAGGCCGTGGCCCGGAAGATCGTCTATCGCGCCATGGACATTATCCGTGAAAAGACGGGGAAAGACCCGATTGAGGTCCTCGATACCGCTATCAAAAACGCCATGCCTATACTGGAGGTGCGTCCCAGAAGAGTAGGCGGGGCAACATACCAGGTACCAATCGAAGTGCGAAGCGAAAGGCGTCTCTCACTGGCAATCCGTTGGATCGTGGATTTCGCCAGGCAGCGGGGCGAGCGCGGCATGGAGAACCGCTTGGCGGGAGAGATCCTTGACTGCGCGAGCAACACCGGCAGCACCGTGAGACGCAAAGAAGAGATGCACAGGATGGCCGAAGCCAACAGAGCCTTCGCGCACTACCGCTGGTAGAGCCGGGGCCGACGAGACTCGAGGAAAGGGGGGATTTCGATGCCGAGGACATTTCCGCTTGAGAAGATCCGCAATATAGGTATCATGGCTCATATTGATGCCGGGAAGACAACCACCACCGAGCGGATCCTGTTCTACACGGGAAAAGTTCACAGGATGGGTGAGGTCGACCAAGGCTCTGCGGCCATGGACTGGATGGTCCAAGAGCAGGAGCGAGGGATAACCATTACTTCCGCCGCTACTACCTGTTATTGGAGAGATTGCAGGATCAACATTATAGATACTCCAGGGCACGTTGACTTCACAGCCGAAGTTGAGCGAAGCCTCCGGGTACTTGACGGAGCGGTGGCCATATTCTGTGCCAAAGGCGGCGTCGAACCCCAATCCGAGACCGTCTGGCGGCAGGCCGACAAGTACAAGATCCCCCGTATTGCCTACATCAACAAGATGGATTCAGTAGGTGCGGATTTCTTCAGGGCCGTGAGGATGATCAAGGACCGCTTGGGCGCCGAACCTGTGGTCGTAGGTCTCCCGCTGGGGTCGGAAGAGGATTTCTCCGGGGTGATCGACCTCATCCGGCTCAAGGCCCTGTATTGGGTCGATGACCTTGGGATGAACATCGAGGAGAGAGACATCCCAGAAGATATCAGGGAGCTGGCGGAGGAATACAGGGAGCGCCTGATCTCGGCGGCGTCGGATTACGACGAAGCGGTCCTGGAAGCCTATCTCTCCGGAGAGGAGATTCCGGCAGAGGTCCTTAAGGGAGCCCTACGTAAGGGCACCCTGCTAAATGCCATAGTCCCTGTCATGCCGGGATCTTCCTTTAGGAATAAGGGCGTTCAGAACCTCATCGACGCAATCGTCGACTACCTCCCTTCGCCGGCGGATATACCTCCGGTTGAAGGACACCTGCCGGAAGGCGATGAGGTAGTCACAAGAAAGGCCTCGGACGATGAACCCTTTAGCGCGCTGGCATTTAAGGTTATGACCGACCCATACGTCGGACGGCTCACCTACTTCCGTGTGTACTCGGGTTCCGTGAGCACGAGGTCTTCCGTGTACAACGCCACCAAGGGCAAGAACGAGAGGATCCAAAGGCTCCTTCTCATGCATGCAAACCACCGTGAGGATGTGGATGTAGCCCTTGCGGGCGACATAGTCGCAACGGTGGCGCTCAAGCACACGACGACAGGGGATACCTTGTGCGATGAGAAGCACCCCATCTTGCTGGAGGCAATTGCCTTCCCGGAGCCTGTTATTCAGGTCGCCATAGAACCGGCTACCAGAGCAGATCAGGACAAACTCTCCATATCTTTGCAGAAACTTGCCGAGGAAGACCCTACTTTTTCTTACAGGTCCGATGACGAAACGGGCCAGACCCTCATCGAAGGGATGGGCGAGCTCCACCTGGAGATCATAAGCGACCGTCTCCTTCGTGAGTTCGGCGTGTCGGCTACTGTAGGACGTCCGCAGGTGGCGTACAAAGAGACGGTGACCGGTGAGGTACAAGGTGAAGGCAAGTATGTTCGTCAGACCGGTGGCCACGGTCAGTATGGCCACGTCAAGCTGAGGCTGGAGCCTCTCGGAAGAGGCTCGGGTTTCGAGTTTGTAGATGCCGTGAAAGGCGGGGCTATTCCGGCTGCGTTCATCCCGGCCGTCTGGGCCGGCGTGAGAGAAGCGCTGGAAAGCGGCCCCCTGGTCGGAAATCCTGTTGTTGATGTCAAGGTGACTCTTGAGGATGGGTCCTATCATGAGGTAGACTCGTCTGAGTTGGCGTTCAAGGTCGCGGGATCTATGGCTCTCAAGGACGCGCTCTCAAAGGCCAAGATGGTTATCTTGGAGCCCGTCATGAAAGTTGAAGTGACCACTCCCACGACCTACTTGGGAGAGGTGCTTTCAGACCTGAGCGCGCGGAGAGGAGAGATCCAAGGTATTGAGAGCAGGGAAGGCTACGAGGTGATTGACGGTTCGGTGCCGCTTGCTTCAATGTTTGGGTACGCCACCGACCTTAGGTCAAGGACTCAGGGTCGAGGCACCTATACGATGCAGTTTCAGAGTTACGATGTAGTTCCGCCCAACGAGGCGGACAAGATCATCGCCCGGTACCTCGGGCGGCCAGTGTAACAAAAAGGAGGATCAATCAGCAAAAATGGCCAAGAGAAAGTTTGAGAGGACCAAGCCGCACGTCAACGTCGGTACCATTGGACACATCGACCACGGTAAGACCACTTTGACTGCAGCCATCACCAGGGTCATGGCGGGCATGGGCTTCGCCGAGTTCACCCCGTTCGACAAGATCGACAAGGCTCCCGAAGAGAAGGCCAGAGGCATTACCATTTCCGCTTCTCACGTGGAGTACGAGACTCCCAACAGGCACTACGCCCACGTGGACTGCCCGGGACACGCTGACTACATCAAGAACATGATCACCGGGGCTGCCCAGATGGACGGCGCGATCCTCGTTGTTTCCGCAGCCGACGGCACCATGCCACAGACCCGGGAGCACGTGCTCCTTGCCCGTCAGGTTGGCGTGCCTGCCATGGTAGTGTTCCTCAACAAGGTGGACCTGGTTGACGACGAAGAGCTCCTCGAGATCTCCGAGCTTGAGGTTAGGGATCTCCTCTCCAAGTACCAGTTCCCCGGCGACGAAGTGCCTGTAATCAGAGGTTCTGCTCTGAAGGCTCTTGAGTGCGGTTGCGGTAAAGAAGATTGCCAGTGGTGCAGCGGGATCATCAAGCTCATGGAGGCCGTTGACGCCTACATCCCGACTCCCGAGCGCGCTGTCGACAAGCCGTTCCTGCTTTCCATCGAAGACGTGTTCACAATCACCGGACGCGGCACGGTTGCTACCGGTAGGATCGAGCGCGGCGTAATCAGGCCCGGCGACCCGGTCGAAATCGTAGGGCTTACCGATGAGCCCAAGCAGACGGTCTGCACCAGCGTCGAGATGTTCAGGAAGGTCCTCGATTACGGCGAGGCCGGAGACAACGTAGGCTGCCTCTTGCGCGGTATTGCCAAGAACGAGGTCGAGCGCGGTCAGGTCTTGGCGAAGCCCGGGACCATCAAGCCCCGCAGGAAGTTCGCCGCTCAGATATACGTGCTCACGAAAGAAGAGGGTGGCCGTCACACCGCGTTCTTCTCCGGTTACAGGCCCCAGTTCTTCTTCAGGACCACCGACGTCACCGGCGCAGTGTACCTTCCCGAGGGTGTCGAGATGGTCATGCCCGGCGACAACGTGCGCATAAGGGCCGAGCTTATCTCGCCAATCGCTATGGAAGAGGGAGTTCGTTTCGCTATCCGCGAGGGCGGAAGAACGGTGGCTTCGGGAGTAGTAACTGAGATCGAGGAGTGATCGCGTTGAGGAGGCAGCGAATCCGGGTTAGACTTCGTGCGTTTGACCACGAAATCCTGGATCAGTCGGCGGGCCGAATAGTTGAGACCGCCAAGAGAACCGGCGCGCTTATCTCAGGCCCGGTCCCGCTTCCGACCGAGAGAAGCGTCTATACCATCCTCACTGCCCCCAACGGAGAGAAGGATATCCGAGAGCAGTTTGAGATGAGAGTGCATAAGAGGCTCATTGACATAATGGAGCCCACGACCAAGACCATGGACGCGCTCACGAGACTCGATCTCCCGGCAGGAGTAGACATCGAAATCAAGAGCGTATGACCCAAGCTTCGTGATGGAGGAGGTAGCGTGCTATGAAGGCCATCCTCGGCAAGAAGGTCGGGATGACCCAGGTGTTTCAGGATAATGGAGAGCTCGTACCCGTTACCGTCATTGAAGCCGGTCCGTGCACAGTCGTTGACAAGAAGACTCTTGACAGGGACGGATACATGAGCGTTCAGCTGGGATTTGGTTTCGTGAAGGAGCGCGAGCTTTCCAAGCCCGTACTCGGGCAGTTCAAGAAGAGGAACCTGACTCCGGTCAGGTACCTTAGGGAAGTCCGCGTTGACGAGGACGAGAAGCTTGAGATTGGTGACGAACTTAAGGTTACGGTGTTCAAGTCAGGCGACGTGGTTGATGTGAGCGGAAGGTCTCGCGGCAAGGGTTTCGCGGGTGTCATTAAGCGTCACAACTTCCGCCGGAGCGCCATGTCTCACGGGTCCAAGTACCACCGTGGGGTTGGGTCGCTACAGGCGAGAGACGCCTCCAGGGTGTTCCCAGGAAGGAAGATGCCCGGGCATCTCGGAGATGAGAATGTGACGGTAAAGGGCCTAAAGGTCGTAAGCGTGGATCCTGAGAAGAACCTGCTTCTCATCAAGGGTGCCGTCCCTGGCGCGAGGGGTTCCCTCGTTATGGTCAAAGCATCATCACGGCAAGGTTGAGACGAGGTTAAGGAGGGATCCTCGTGCCACAGGCAGAGGTTTTCAGTCCAAAAGGTGAAAAGGTCGGCGAGATCGGGCTTCCCGAGACGCTCTTTGGGGTGTCCCCCAATAGGAGCCTGATTAGGGCCGCCGTTCTTGCTCACCTGAACGCATCGAGGGTTGGTACTGCCAAAGTGAAGACCCGGAGCGAGGTCCGGGGCGGTGGCCGGAAGCCTTGGAGGCAGAAGGGCCTCGGTCGCGCCAGGGTAGGTACCATTAGGTCTCCCCTATGGAGACACGGCGGTGTGGTTTTCGGCCCTCACCCCAGGGATTACAGCTGGAGCCTTCCCAAGAAGGTAAAGAGGCTGGCCCTTAAGTCGGCTCTTTCGGCCAAAGCCCAGAGCGGGCAGATCACGGTCCTCACGGGCCTTACGATGGCTGCGCCCAAGACTAGGGACCTATATGCCTTCCTTAAGAAAATGGGAGTGGAGAAAAGCGTCCTTATAGTGACCGGCGATCTTGAGCCCAATGTGGTCTTGTCGGCCAGGAACATCCCCGGCGCCCGGGTGACCACCGCCAGGGAACTTTCGACTTACGAGACCATGCTTAAGAAACACATTCTCATCACCGAGGATGCGGTGAGAAAGCTGGAGGAGGCACTCGCATGAACCTTACGGCTAGAGACATCATCATCGAGCCTCTGGTGACTGAGAAGACAAACGAAGCCATGGGTATGGGCACGTACACCTTTAGGGTCCATCCCAAGGCCACCAAGGCTGATATTCACAACGCCATCGAGAAGATATTCAAGGTGCAGGTCGTGAAAGTGAACACCATGAATGTCGTTGGCAAACCCCGGAGGCTGGGCCTCAAGACGGGCCGCACGCCTTCGTGGAAGAAAGCAATAGTGAAACTGGCGCCCGGTCAGAAGATCGAGTTCTTCGAGGGTGTGTAGGAGGGAGACTAGATGCCTGTAAAGAGCTATAAGCCAACCTCCCCCGGTCTTCGAGGCAGGACGGCGAGCACTTTCGAAGAGATTACAAAGACTGAACCTGAGAAGTCTTTGGTCTTCACGAAAAAGAGGGGTTCCGGCCGCAACAACCAAGGCAGGATCACCGTACGCCACAGGGGCGGCGGCGCTAAGAAGAAGATAAGGATAGTCGACTTCAAGCGCACCAAGGACGATATTCCGGCCAAAGTTACGGCCATTGAATATGATCCCGGACGGTCTGCCAGGATTGCGCTCCTCACCTACGCCGACGGGGAGAAACGGTATATCGTTGCTCCCTTGGGCATCAGGGTGGGCGATGTGGTAATGTCGGGCCCCAACGCCGACATCAAGCCGGGCAATGCGCTGCCTTTGGAAAACATCCCTACGGGTACCATGGTGCATTGCGTGGAGATGGTTCCGGGCAAGGGAGCCCAGATCGCGAGGAGCGCAGGTGCGGCGGTGCAGCTCATGGCCAAGGAAGGCGGTTTCGCCCTACTGCGCCTTAACTCAGGTGAGCAGCGTAAGGTGCCCGTTATGTGCAGGGCGACAGTCGGTCAAGTGGGCAATGTGGAACACGAGAACACATCCCTCGGCAAAGCCGGAGCAAGCCGGCACAGGGGGCGGCGTCCCGCCGTCCGCGGTGTTGTCATGAATCCGGTTGACCACCCCCACGGTGGCGGCGAAGGCAAATCGCCGGTGGGTCTGCCCGGACCTCTTACGCCTTGGGGTAAGCCAACCCTTGGCTACAAGACCAGGAAGAAGAACAAAGCTTCCGACAAGCTTATTGAGAAGCGCAGAAAGTAAACGAGGAAGGAGGGGGCGATTGTGAGCCGGTCGTCAAAGAAGGGACCGTATGTTGACGCCAAGCTCTTGGAGAAGGTACGGGCCATGAACGAAAAGGGCGAAAAGCGCGTAATAAGGACTTGGGCCAGGGCCTGTACCATAGTTCCGGAGATGGTGGGTCATACCATAGCGGTGCACGACGGAAGAAAGCATGTCCCCGTGTACATCACCGAAGACGCGGTTGGCCATAAGCTGGGCGAATTCGCTCCCACACGGACATTTAGAGGCCACGGAGCGCACACCGAGCGTTCCACCGCTCTGAAGTAAGGGGGTTACCGAGGAAGACATGGAAGCCAGAGCGATAGCAAGGCACCTGAGGATATCCCCCTCGAAGGCAAGGATTGTGGCCAATCTGGTGCGGGGGAAAGCGCTGAACGAAGCGTTGGCGATCTTGAGGTACACTCCGAAGCGGGCTTCTCACCTCATCAAGAAAGTGATCGAGTCGGCCGCAGCCAACGCCGAGAACAACCTTGAGATGAACAGGGACGCCCTTTTTGTGTCTGAGATATACGTGGACCAGGGGTCAATCCTGAAGAGATACCACCCTCGTCAGAGAGGGCAGGCTTTTCCGATTCAGAAGAAGACTTCCCACATTACGGTAGTAGTCCGGGAAAGAGAGGAGGGTTAACTATGGGACAAAAGACTCATCCGAAAGGGTTTCGCCTGGGAGTCATCTATGACTGGGATTCCAGGTGGTTTGCCCGGAAGAAGAACTTTGCCGAACTCCTCCTCGAAGACAAGAAGATCCGGGATTTCATAAAACGGAAGCTCTACCATGCGGGTATCTCAAGGATCGAGATCGAGAGGAAGCCCCAGGAAGTAACGGTGACGATACACGCGGCCAAACCTGGAGTTGTTATAGGCAGGGGCGGTACGGGTATCGAGGAACTCCGGAGACAGCTCGTGGAGCTCACCGGTAAGAAGAAGGTCATCCTCCATGCGGTGGAGGTCAAGAGCCCGGAGATCGACGCGCAGCTTATTGCCGAGAACATCGCCGATTCAATCGAGAGAAGGGTGTCGTATAGGAGGGCGATGAAGCAGGCCATCATGAGGGCCATGCGCTCAGGGGCCAAGGGTATCAAGGTTAGGATTTCGGGCCGGTTGGCAGGCGCCGAGATCGCACGCAGCGAGAGGGCCGGAGAAGGGACCGTCCCCCTGCATACCTTGCGCGCCGACGTTGACTACGGGTTCCACGAGGCGCATACAACCTACGGCCGTATCGGCATCAAGGTGTGGGTGTATAAGGGTGATATCCTCCCACAGAAGCAGAGACCTATTCAGGCTGCGGCCGAGGGAGGGAAATAAGTCATGTTGATGCCCAAGAGAGTACGATGGCGCAAGCAGCACAAGGCTCCCTATGATGGCAGGGCCTCCAGGGGCAACGAGGTTTTTTACGGGGAGTACGGGCTTCAGGCTCTGGAAGGAGCTTGGATAACCAGTAGACAGATCGAGGCGGCCCGTGTGGCGCTCACCCGTTCCATTAGGCGTGGAGGAAAGGTCTGGATCAGGATCTTCCCCGACAAGCCGATGACCAAGAAGCCTGCTGAAACCCGTATGGGTAGCGGAAAAGGCAACCCGGAGACCTGGGTAGCAGTGGTTAAGCCCGGAAGGATCCTCTTTGAGATCGCCGGTGTGCCTGAAGAGGTTGCCAGGGAAGCCCTCCGGCTTGCAGGCCACAAGTTGCCGATAAAGACAAGGTTCAGGTTGCGGCAGGGAGCACCCGGTGAGGCATTAGATAAGGCGGTGAACACAGATGAAGGTGCAGGAGATTAGGAATCTGAACGACAAGGACTTGGAGAAGAGGCTGGACGACCTGAAAGAAGAGCTCTTCAACCTGCGCTTTCAGATGACTACCGGTCAGCTTGACAATGTCATGCGTCTCAGGGAAGTCAAACGGTCCATCGCCAGGGTGAAGACGGTTCAGCGCCAGCGCGAGCTAATGAAGCTCGCCCAGGAGGTCTAGGTATGGAACGAGGAATACGCAAAGAGATGACCGGCGTGGTTGTCTCAGACAAGATGGATAAGACCCGCGTTGTTGCCATCGAGACCTGGAAGGTCGTACCGAAGTATAGGAAGAGGGTGCGCTCTACCCGGAAGGTAAAGGCGCACGACGAGGACAACTCGGCGAGAGCCGGAGACGTGGTCCGCATTGTGGAATGCAGGCCCCTATCCCGCGACAAGAAGTGGCGGATAGCCGAAATCCTCGAGAAGTCCAAGAGCGCCGGGGGTGACCGAGCGTGATCCAGCAAGAGACCAGACTCAAGGTGGCAGACAATACCGGCGCAAGGGAGATCATGTGCATAAAGGTCCTGGGCGGAGCAGTCCACCGGTACGCCGGACTGGGTGACGTTATTGTGGCGTCAGTTAAGGAGGCCACTCCCGGAGGCGTTGTCAAGAAAGGACAGATCGTCCGGGCAGTAGTCGTGCGGACCAAGAAAAACGTGAGACGCAGGGACGGCAGCTACATTAAGTTCGACGACAACGCCGCAGTCATTCTAAGGGACGACAAGGAGCCGCAGGGCACCCGCATTTTCGGGCCTGTAGCGAGAGAACTTCGTGAAAAGCATTTCACCAAGATAGTATCTCTGGCTCCCGAAGTCCTTTAGGTACCTGAAGGTGGTGTAACCATGAACATTCGCAAGGACGACACCGTGCTCGTAACAAGCGGGAAGTACCGGGGCAAGAAGGGGAAGGTCATAAGGGCGTTGCCGGCCCTAAACCGCATAGTGGTTCAGGGCGTCAACCTTAGAAAGCGTCACCGTAGGCCCAGTAAAGATCTGCCTCAAGGCGGCATAGTCGAGGCCGAGGGACCCATCGACAGGTCCAACGTCCTCCTAGTATGCCCGAAATGCTCGAAGCCTACCCGGATCGGTGCCCGAAAGCTCGAGGATGGCAAGAAGACCCGGATATGCAAAAAGTGCGGCGAAGCCATTGACAAGTGAGGTAGATTGACGTGGCGCTAAAGGACACCTATCGTGACGAAGTCATTCCGGCGATGATGAAGGCCTTCAATTACAAGAACGTTCTCCAAGTGCCTAAGGTCACGAAGGTTACTATCAACATGGGAGTAGGAGAGGCAACCCATAACGCCGATGCGATGGAAGCCGCCGTCTCCGATCTCACCAGGATTGCCGGTCAGAAGCCCGTCGTCACCAAGGCCAAGAGGTCAATCTCGGCGTTCAAGGTGAGAGCGGGCATGAATGTGGGGTGCAAGGTTACTCTTCGGGGTGAGCGGATGTACGATTTCCTGGAGAAGCTCTTCTTCATCGTACTCCCCCAAGTGAGAGACTTCAGGGGCGTTTCACCCGACGGTTTCGATGGGCGCGGCAACTACTCTCTGGGTCTTAGGGAGCAGATCATTTTTCCGGAGATCGATTACGACAAGGTCTCCAAAGTGAGAGGTATGAACATCACGATCACTACAACTGCCAAGACCGACGAAGAGGGTTTGTACCTCCTCAAGGCATTAGGCATGCCGTTCAAGAGGTAGGGGGGATATAGATGGCAGGACTAGCTAAGGTCTTAAAGGCACAGAAAGAGCCAAAACACCGGACCCAGCGGGTGAACCGCTGCAAGATCTGCGGGCGGGCTCGTGCGTATATGCGTAAGTTCGGACTCTGCCGGCACTGTTTCCGGAATTTGGCCCATAGGGGAGAGATCCCCGGCGTGACCAAGGCCAGCTGGTAGGAGGGACGTTACCATGACACATGATCCAATTGCGGATATGGTTACTCGGCTCCGCAACGCCGGCATGGCCAGACATGACAAAGTGGAGCTACCGGCATCCAAACTCAAGGAGCGAGTGCTGAAAGTCCTCAAGGACGAAGGGTACATCAGAGACTATGAGGTTGTCGCCGAAAAACCGGTGCCCAAGATCAAGGTGTACCTCAAATACGGGCCCGGGAAGAAGCGGGCGATTACCGGAATCAGGCAGATATCCAAGCCCGGACTTCGCGTATATGCGAAGAAGGATGACATCCCCAGGGTATTGGGCGGTCTCGGCATCGCCGTGGTCTCGACTTCCAAGGGAGTCATGACCGACCGTTCGGCGAGAGAACTGAGGCTCGGGGGCGAAATCATCTGCTACGTCTGGTAAGCGGGAGGTCTTTATCGTGTCACGAATCGGACTAAAACCAATACCGGTCCCCAAGGGAGTCACGGTGTCAAAGGAAGGCGATCGCCTGACCGTTAAGGGCCCTAAGGGAGTCCTCTCACGGACGTTTCACCCCGAGATGGTCATTAAGATAGAAGCCGACCAGATATTGGTCGAAAGACCCTCGGACCAGAGACAGCACAGGTCTCTCCACGGCCTTACCCGCACCCTTATAGCCAATATGGTGCACGGTGTGACCGAAGGATATGAGAAGACTTTGGAGATCTCAGGGATGGGGTATAGGGCGACCAAGCAGGGCGAGAAAGTCGTGCTGAACCTGGGGTTCATAAGGCCCGTCGAGATCTTGCCCCCCGAGGGCATTGAGATAACGGTAAACAGCCCCACCTCGGTCACCGTGAAGGGTATAGACAAGGAGAGAGTCGGGCAACTGGCGGCAGAGATTCGCGCTCTACGTCCACCTGAGCCGTATCGTGGTTCCGGCGTGAAGTACGCAGGCGAGCAGATCAGGCGCAAAGTCGCCAAGGCGACGAAGTAGGCCGCTCGAGGAGGATTGACCTTATGGGTGTTAAGACCAAACATGAGAAGAGAAAAAGGCGCCACCTTAGAGTGCGAAGACGCGTCGTGGGGACGCCGGAACGCCCCAGGCTCTCAGTGTTCAGGAGCCAAAAGCATATCTATGCTCAGGTGATCGACGATACCGCGCAGAGGACTCTGGTTGCCGCTTCTTCCGTAGAACCTTCCTTCAGAGAAGACAAGGTCTCCGGAGCAGATGTGGAAGGAGCGGCCCGGGTCGGGAAACTCCTGGCAGAAAGGGCCATTCAGAAGGGGCTTAAGAAAGTAGTATTTGATCGTGGCGGTTACCTCTACCACGGAAGGATCAAGGCGCTTGCGGAAGCCGCCAGAGAGGGCGGTCTGGATTTCTAAAATGCGGGGTGATTACTTGGTGAATTCGAACCGTCAAAGAAGAGGCCGGGAGGACAGGTCCTCAAAAGACGCTCCTTTTGACAGGCCTCAAGAAGAGTTCAGAGACGAAGTAGTAAGCGTCGGACCTGTATCCAAGACCGTCAAGGGCGGCCGCAGGCGCAGTTTCCGAGCGTTGGTTGTTGTGGGTAACGGAGATGGTAAAGTCGGGGCGGGGCTTGGCAAGGCCCTGGACCTTACCGATGCCATACGAAAAGGAATTGAGGATGCCAAGAAAAACCTCATTGAGGTTCCGCGTCACATGAGTACCATCACCCACGAAGTGATAGGACGTCATGGAGCGGGCATGGTGCTCTTGCGCCCTGCTTCTCCGGGTACCGGAGTCATTGCGGGCCGTGGCGTGAGGCCGCTCATGGAACTTGCCGGTATTCAGGACGTACTGGCCAAGTCCCTCGGTTCGGCCAACCCCTACAACGTGGTCTACGCCACAATCGACGCCCTCAAGCAGCTTCGTACCGCCGCCGAGGTGAGGGAGCTTCGCGGGAAGGTTAAGAAGGCGGAACCCACAGCGGAATCGGAGGTCGGAGTTAATGGAATTGCATGACCTAAGGCCAAATCCGGGCTCTGTCAGGAAGGCCAAGAGAAAAGGCCAGGGCATAGGCTCGGGCAACGGGAAGACCGCCGGCCGGGGACACAAGGGTCAAAAGGCAAGGTCAGGCGGTACCAAGGGGCCGGGGTTCGAAGGCGGCCAGACGAGGCTCATCAGAAGGCTTCCCAAGCGGGGCTTCCACAACATTTTCGGTGTGGAGTACAACCTTGTGAATGTCGGCGATCTGGACAGGTTTGAACCTAACGCCGAAGTGGGGCCCGAGGAATTGAAAAAGGCCGGTATGCTCAGAAAGAATTCCGGATATCTCAAAATCCTCGGCGATGGAGAGCTCAAGAAGACGCTTACCGTCAAGGCCCACGCATTTTCCAAATCAGCAAAGGAGAAAATCGAGGCCGCCGGCGGCAAAGCCGAGGTGATATAAATGATCGCAACACTCAGGAACGCATGGCAGGTGCCCGACCTCCGTAAGAGGATTCTCATTACGGTTGCGTTGCTTGTTGCTTTTCGAGCGGGCGTCGCGGTCCCTGTGCCGGGAATTGTCCCTGAGCTGATCCAGCAGCTTTTCAGCGGGGGCACCCTGTTCGCGTTCATGGACCTCTTCTCAGGAGGCGCTCTCTCAAACTACTCGGTCTTTGCCTTGAGCATATATCCCTATATCAACGCCTCCATCATCATGCAGCTTCTGCAGATGGTGATCCCCAAGTGGGAAGAAATGTCCAAAGACGAGGACGGGCGCAAGAAACTCCAGGGGTACACAAGGTACGGCACGGTGATTCTGGGAGCGATCCAGGCCACCGGTATGACGCTGGCGATCAGGGCGAGGGGCGCCCTTGTAAGCGACTCACCGTGGTTGGTAGTCGAAGCCGTCCTGAGCCTCGTCGCAGGCACGGCTTTCCTCATGTGGCTCGGCGAGGTCATCACGGAGAAGGGTATCGGGAACGGTATATCGCTCTTTATCTTCGCCGGTATCGTAACGGGCATTCCCAGGGAGCTGGCTCAAATCTGGTCTCTCCTCCGCTCAGGTGAGGCCAAATGGTATAACGGCGTCCTGCTCCTCGTGATCTCCATTGCCACAGTTCTCTTGGTCATCTGGATAACGGAAGGCGAGCGCAGGATCCCAGTCCAGTACTCGAAGAGAGTTGTCGGGCGCAAGATGATGGGCGGTTATGCGACGCACATACCCCTCAAGATCAACCAGGCGGGTGTGATCCCGGTAATCTTCGCATCGTCGCTCCTTTCGTTTCCGGCGACCATAGCGTCTTTCACCACAAAACCGTGGGCCGTTAAACTGGGTGAGTTCTTCGATTACACCAAGCCGTGGTATACTGCCATGTATGCCGTTTTGATATTCGGCTTCACGTTCTTCTATACAGGGATGGTCTTCAACCCGGTTGAAGTTGCGGATAACATGCGGAAGTACGGAGGTTTTGTGCCCGGTATGAGGCCGGGGAAACCCACGGCGGACCTCTTGTCACGGATCGTGACGAGGATAACTGCCGTAGGCGCCCTGTTCCTCGCCATTATCGCGGTCCTTCCGAACTTCATGATCCAGATTACCGGGCTTCCCGGTTTCCACGCGCTGGGAGGTACGGCTCTTATTATCGTGATCGGCGTGGCTCTTGAAACAATGAAACAGATAGAAGCGCAGCTGGTAATGAGAAATTACCAGGGCTTCTTGAGATAGGAGATGTCGCGATGAGGCTTGTCTTGTTGGGAGCGCCCGGTTCCGGTAAAGGGACCCAAGCGAAGCTACTGGCTGCCGAGTTTGGCCTCCTGCATGTGGCGCCCGGCGACATCTTCCGGAGCGAGATCCGTTCCGGCACTGAGCTGGGACGGTTGGTTGAGGGTATCCTGGCGCGTGGCGAGCTTGTGGATGATGCCACGACCATACGTCTGATTGACACAAGGCTTCTATCGGAAGAGGCTAATGAAGGATTTGTCCTTGACGGTTTTCCGAGGACCATTTCTCAGGCAGAGGCTTTGGACCGAATCCTCTCCGGCCGCGGCGAGTCTCTGGACCTGGCGGTGGCTCTCGAGGTCGACGAGGGCGCGATCCTCAAGCGGGCACTCTCGAGAAGGGTGTGCAGCCAGTGCGGCAAGCCCTACAACTTGGCCCTGGAGCCTCCCAAGATGGCCGGGAAGTGCGATGACTGTGGCGGCGAACTCGTTACGCGTAAGGATGATCTTGAGAGTACCGTGAAGGAACGCTTGGCGGTCTATCGTGAGTTCACCGAACCGCTTTCGGCCTACTACGCAGAGAAGGGTCTCTTGGAGGTCGTCTCTGGAGAGGGAGAAGTGAATGAGGTTTTCCTGAGGATAAAGGAAGCTCTCAGGAAGCGGAATCTGCTAGAGTAAGAAGAGGTTTCATGATCATTCTCAAGAACGAACAGGAAATAGAACTGCTGGCGAACGCGGGAAGAGTCGCGGGGCTCTGTCTCAAGATGCTTGGCAGCAAGGTGAGGCCCGGCATCACCACGGCAGAACTAGACCGGATGGCCGAGGAGTTCATCCGTGGGATGGGCGCCATACCTACGTTCAAAGGATATAGCGGCTTCCCGGCAAGTATTTGTACTTCCGTGAACGATGAAGTGGTCCACGGGACTCCCGACAGCAGGCGACTTGAGGAAGGCGACATCATATCCATCGATGTAGGCGCCACCCTCAATGGTTACGTGGGAGATACGGCGGCCACCTTTCCGGTGGGCGAGGTGAGCGTGCTTGCAGAGAGGCTTATCCAGGCGACACGGGAATCGCTCTACGCCGGCATCGCGGCGGCCGTAGAGGGTAACTCCGTAGGCGACATCGGTCATGCGGTAGAGTCGGTGGCCAGAAGGTACGGTTTCACGGTGGTCCGCGATTATGCGGGACACGGAGTCGGTAGAAAAATGCACGAAGACCCGTCCGTGCCGAACTTCGGGATACCGGGCACAGGTCCGGTGCTCCGCCGGGGTATGGTCATAGCAATAGAGCCAATGGTGAACGCCGGCGGCCACGAGGTCCTGACGTTCAGAAACATGAAGGTTGTCACGAAGGACGGGTCGTTGTCGGCTCATTTCGAGCACACGGTCGCCGTGACGTCGAAGGGCCCCAGGTGCCTTACAGAGGTCTAGATAGCGGCTTGGTGGAAGGTTGCTGGTATAAGCTGCCAATCGGTGGACAGACTCTTAGTGGTGTACGAGGGGGAATTTGATGCCGAAGCAGGACAGCATTGAGATTGAAGGCAAGGTTGTGGAGCCGCTTCCCAATGCCATGTTTCGGGTGGAGATTGAAGGGGGACACAAGGTCCTCGCTCACATATCAGGGCGTATGAGGATCAACTTCATCAAGATCCTCCCGGGGGACCGGGTTCTCCTAGAGCTCAGTCCTTATGACTTGACGCGGGGAAGGATAACCCGCCGCCTGAGATAAAGGGGGTTTCGAGATTGAAGGTACGTCCCTCAGTCAAGAAGATATGTGAAAAGTGCAGGATCATTAGAAGACACGGCAGGGTGATGGTACTCTGCTCTAATCCGAAACACAAGCAGAAGCAGGGCTAGTACGGGGGTGAGTGAATGGCTCGTATAGCAGGAGTAGATTTGCCCAGAGACAAGAGAGTGGAGGCTGCCCTCCCTTACATTTTCGGGATCGGCCGCACTCGGGCGAAAGTGATATTGGAAAGCACGGGAGTTAACCCCGATACGCGCGTGAGAGACCTCACCGAAGAGGAAGTATCGCGCATCAGGGAGTTTATAGATAGGAACTACAAGGTCGAGGGCGATCTTCGCACCGAGGTCCAGATGAACATCAAGAGGCTCATAGACCTGGGAACCTACAGAGGTCTCCGGCACAGGAGAGGCCTTCCAGTGAGAGGACAGAGGACCCAGACCAACGCCCGCACGCGCAAGGGACCCAAGCGTACCGTCGGCGTGAAACGGAAGAAGTAGGGAGGCGACTTTTTCTTGGCAAAGAGAAGAGAACGTACACGAAGAAGAGAAAGGCGTGTGGTCGAGAAGGGCGTCGCCCATATTAAGTCGACCTTTAACAACACCATCATCACGATAACCGATAGCCAAGGGGGAGCCGTCGCATGGTCGACCTCGGGCAAGATGGGTTTCAAGGGGTCCAGGAAATCCACGCCTTTTGCGGCTCAAATGGCCGCTGAGTCTGCCGCCAAGGCGGCTATAGACCAGGGTATGCGTGAGGTCGAGGTCATGGTCAAGGGTCCCGGTTCGGGTCGTGAAGCCGCTATTCGCGCGCTCCAGGCTGCGGGGTTAGAAGTGACGACCATTAAGGATGTCACCCCGGTACCGCACAACGGATGCAGGCCGCCCAAGCGGCGCCGCGTGTAAGGAGGCAGACCATGTCAAGATATACGAACGCAGTATGCAGGTTGTGCCGGCGCGAGGCTCACAAACTGTATCTCAAGGGGGACAAGTGCTTCACCAAGTGCACTCTTGAGAAGCGGCCCACCCCACCGGGACAGCACGGTAGGGCCAGAAGGCTCAGCGAATACGGCAGCCAGCTTAGGGAAAAACAAAAGGCCAAACGCTTCTACGGCGTGGGCGAGAAGCAGTTTAGGAACTACTTCGCTCGGGCTGCCAGAGTCCGTGGCGAGACGGGTAAGACCCTCATGCTCCTCTTGGAGAGGCGCCTTGATAACGTCATCTACAGGGCCGGGTTTGCTCGTTCCCGCCCCGAAGCCCGCCAGATTGTGAACCACGGGCACATTGAAGTGAATGGTCGCAAGGTGGACATCCCGTCCTTCCTGGTTTCGGCGGGAGACGAAATCAAACTAAGACCCAGGGCACTCAAACTCGAGAAGTTCAAGGCCATGGCCGAAGGACTGGCAGGTCACAACGTCCCTGCGTGGATGTCTCTTGACGCCGAGAACTGGAAGGTCACCATCCTTAGACTGCCCGAACGAGACGAAGTGGACGCTCCTGTGGACGAGCGTCTCATCGTCGAGCTTTACTCGAAGTAAGTTACCCCACTAAAGCCTTGGGAATAAGGGGGCTCCAATAGCGTGTTCAATTTGATAGAGCCGAGAATAGAGTGCGAGGAGATGGCGGAAGACAAGAAGTACGGCCGGTTTGTAGTCGAACCGCTTGAAGGCGGGTACGGCGTTACGGTCGGGAATTCTCTTCGCAGAGTGCTCCTTTCGTCCCTTACGGGAGCGGCGGTTACCAGGGTGAATATCGACGGGGTGCTTCACGAGTTCACAACCATACCTAACGTACGAGAAGATGTCACCGACATTCTCCTGAACGTGAAGTCTCTGGTGGTAAAGCTCCACAGCCCCGGGCCGAAGGTGGTCCGTATCGATAAGGAAGGACCCGCCGAAGTAACCGGGTACGACATCATCGCAGACGCCGATGTTGAGATTGTGAACCCAGAGCTCCATATTGCCCACCTGGATACGGGCGCCCGCCTGTTCATGGAGCTTACCGTTGAAGAAGGACGCGGGTACGTGACTGCCGAGGCGAACAAGATCCCTGGCCAGCCCATAGGCGTCATCGCCATGGACGCGCGCTTTACGCCCGTGACAAAGGTGAACTATAGCATTGAAGCTACTCGTGTGGGCCAGAGGACCGACTACGACAAGCTTATTCTGGAGATCTGGACCGATGGCAGCATAAGGCCCGACGAAGCTCTGGAGAGCGCCGCCGGCATCTTGATCCAGCACTTCGAGCTTTTCCGGAATCTCTCGGACAAGGTAAGAGAAGATGCCGAGGTAGAACAGCCCCATGAGAAGAGCGAGGCCGAGAAAGCTCTAGAGATGCCCATCGAGGAACTCGAACTTTCCATGCGGTCGTTCAACTGTCTGAAGCGAGCCGGCATTAACACGGTCGGCGAGCTCATCCAAAAGACGGAGGAAGAGATATCTAAAGTACGCAACATGGGCAAGAAGTCCCTTGAGGAAGTGAAGACCAAGCTTGCCGAGTTGGGACTCGCTTTCCGCCCTGAAGAGGAATGAGGTGCAAGAGAGTTGGGTTACTCGCGATTTGACCGGCCTATGGCCCAGCGCCGGGCCCTACTCCGAGGCCTTGTAACTTCGCTTCTCGAGAACGAACGAATTGAGACTACTCTCGCCAAAGCCAAGGCGGCTCAGTCGATCTCGGAGAAGATGATTACTCTGGCTAAAGAGGACAACCTTGCGGCCCGGAGGCGGGCCTTGGCATACCTTACCAAGGAAGACGTCGTCAAGAAGCTATTCGAGACGTTGGGACCCAGATACGCCCACCGAAGCGGCGGCTACACGAGGATCCTGGCCATCCAGCCGAGGCGCGGAGACGGCGCTCCCATGGCCATATTGGAACTCATTCAGCCTGAGAAGTGACGGTGTGATGGCGGAAGATACCGGAACCATAGAGGCGAAAGGTCTTTATCACCGGTACGAGTTGGGGGACAAAGAGTACGTAACGGCGTTGGCCGGGGTGGATGCGAAAGTGTCGCGGGGTGAGTTCCTCGCGATTATCGGGCCCAACGGGTCGGGCAAGTCTACCCTGGCTAAGCATTTTAATGTGCTCCTCCTGCCTGAAGAAGGCGACGTCTGGGTCTTTGGGATGAACACCAAGGACCAGAAATTCACCTGGGAGATCAGGCGTAACGCGGGGATGGTGTTCCAGAACCCAGACAATCAGATTGTGGCGACCGTCGTCGAGGAAGATGTGGCTTTTGGGCCTGAGAACTTGGGCATCGAGCCGCAGGATATCCGAAAGAGGGTCGATGAGGCCTTGAGAGCCGTGGACATGAGCCACATGCGACGGCACGCTCCCCACCTCTTGTCGGGAGGCCAGAAGCAAAGGGTCGCAATCGCAGGCGTCCTCGCCATGCGCCCTAAATGCATTATCTTAGACGAACCCACAGCCATGCTCGATCCCAGGGGCCGCGAGGAAGTTATGAAGACCGTGCTGGAGCTCAATAAGAAGCACGGGATCACCATCATCCACATCACCCACTATATGGATGAGGCGCTCTACGCAGACAGGGTACTTGTAATGGACCGTGGGAGAGTAATCATGGAAGGCCCGCCGAGAGAAGTGTTTTTGGAGAAAGAAAAGCTGGTAAGCCTGGGCCTGGACGTCCCGCCCCTGGGGCGACTGTCAGAGGCCCTGGCCAAAGCCGGCGTGCCTGTGCGGCCAGACGCTCTTTCCGTTGAGGAACTGGTGGAAGAACTATGCCGATTGAAGTCAGGAACCTAACTCACATATACCACAAGGGAAGCCCGTCCGAGGCCGTGGCGCTTAAGGACATAAGTTTCCGCATAGAAAACGGAGAGTTCGTCGGCCTAATTGGGCCGACCGGGTCGGGGAAGTCCACCCTCATACAGCACCTGAACGGCCTCCTGAAGCCCACGTCCGGAGAAGTGTTGGTGGACGGCGAGGACATCTGGCAGAAGGGCATGAGCCTCAGAAAACTCAGGCAGAGGGTAGGACTCGTGTTCCAGTATGCCGAGCAGCAGGTGTTCGAAGAGACGGTGCGCGAGGACATCGCTTTTGGCCCGCGAAACTTGGGTCTTTCGGCGAAAGAAGTCGCGGAACGGGTCGAAGAAGCCGCGAGGATGGTCGGCCTGCCGGAGGACCTCCTAAACAGGTCGCCTTTCGAGCTCTCAGGCGGCCAACTCCGCCGTGTGGCCATTGCCGGTGTTGTGGCGATGAAGCCTGAAGTGCTCATCTTGGATGAGCCTGCAGCCGGACTGGACCCGAGAGGGAGAGACGCGATCCTTTCCAGCATTCAGGAGATGCACCGTGCCGGGATGACCGTAATCCTGGTATCCCACAACATGGAAGACGTAGCCAGGCTTTGCGAGAGGCTCTTGGTGCTCAACAAGGGCGAACTTGTGGCTGACGGCAG
>DGDN01000036.1:34154-37630 GCA_002385465.1 Candidatus Fermentithermobacillaceae bacterium UBA3951
CGCGGATGGAACGTGAGGACCGACATCGTCAATGTAGATGAGGCGCTCAAGGAGATACTCCGGGAGATGGGGAAGGAGGTGCCGGTCCTCACATGATGTCTTCAGGCGTTATCATGGGTCAGTATTATCCGGCTTCGTCGCCGGTCCACTCGATGGACCCGCGGGCCAAGATCCTGATTTCCGTCTTGTTCATGATCGTCTTGTTTGTAGGGAACAACTTCTACGCCTTCGCCATCATGGGGGCGTTTGCCGGGCTGGCCATCGCGGTTTCCAAAGTGCCCCTCAAACTCCTCATAAGGGGCCTCCGCCCCATACTGTTCATCATGCTTTTCACGATGGTCCTCCACCTTTTCCTGACTCCCGGTCCGGCCATCTTCAAGGTTGGGCCGTTTACCGCGACCTGGGCCGGGCTGGTGCAGGGGCTTTTCATCGGGGTCAGGCTCGTCATCCTCATAATGTTCACGTCGCTCCTCACGCTCACGACGTCGCCCATCGAGCTGACCGACGGGCTTGAGGACCTCCTGAAGCCTTTCGCCCGGATGGGCGTTCCCGCGCACGAACTGGCCATGATGATGACCATTGCGCTACGCTTTATCCCCACGCTCCTCGAAGAGGCCGAACGGATCATGAAGGCCCAGATGGCCAGGGGAGCCGACTTTGAGTCCGGCAACATGGTGAAACGGGCGAAGAGCCTGGTGCCTCTCTTGGTGCCTTTGTTTGTGAGCGCCTTCCGGAGGGCCGACGACCTGGCCATGGCCATGGAGGCACGGTGCTACAGGGGCGGAGAAGGACGGACCAGGATGCGCCAGCTCCGAATGGCTGTAAGGGACTTCGTCGCTTTCGGCCTGGTTATCGTTATCACAGCCCTGGTCATTGTGGTAAGGGTCAAGTTTGGACCGGTTATCAGCAGGGTGTAGGGTGAGTTTATATAAGACATTCTCTTGGGATACAAGAGAATCTCGTCGGATATGAGACTAACTCGGAGGATCCTTGACTGCGTGAGATCACCTGGAGCGCGATCGGTTTTGGCCTCTTGGCTCAGCGAGGGTGATGCCCATGGAGGAACCTAGAGCGAATCTACCGCGAAGGATAAAGGCTACGGTCCAGTACGACGGGACCAATTTCCTCGGGTTTCAGCGGCAAGCCAAAGGCCGCACAGTACAGGGAATCCTGGAAGATTCCCTCGGGAAACTCCTCGGGCATCCGGTCACTCTAAAGGCCGCCGGGCGGACCGACGCGGGAGTCCACGCCAGAGGACAGGTGATCTCTTTCCTTACGGAGAGCAGCATCCCCGCTGAGAACATCCCCGTCGCAGTCGCCGGGTTCTTGCCGCCCGATGTCATTGTCTCATCTGCCTGTGACGTGGACGAGTCGTTCGATCCTCAGAAAGACGCCGTGTCAAAGACCTACTGCTACCGGATATGGCGGGGAGAGGTGCCTGACATCCTGGCCGCGAGGTACACCTACTGGTGGCCGGGAAGCCTGGACTTCGACCTTATGGAAGAAGAGAGCGCGTGGCTCGAGGGCCGGCATGATTTTGCCTCCCTAAGGGCGACCGGGTCTTCGGCAACGACTACCGTCCGCGAGGTCATGAAGGCTGTCTGGGTGAAGAGGCCGGATCCGCCGCTGGGAGCGCCGCTGGTATCTCCACCGGAACCGCCGCTGGAAGCGCCGCTGGGACATCCACCGAAGCCGCAGCTAGAAGCGCCGCGGGGCTCTCCAACGGAGGCGCTCAGGGGAGAGACCTGGGAGTTCTGGATAACCGCCGATGGCTTCCTCTACAAGATGGTGCGGCTCATTGTGGGGACGCTCATTGACGTAGGCAGGGGGCGGCTCCCTCCGGGTACGGTGAAGCGCCTCCTGGAAGAGCCCGGCTCAGGCCAAGCAGGGCAGTGCGCGCCCGGGAGAGGCCTTTGTCTGGAAAAAGTGGAGTACCGCAATTAGTGACCTTCCTACGGGTGCCGACGACCTCCTGAGAACTTCTTTGACGACCTCTTCCGGCTCTGCGCTCCTCTTACTCCTCTCGCTCCTCTCGTTCCTATTGCTCACTGCTCTTTCCAGGGAACCGTTTCCATCTAAGACCGTCTTCATTTAACGGAAGTCGCCTGGCGAAGTCCGCGGTGAAACGGGAGGTTGGTCGCGTTGAAGAGGCGATTGGTCAGTATCCTTGTCATAGTGTTCGTTTCCGTCTCCCTGTCGTTGCTTCCGGGATGTGAACCGAAGCGGAATGCTGGCTCGCAAGACTTGGGAGTTGGACCCGACCTCCTTTTGGAAGAGGAGACGGTTGCCCTGGTAAGACGCGAGACGCCGCTCGTGGAGGTCACGACTACAGGCCTACAGACATGCGGTCCGGTATTCCGGTTCGTCACGGGAAAGACCGCTGACGACAGGGAGATCGTGGTGTGGGCCGCCAAGGAAATCGTCGGGCAGGTGTACCTTGATGAAGTAACAACCCAGGAACAGGCGATCTATGCAACCAAGGAACTTTGGAGCGGGTGTACCGTCCATGACGCCGTCCCTGTATATATCCCCGATTGGGCAAAGGCAGACGCCATCGCGGACATCAAAGAGGCGCCGGTGAACGCTTTCTGGCAGGTGATCTATAGCTACGGCGATGAGGCCAGCAAGGACAGCAGCTTTGTGCCGATGCTGGACCTGGAGACCGCCTTGGGCGGCGCTGTTGTGAGGGCTGCGCTTCAACAACTTCTCGATTCGCTGCCCAGAGTGTCGCTTCAGGGTCTCACGTTTACCTATCTCGCAATGTGCTTCTTCTAGGTCTGTCCCTTACCGCCAAGTGCTCCTTTAGGGCTTCCTGCAGGATTCGCGAGTAGTTGACTCTACGCTCCTCAGCCAGGTCGTTTAGCCACTTGGGGATTGTCAGGGTCTTCTTGACCGCAAGTGAAGCCATCTCATCTCTTACCGGGGGCATCCATGCCTCAACGAGAGTTAAGAACGCAGGTGGGCGGACTTCTAGCCGTTCCGGAGGAGTAGGAAAAGGTATCTCCTCACCATCTTCCTCCATGCCGTAAAGGTGGAGTTCCAAACATTCTCTTGCCATGGCCAGAGCCTCCTCCACGGTGCCGCCCTCGGTGACGCAACCGGGCAGATCGGGAAAAGTGACTACGTAATTGCCTGATTCAGTTCGTCTAAACTCAGCGGGAAACACGTATCTATCCATCTAGTTTCCTCCTCGCCGTTCTAGATCCGAAGGGTCAATGCCGGCTTGCCGTAGAATCGTCATCACAGTTTCGATGTCAAGGTCCTTCTTAGGATGAGGCACAGTCACTCTCCCGGGTCGCTTTGGATGCACTAACTGGATGTGAGAACCGCGCTGTCGAGTGATAACCCATCCTCTCAACCGCAATTCCTTCAGCATTTCCCTGGAGGAGTATGACTTCATATACGTATTCTAATACGTGTTGATGGCACCCATCAAGCGATTAAGCCGGCTCTGTCAGTGTAACTTTACTGTAGGA
>DGDN01000027.1:0-12973 GCA_002385465.1 Candidatus Fermentithermobacillaceae bacterium UBA3951
AAGGCCTCACATGCTGCATACATTCCTACTCCCGGGGATAACCTCTGTTTGAGTCTATAGGGCTCGTCTGGAGGTGAGAAATGGTGCGTGGCAACTCGTGGATAGGCGCTATAGTGAGGTTCATAGTCTCGGCCATAGTGCTTATGGTGATGGGTCTGGTCCTTCCGGGGTTCCGTCTATTCGGCTTTGTAAATGCGCTTGTAGCTGCTCTCGTGATTGCCGCCCTCGGATGGGCGATTGAGGCTATCCTGGGAGAACGGGTCTCACCTCAATCCAGGGGACTTATCGGCTTCATCGTTGCGGCCATCGTAATCTACGTAGCCCAGTTCCTGGTGCCCGGCATGTCGGTTACCATCCTGGGCGCGCTTCTGGCCTCACTTGTCGTCGGCATCATCGATGCTTTTGTGCCTACGGTAATCCGGTAGCGTGCTGTAACGTGTCTCGGTAGACAAAAGATGTAACGATAAGCAGCCGGCTGGACTCCCGCGCGCATTATCGCTCCCCGAGCTTCATATCCAAGGAATTGGGGGGTGAGGAGAGTAAGCGCCATCGGGAATCGAAAGGTCCGGCTGCTTATCGTCGAAGGGCTCTCCATCATCCTTCTCCTCGTTTTTTCTTTGTCGGTCAAGGTGAGCCCGACGGTTCCGGCGTTCAGCGGTTCCGAAGGAGAGATAGACCCGGGACTACGGACTGCATCGGTCTTTGACTTCTTGTGGATTAAAGACGACCTGGCAAAGGAAGTCTTGAGGCTCGGTTTCCCCATGCTCCGGTACGCCGAAGTGGGAAGGTACGACACACCTCAAAGCCCCCTCTCATTGAGGATCGCCGGCTATTTCATGGGGTTCACGCCCAGGTCGGCGAGAGACCTGGCCTTCGCGGGTTTTCCGGGTTTTCTCCTGGAAAGCCGCGCGATGGAGGCTTCCGGGGCCGTTTCCGACCTTAGCAATCTCGAAGACGACTGGGGATACACGCCCGTCATGTTTTCGCTCCCGCCGGGTGAGGGAGCTCCCTTGGCCGCGACTCTTTCGGGCCGCCCGTTGGTGGGCATATACCATACGCACGCAACTGAATCATACTTGCCCGAACTTGGAAAAACCCAGGCCGCCGAGGCTTTTTCATCCAACATGTCGAAGACCGTGGTGAAAATCGGGGAGATGTTGGCGGCCGAACTTGAAACACGCTACAGGATCCCCGTGCTCCATTCCAGGACCGTCCACGACGCCGAGACAAGGGTGGGCGCCTACTACCGCTCGGAGCAGACCGTCAAGGCGATCCTTGACAAGTATCCTAGTTGCGGCTACCTCGTAGACGTCCACCGAGACAGTCAACCCCGGAGCATCACCGCCGTGACCATCAGGGGAAAGCCCTATGCCCGGGTCCTTTTCGTTGTCGGTACCGACAACCCGGGCTGGGTGAAAAACTACGAGTTCAGCCGCAAGCTGAGCGACAAGCTCGAAGAAGCCTATCCGGGGATCTCGAGAGGTATTCTCTATGAATCCGCAGTCTACAATCAAAAGTATTCGCCCAATGCCATCCTCGTGGAGTGCGGAGGCGTCGGCAATACGATGGAAGAGTGCGAGAACACCGTCCAAGCGCTCGCTTGGGCTCTGGCGTCCCTCATGCTGCCTTCCGCCCCGCCGGTTCCCTAACCTCGGGGCAGAGCCTCATTGACACCTCTCCTTGTCCGGTGCTATCTTTCATCTAGATTAGCACTCTCACAAGTAGAGTGCTAAAGGAGGGGAGGCGGGACGTGACTCTCGACGATAGAAAGGCTCGCGTGCTGAGGGCGGTTGTTGAGGAGTACATTGAGACAGGCCTGCCGGTTGGTTCGCGAATCATAGCAAAGCGGTACCGGCTGGGAGTGAGCCCCGCGACCATCAGAAACGAGATGGCCGACCTTGAGGATACAGGCTATCTCGATAAGCCCCACACGTCATCCGGACGTGTGCCTTCTGACCGGGGGTACCGGTTCTACGTTGACGAGCTCATGCCGGCGAAGAGGCTTACTGCCGATGAGTCCCGAGCCATCGAATCTTTGTTCCGCACCAAGATGCGGGATGTCGTCTCGTTCCTCCGGGAAGCCGTGAGACTTGTTTCCGATACATCAAACTACCTCGGATTCGTTTTGGGCCCCGATAGCGAGTCGGTGACCTTCAGGAGCATCCACCTTTTGCCCGCGTCCTCAGACAAAGCCCTACTCGTACTCATAACTGATATCGGCTTTGTCGAGACGTGCCTCATAGAGATGAGGGATGTTTCTAACGAGGAACTCAAGGCGATTTCAGAGATCCTGTCCAGAAACCTAACCGGAGTGACTATGGACCGGGTTGCCGACAGAGCGTACAGCCTTCTCAGGGAGGAAACGTCCAGGTACGCGATGATCGTCGAGCAAGTGGTCGAGTTCTTGCAGGGTGTCACCATGTCGGATAGCGAGAGGCTGTACGTGGGAAGTCCCGTGAACCTTTTGAACCTGCCTGAGTTCAGGGACGTGGAAAGGCTCAAAGGAGTCATCTCTGCAATAGAGACCAACGGTATAATCCAAACGCTCTTAACCAAGTATCAGGACGAGACCAACCCTACAATTAGAATAGGAGCCGAGAACGAGGCTGAATCCATAAGAGACATTTCAATGGTCTATGGGACGTTCAGCGCGGGCCGCACCGAAGGAAAGATCGGCATATTGGGACCCAAGCGGATGGACTACTCCAAGGCTGTTGCCATTGTCAGCACGTTCGAAGATAAGCTGACCGGCTATTTCTCCAAGGGTAGATAGCCCGGACGGCGCCGGGTGGCCGGACAACCGGCCCCGATTCTCGCAAAACCGAGGAGGGACCCATATTGACTTTGAAAGGCCAAGCGGCAGATGCTTCCGAGATCAACGAGAAACTCGCAGCTCTCTTCACAAATGCCAGTGCGGTGCGGGCCATCGCTTCGGCGGTGGAAGGCACCATCGGTCCCAAAGGCCTGGACACTCTCTTGGTCGACAGGTTCGGCGAGGTTGTCATAACCAACGACGGTATGACCATCCTCACCAAGATGGATGTCAACCATCCGGCGGCCAAAATGGTGATCAACACCGCGAGATCCCAGGAAGACGAAGTCGGTGACGGCACAACCACGGCCACCATCATGGCAGGGGCGCTTCTTTCGGAGGGGGTCAACCAGGCTGCCCGGGGCGTTCCGGTGACCCGGATCATTGATGGCGTGCGTGCGGGCGTACAGCGCGCAATGGATATTGTGGCCGAGAAGGCCATCAAAATCGACGAAGTCGACGATCCGATGCTCCTTAGAGTCGCCCTGGTTGCCGGCCGGGACAACAAGGATATTGCGGAGCTTGTTGTAGCCGCGGCCAAAATGGTCGGTAAAGAGAAACTCCTGGACCCGCGGTTCAAACTGTCGGAAACGATTGTGGCCAAAGAAGGCGCTGAAAATGAGGTTTTCGCAGGGATAATCATCGACAAGAAACGGCTCAATGAGGAGATGCCCGAGTCGCTTGAGGAACCCAAGGTACTCGTTGTGGACGATGCCCTGGAGCCCGAAGAGGTGGAGGAGGAAGCTCTCTCTACTGAAGCGGGTTTCCAAAGGTACCTGGAACTCCAGGAAGAGTTCAAGACAAACCTCGATAAAGTGGTAAAGCTGGGCGTTAGGTTTGTAGTCGTCGATAAGGGGATTTCTGACATCGCCGAGGAGATATTGACCGACTCTGGGGTAATGGTGGTTACGAGGGTATCGTCAAGTGAACTCCGGAAGGTCTGCGAGCACACGGGAGCGCGCGCTGTTAAGAGGACGGGCCTTAAGAAAGCCCCCGAGGAACTCGCCAAGTACTTGGGCGGGGCAGAGAAGGTCTACGAGGACCAGAAGCTCGAGAACATCCGGATACTTGGCGGCAAGGGGAAGCCTATGGCCACTATCCTCGTAGGCGCGACCACAGGAGAAGTAAGGGGCGAAAGGGAGCGGATCTGCACCGACGCGGCGTCTTCGGTCCAGGCCGCCGTAAAGGGCGGAGTCGTGCCCGGAGGAGGGGCTATTGAGCTGGCGTGCGCCCGGGAAGTTGAGAAAATGAGGCTCAGCCAAAAGGGCATGCAGGCGTACGGCCTTCTCTGCGTAGTCGAGGCTTTGAAGCGCCCGATGGCCCAGATCGTGTCAAACGCGGGGTTCAATCCCCTTGAGAAGATCGGCGACGCCATGGCCAGGCAGACCGAAGAAGAGAGCGACCGCCTCGCGGTAGACTGCGACACGGGCGAGATTGTCGATATGGTGGCCATGGGGGTAATCGACCCGGCGCCCGTGAAAACCCACGCGCTCAAAGCGGCGCTGGAGATCGCTTGCGCCATACTTAGAATTGACACGATCATCAAGAAGAAAGACGAAGGACATGAACCGTCTCAAGGTAAGTCCGCGGAGGACATGGACTTTTGAAAAGGGACTACTACGAGGTATTGGGCGTCAGTAAGGACGCCACGCAAGATGAGATAAAGAGGGCTTTCAGGCAGCTTGCCAAGAAGCACCATCCCGACGCCAATCCGGGAGATAAGGACGCCGAGGCTCGTTTCAAGGAGATAAACGAGGCTTACGAGGTGCTTTCTGACCCGACCAAGCGCTCCAATTACGATGCCTACGGGAATCCGGACGGGCCCTTTGCGGGCGCAAGCGGGGGAGCCTCCGGCGGGCATGGAGGCGATCCTTTCGGGCGGGTCTTCGGTGATTTCGGCGGCTTCCCCTTTGGAGATCTGTTCGGGGGCTTCGAGGAGCTCCTGGGAGGCAGGAGGCAGGCCGACACTGGACCTCGTAGAGGCGACGACCTTGAACTCGAGATCGACATCACTCTAGAGGAGGCATTCACCGGGGTTGAGAGGGATATAAGGATCCCGCGTACCGAAAGGTGCACAAGGTGTCAGGGGACAGGAGCCGAACCCGGGAGCGATATAAAGACATGTCCTACCTGCCGGGGAACGGGCCAAGTGAGGACAACGAGGTCCACCATGTTGGGTTCGTTTGTGACGGTCACAACCTGTACAAGGTGCGGCGGCAGCGGAAGGGTGATAGAGAAGCCGTGCAAAGAATGTGCCGGCAGGGGAAATGTCTCAAGGACCAGGACCGTTACCGTCAAAGTGCCGCCGGGTGCCGATTCGGGCCTCCGCCTAAGGCTCCAAGGTCAGGGAAATGCCGGCCTGAGGGGTGGCCCTCAGGGCGACCTGTACGTTGTCGTATTCGTCCGCCAGCATGAGCGGTTCCAACGCCAGGGAGACGACCTTATCCTCGACCAGGTCGTGAGTTTTCCGCTTGCGGCCATCGGAGGGACGGTCGTGGTCAAAGGCATTGACGGGGAGCTTGAGATGGACGTGCCCGCGGGCACACAGCCCGGGGCGGTCCTAAGGCTCCGGGGCAAAGGCATGCCGCGCCTGCGTTCCAAAGGAAGAGGCGATATGCTCGTCAGGATCAGCGTCAGGGTCCCGACCAAGCTGACGAGTCGCGAGAAAGAGGTACTCAGGGAACTGGGCAAGTTCGACGGCGAGACCTTTGCGGATACAAGGTCATTCTTCGACAGACTGAGAGGGGTTGACGGAGGGTCCAAGTGAAAAAGGATCAAGGCCATACCCCACCCCTTCATTTCGTAGAACCTTCCATGGTTTTGGGAAACCAGATCATTCTCACAAGAGAGGCTTACCGGCACGCGCTCGCTCAACGGCTTTCGCCCGGTGAGGCTTTCCGCGCCGTCTTGGGGGAAACCGAGTACAGCGCGGTAGTAGAAGCGGTACTGCCGGGAAAACTGTTGGCTTCGATAACCGGCAGGATGCGTGTAACCCCTCCCGCCGTACGAATTCACCTCTACTCGGCCCTCCTCAAGCACCAGAGCCTGGACTTGGTGGTTGAAAAGGCAACTGAACTGGGTGTTGCGGCTTTCACCCCCATCGTGACCAACCGGACGATTCCGCGGCTCAGCGAGGAGAAAGCTCTTGCCAGGAAAGACCGCTGGGCCAGGGTCGCCAAGGCGGCGGCCCAGCAGTCGGGGAGAGGGTGGCTTCCCGAGATCAACCGGGTGAGCACTCTGGAGGAAGTCCTCGACCGGGGAGTCCCGGGCGTTCCTTTGCTCGCTCACGAACATGAAGGGTTCACCGTCCACATCGGTTCGGCAACCAAAGGGCACGCGGAAGTCTCCATAATCGTAGGACCGGAAGGCGGCCTGGACGCCTCTGAGGTAGAACGGCTCTTGGCCAAGGGTTTCATACCCGTTTCTCTCGGCCCCTACATCCTGAAGGCCGAAACCGCAGGTATAGCTGCAGTCGCGGTCCTCATGAGCTTTATGTCGGGATGTTCTAGAGAGCCATGACTCCCACATAAGCTCTAGCGGGTGGTACCTTATGTTTGTCCTCAAGCGCAAGTACCTCTGGTGCGCCGTCTTGTCGGGGCTACTCTGGGCGGCATGCCTCTTGAACCTATTGGGAATGTACGAAGCCGAAGAGGCCATGGCCGGCGTGGCCCCCATTACCCGGGGTTACTCAGGTAAGCCAAACGTCACGCTGATGTTCAATGTTGATTGGGGAGAAGAGCATCTTCCTGCCCTCTTGGACATCCTGGCGTCGAAGAATGCCCGGGCAACATTTTTCCCTACCGGCACCTGGGCTGAAAAGAACCCATCTCTCTTGGTCCGGATGGTCAACGAGGAGCACGAGATTGGCAATCACGGAGGCGCCCACAACCACGTGGAGACCATGGGCAGAGAGAGCCTTCAGCGCCTCATCCAAAGCGGCGAAGAACGGATATTCCAGGCTTGCGGCGTATATCCGTCCAAGCTTTTCGCCCCGCCTTACGGAGAATGGACCGCGAAGACCGTGGAATATGCACTGGAAATGGGCTATCAGACGGTTCTGTGGACCGTCGATACCGTGGACTGGCGATTGCCTGAGCCCGAAGCCATCTGGAAGAGAGCCCTGGCCGGGGTTGTGCCCGGAGCGCTAATCCTCATGCACCCCACAGAGCCTACCGTATCGGCGCTGCCCACACTCATAGACGGGCTGCGAGAAAAAGGTTATACAATCGTGACCGTGTCAGAGAGCATATCGGATCATCTGCGGTAAAGATATAATGTTGGAAAACGAAAAAGCTTCCCGGCTGTTAGAAAGGGCAAGGTAAGGGAATTTGTCTAGGAAAACCGTTTCTTTCCGCACCTTTGGATGCAAGCAGAACCGCTATGATACCGATTTTCTCAGAGAGAGCTTCGAGAAGAAGGGCTTTGTTGCCGTCCAAGGCGACGCGGACGTGGTAGTGATAAATACGTGCGCCGTCACTTCACGGAGCGCCCAGAAATGCCGCCAGGCCATACGGTCTCACGCTAGAAAGGGTGCCAAGGTTGTCGTGACGGGCTGTTATCCTCAAATCGCTTCAGATGAGGTCAAGGACATCCCCGGTGTTATCGTGGTTTCGGGAGTGAGGGAACGGGGCCGTCTCCCCGACTTGGTCTTGGAAGCCCTTGAATGCGGGGAACCGGTTGTTGAGGTGAAGCCCCATGTGGAAGGCGAGGAGTTTGAGGAAACTACGGTCGAAAGGCCGGACCTCACCCGCGCCTTTCTCAAGATACAGGAAGGGTGCGGCGACTACTGCACTTATTGCATAGTCCCCTACGCCAGGGGGCCCTCAAGGTCGAGGAGTCCCGAGAGCGTCATTAGGGAAGCCGAGAGGCTGGTGGAGCGTGGGTACAAAGAGATCGTCTTGACCGGGACCCACATTGGCCTCTACGGCGAAGAAGAAGGCATGCTCCCACGGCTTATTGAGAAGGTCAGCCGGATTCCGGGGCTCATCCGCATCCGCATAAGCTCCCTGGAGCCCCACGATGTCACTCCGGAGCTTATCGATTGCTTGAGGCTTCCCAATGTGTGCCATCACCTTCACCTTCCTCTTCAAAGTGGGAGCGACCGGATCTTAAGGATGATGGGCCGCAGGTACGATATAGCTCTTTTCATGGACATCGTACAAAGGGCGAGACGAGTCGCCCCGGACCTCGGGCTGACTACCGACATAATTGCGGGATTTCCCGGCGAGACCGAGGCGGATTTCCGGGACACGCTGGCTGTTGCCAGAGAGGCAGGTTTCTCAAGGATCCACGCTTTCAAGTACTCGCCCCGTCCGGGGACCCGGGCGTATGGCTTCGAAGAAAAGGTGCCCGAGAAGGTAAAGGAAGAACGGGTTTCGACCCTGATCTCCCTGGGACGGGAACTCTCCGAGGCTTTCCACCGTAGACTTGTTGGGAGGGATTACGAGGTCCTGGTAGAGGATGACCGAGAGAAGGATGGGTTCCTGGCCGGGTTTACCAGGAATTATGTCAGGTGCCGCTTCCCGGGAGAGGACGACCTCAAGGGGAAGGTAATCAGCGTGACAGTCCAGGAAGCTGGTCCCTCGGATGTGACCTGTACCCCGAGACGCTAACTTAGGGTGATGAATGTGCTTAGGCTGGGAGTTATTTTCGGCGGAAGATCCGGCGAACACGAGATCTCTGTGATGTCTGCCGTTTCGGTTGTGGGTGCCGCGAGGCAAGCAGGTTTCGCGGTGGTGGCAATTGGAGTAACCAGGAAAGGGCAATGGGTGTACTTGGGAGATGGCGAAGCCTTCTTCGCCACCGGGAGCACCGAGGTGCTTGCTGAGATGGGGCCGTTCTGTTGTCTCTTGCCTGACCCCGATAGGAAGGGGGTCTGGGTGGGCGGCGACGGCAAGATGATGCTCCATGAGATAGACGTGGTTTTCCCGGTCCTTCACGGGCCTTACGGCGAGGATGGCTCGCTGCAGGGCCTCCTTGAGCTCTCGGGGATCCCTTACGTAGGCGCTCCTGTCTTGGCTTCAGCCGTCTGCATGGATAAGGACACGACCAAGCGGCTCCTTGCCTCCTCAGGAGTCCCTCACGTGCCGGCCATACCGGTCGGGAGGCATTCATGGAGGACGAATAGGCACGAGGTGCTGGACAACCTGCTTAATCGGGTCACGTTCCCCCTGTTCACCAAGCCTTCAGGCTCGGGGTCAAGCCTGGGAGTCACGAAGGTGAAGAGCCCCGATGCTCTGGCGGATGCTCTTGACCAAGCCTTCCTCTATGACACGAAAGCGCTTGTCGAGCCCGCGATGGAGGGGTGCCTTGAGGTCGAATGTAGTGTCCTCGGGAACGAAGAGCCCGTGGCCTCCATAGCCGGGCAGATCCTTCCCAGCAGGGAGTTTTACGATTACGAAGCAAAATACATCGAAGACACGACTGCGCTGGCTATCCCGGCGGACCTAGACCCTGAAATGATGGCACGGGTTAAGGAGATCGCGGTGGAGGCATTCCGTGTTACGGGATGCAGGGGAATGGCCAGAGTGGACTTCTTCGTTGACGTTCGAGCGAGAAAGGTCTACGTAAATGAGCTGAATACCATCCCCGGGTTTACGCGGATAAGCATGTACCCCAAAATGTGGGAGGCAAGCGGCCTTTCTTTTCCCGAATTGGTTCGGAGACTTGTAGACTTGGCACTTGACCGCCAGGCCCAGTCGTGGCGCGAGGTCTACCGCAAGTCCTGAACGCGACTCCTTTAGGCACATGAAGCTCTCCGGAGCGGCGGCTCCAAGTCCTGATTGACCTAGCGAAGTGACATATTGTACAATCCTACATGTTATTCGGGAGCGGGAGAAACTCCTGCGGCGGAGGGAGGGACAGAGTTTGCCAGAAGTCAGAGTTGGCAAGGATGAGAGCTTCGACAGTGCCCTACGCCGCTTTAAGAGAGAGTGTCAGAGGTCGGGTATCCTCAGGGATGTGCGCAAGCACGAGCACTATGAAAGTCCGAGCGTGAGACGCAAGAAGAAGTCTGAAGCTGCGCGCGCCCGCAAGAGGCGGAGATACTAATCCGGCCTTGAAGCGGCCGTTTTGGCGGTTCTGCTCAGAATGCTCAGAAGCAGTTATGTAGACCAGAGGCTGTTATTTAGACTTGAAGGGCGGGGATTTCCCCGCCCTACCCATTTGCCTCTGGGTTTTACCAGTCCTACAATCCGAAGAGAGCTTTTGCGTTGGTCGCAAAGACCATTTCCTTTTCCGAGTCTGTGAGTTCGAGGTCGCGAACGACCTTTACTGCCTTCTCGAGGCTGCCTATTTGATGCGGATAGTCGCTCCCTACCATGAATTGGGTTACGCCCAGGGTGTCGATGGCGAACCGGACCGTCTTAGGGTTGAACAAGACGCAGTCGTAGAAGATCTCCTTCAGGTAGTCCGACGGCTTCCTCTTGGGTTTCTTGCACTCGGGGTAGGCTTCGAAACCCCGGTCGAGCCTCTCGGCAAGAAACGGGAGGTTGCCGCCTAGGTGGGAAGCTACCAGCTTAAGGCCCGGGATCTCATCCAGGAGCCCGGAGAAGGTGAGCCTGGCAAAAGCGACCGTGGTGTCTACAGTAAAGCCCACGGTGGCAGCCAGCCGGAAGTCAAGGAACATCTGGGCCGGTACCGGGGTTGTCGGATGTATGAACAAGGGGACCTCCAATGCGGCCGCGGCTTCGAACACGGGCCTGAACTCGGGGAGGTCAAGGGTCTTGCCGCATACGTTGGTAAACAGCGTCCCACCCTTGAGACCCAGTTTCGTAACTGCATGGACGAGCTCATCGGCGGCGGCCTTTGGGGCCTGGAGCGGGAGGGCCGCCAGAGGGGCGTACCTGCCGCCGCTCTTGTCTGCTATCTCGGCGAACCCCTCGTTGGAAGCCCTGGCCATCTCGATTCCCCTGCCGGCTTCTTCAATGTGTACTCCGGGAGTGGTCATGGTCACTACCTGTGTATCAATGCCGAACTTGTCCAGCTGGGTGAGCCGGAAGTTTTCGTCTGCGTGTCCCCGGTCGACGACGTTGAAGTCACCTTCGTAGATGATGAGGAGATTGCCCTCTTCGTCTTGCCCTGCTTGAGCGACGCAGCCGCCCTTCTTCACCATCTCAAGATAAGCCTTTGGGTAAAAGTGGTTGTGGACGTCAATTATCACTGTGGATTCCTCCTTGCAGGTTTTCCATGGTTCCTTTCGGGCCTTCTCCCAAGCGGAACAAACACGTGCCTGTGAGCGCATAGATCACTGCTATTAGGGGCGTTATCCAGTTCAGGAGGGCGTACTTCCAATAGCTCGTCGAAGGTACTTTCAGCATCTCCTGGATGAAAAGAGCGGCCGTGCTCCAGGGGATAAGGGCCGCTCCAAGTGTCCCCGCGTCCTCCAGCGTCCTCGAGAGCACTTTCGGATGAAGATCTCTCATGGCAAAGGCGTCCTTGAAAGATTGCCCGGGCAAGATGATTGCCAGCATCTGGTTGCCGGAAGCGACGAGCGTAAGGGAGCACGAGGAAATGGTCGCCAGCACGAGGCCTCCCCGGGATTTCACTTTGAGGAGGAGCTCCTCTACAAGGCGTCTCACCGTACCCGTTTCTTTCAGCACCCCGCCGAGCGCCGTCGCCGCCAGGATCAATAGGACCGTTGGAAGCATAGACATCATCCCTCCTCGGGTGAGGAGGGTGTCCAGTACTTGGTGGCCAGTTTGACCGGTGAAGCCGTTGGTAGCCGCTCTCGCCAGTGACTGGACGCGTGCGCCCTGTGTGGCAAGAGCCGAAAGGGCGGACACCAAGACTCCCGCCGCCAGCGAGGGAAGGGCCGGGAGCTTCTTGATTGACATCGCGAGTATCGCCAGAGCAGGAAGCAGGGTCATTGGTCCGATGTTGAAATTGGCTTCCAAGCTGTGTTTTAGGGATTCGATGGAAGCCGCGTCGGCTCGACCTCCCGCGCTCAAGCCCAGGAAGTAGAAACCGACGACAGAGATCGCGAGAGACGGGACCGTCGTGAACATCATGGAATGAATGTGTTCGTAGACGGTTGTGCCCGAGACTGCCGGCGCGACATTGGTTGTATCCGACAGAGGAGACATCTTGTCGCCGAAGTAGGCGCCTGAGACTATTGCCCCTGCCATGAGCGGGGACGGTATGCCGCTCGCTTCAGAAACACCCATTAAGGCGATGCCCAACGTGCTGATGGTCCCGAAGGACGTACCGGTTGCCGTTGAGGCTACAGCGGCCAAGAGACAAGCCGCAGGCACCAGGACTCCGGGTGAGAGCCACGATAACCCGTACCAGATTAGGGTCGGGATGGTCCCTCCGACCAACCAGAGGCCGACAATCATCCCTACCAAGAGGAGGATGCTGATGGCAGGCAGCCCGTCTTGTACACCTCTGAAAAGAGCCGCCTGAATGCGGTTCCACTTGAGACCGGAGAGGCTTGCGGCAACGCACGCGGTAACCGTTCCGAGGACGACGGGAAGGTGCATCCCCGCGCCCAGACGGAGCGACACCAAGAGGACGGCGACGGCCGAACCGAACGTGGCCAGAGCCCTGCCCAATGAAGGTTTTTCTTCCAAGGTACCACCTCATTTCTGGTCAATCTCTCCGGTCTTGTCAGGTTGTTCGTGGTTCCTAAACAAAACCCCGTCCCTATGAGGGACGGGGTTGTGGCCCGCGGTACCACCCTAATTGGTCGGAACCCGCTCATGAGGCACGGTGTCCGGACACCCGGCACGATGCCTTCTTCCAGGTAACGGTGGAAGCTCCGCCTGAGCCTACTGCCGCCCTAAGAGGGCGGGTTCAACCGGTGGCTCCGAGGTGTATTTCACCTGCTCTCTCGTCCCGGTTTCACCGTACCCGGGCTCTCTGAGCGAGGCGAAGCAGGCTACTTCTCCTCTTCATAGCCGCATGAGATTGTTTTATGACTTTTAACACCGACCGGGCTTGTTCGTCAAGAGGCAGTGGTCAATTGACCGAGTGCTGTGGGCTCGACGAGAGTACGCTGGAGGTATCCTTTGAGCCGGTTTGCCGCTGAGTTCTCGGCGCTTAGTACGGGCGCATGGGTCTGCCTAGGCGGCAAGATTCGGTCCATCTAGCGAGGAATGCGAGACGCATTTGCATCCAGCAAGAAATGTGGGACGAATCCGGTGCATCCAGCCGGAAATGCGG
>DGDN01000027.1:13179-20386 GCA_002385465.1 Candidatus Fermentithermobacillaceae bacterium UBA3951
ATCCAGCCGGAAATGCGGGATAGACTCTGCCCATCCAGCTCAGCTTGAAATGCTAGCTGGGTTCAGGGCATGCGGACAAAATCCTGGACTCAAATTTGAGGGGAGGATGTCCGTGTACTCACCGGAAGGCCGCAAGAAGGCAGTTGATCTGTACCTCAGCCTATCCGGCAAGACCTCCTAGAGAAGCTCTGAACGGGTTCTGAATAGGCTCTGAAAACGAAGGCAATTGCCCAAAGCCACGCTCATAGACATGAGTGAGGGGGAGTGGGAGTGCTTAGGAAGATTAAGCAGGATCTCGCGGAGATTCTTGAGCTCCCCTTGGACGTGAGCCTCGACCTTCCGAGAATCGTCATCGTCGGGGAACTCGGGGTCCTCATCCAAAACCATCGCGGCCTAATCCAGTATTCGCCCGATCGCATCGTTGTGGGAGTTGGCGAAGGCCAGATAGCCGTCACCGGCGAGTCCCTTAAGATAAGCGAAGTCAACCGGGAAGACATGATTGTGAGGGGCCGCATCAAGACGGTCCAGATGTCCACCTGATCATCACCTTAATACTGCACCGGGAGGCTAACCGTTGTCCCTAGCCAAAGCGGGCTACTGGCTCAAAGGGTATGTGCTCGTGGAAGTCCGCGGCAAGAATCCAGAGCGGCTGGTAAACCTGTGCACGCTCGCCGGGTTTCCGGTCTGGGGGTTCTCCGCGGGCGAAGGCTCGGTTTTTTTCTACACGACTCTCCCCAAATACCGGAGCATTCACAGGCTAGCCAGGAAATCGAGATGTGTCCCCAGGGTCCGGCGCCGGTTCGGGCTTCCTTTCATCATGTCAAGGGTCAAGAAGAGACCCATATTTCTCTTGATGGCGGCGCTCATGCTGGTCGCCCTCATCTACATGGCCGGCGCGACATGGTCTATCCAGGTGAAAGGGAACGAGACCGTGTCCGAGGAGGATATCCTCATGACGGCCGCTTCGGCAGGGCTCATGCCCGGCGCGAGGAAAAGCGCCCTGTCTCCTTCTGCCATCGAAGCGGCGCTTCTCAATGAGCACCCGGAGCTCACCTGGGCTTACGTTCACTTTCAAGGTACTCTGGCCGTCATTGAGGTGGTGGAAAAGACCAGACCATCCAGCGAACTCCCGGGAGATGTGGTGGCGGCGAAGGACGGCGTTGTGACCTCGGTGCTGGTTTTGTCGGGGACACCGGTGGTAAGCCCGGGCCAGACGGTCAGGGCAGGCGATGTGCTGATCGCAGGTTCGCCCGGTGACGCGAGGACCGGCGCCAGGGGAACCGTAGTGGCCCTTACGTGGTACGAAGTCTATAGGGAGACCGATCTCTATGACCAGATCTCGGTGCGGACGGGGAGGAAGACCGAGGCAAAAGTCTTAAGGTACGGAAAGACCGAGTTTATGCTGAGCGGGAAGCACAATATGTTCGAGTGGTACGAAGTTGAGGACTACCCCGAGGTCAGCCTTTTCAAAGGCACGGACAAGGAACTCACGATTCTAAGCAGGGTGTTTTACGAAACGCAGTGGGTCCCCCGCAAGGTCACAGAGGAGGAAGCACTGCGTGTTGCGAAGCAAGAAGCCATGGAGGCCATAGAAAGGAAATTGCCTTCGTCTGTTAAATTGGTAGACTTAAGCTGTGAGACGCTTAGGGTTCAAGAAGGCCTGATTGGTGTAAGGCTCGTCCTTTCCGTGGAAGAGGATATCGGCCGTGTGAGGCCGTGGCCTGAGATAAAGGATTTGAACGGAGGTTGATCACCTAACTTGCCGTCACAAGATAACCACATAGTCTTCGAACTTTCCGATAACGGTGAGATGTTCCGTCTGTTCGGTTCCTACGATGAAAACCTTGCGCTGCTTGAAGACAGTCTCGACGTAAAGATTGTGGCTCGCGGCAGGAATCTCACCGTGTACGGGAGCGACGAGGCTCTTGAAACGGCCCAAGTAGTTCTAAGGCACCTAATCAGTCGCGCGAAGTCGGGACACAAGGTGACAACCCAGGACGTACGTTATGCCATAAGGAGTGTTCGGGAAGGCAACGAGCTTACGGAGTATGGAGACACCATTCTGGTGAACGTCCGGGGCCGGCCTATAGGACCCCGTACCCAGGGCCAGAAAGAGTACGTCAAGGCAATCAGAGAAAATCCGCTGGTATTTGGCATAGGACCCGCGGGGACCGGCAAGACATACATTGCGGTAGCCATGGCTGTGGCCGCGTTCAAGAAGAAGCAAGTAGACCGCATAATCCTTACGAGGCCTGCAGTTGAAGCGGGAGAGAGGCTGGGATTCCTGCCCGGAGACATCCAGGAGAAGGTCAATCCGTACCTTAGGCCCTTGTACGATGCTCTCTTCGATGTCTTGGGGCTGGAGACTTTTCAGAAGTATATGGAGAAAGGGCTCATTGAGGTAGCGCCACTGGCCTATATGAGAGGGAGGACCCTCGAATCGGCCTTCGTCATACTCGACGAGGCCCAGAATACGACGCCCGAGCAGATGAAGATGTTCCTTACCAGGATGGGTTTGAACTCAAAGGCCGTGGTGACCGGAGACGTAACCCAGATCGACCTTCCCAAGGGCACTTACTCGGGACTTGAGCAAGTGAGGATCGTATTAAGAGACGTACCGGGCATAAGCATAGTGTACCTGTCCGATAGGGACGTGGTACGTCACGAGTTGGTGTCGAGGATCATCAGGGCTTACGAGAAGTACGAGTCGTCCACCTTGAGCGAGGAGCCGAGGAGATAGTGGGAGCGAAGCCGGATAAAGAGGCGCGAGCTAAGAATAAGGACAAGTTGTCGCTGCAGGCCGTTTTGAGCGGGATCGCAGGTTTTAGGCGCGAGCTCGTTTGGGGCAGCGTTACATTCATTGTTATGTTCACTACCTTTTTCGTCTCGCTCATGCCTCAGCCGGTGGGTGTCCAGGTAGGTGACGTATCAGCCGTAGATATCAAGGCTCCCAGAGAAGTAATCGACGTGGCCGCAACCGAAGCCCTTCGCAAGCAAGCGGCTGCCAACGTACCCGAGCAGTGGGAGAAGGACCCGAAAGTATTGGCCGACCTCAAGACGCAAGCATCTCAGTTCCGTGAAGCGGTTAGAGAGCTGCAGGCAGGGACTCCTACAACTCAAGAGATTATCGGGTCTTTACGCCCCTTCCTGAGTCCGTCGATGTCCGACTCAGATATTATAGCCCTTGCTGCGTCCCAGCCTGAGCTCTTGGATACCGGCGTCGCCAGACTCCTTGAGGTGTTGGAGGAAGGTCTATCTGCGGGTATTAAGTCCGAGAACCTTTCGTCGGCGAAGGCGGCGATGGTTTCCGAACTTAGTGCCGCTTCCGAGATCCCGGCACATATTACCAAAGCCCTTGGCTCTTTCGTTGATAAGAACCTGAAAGCCAACTGGGTGCTCAATCAAGAGAGCACGGAGAGGGAAAGGCGGAAGGCCGTAGAGGCTGTTGAGCCGGTACGGATCCGCCGGGGCCAGTTCATAGTCCGCGAAGGCGATATCGTTACAGAGGAACAAATGGCCCTCCTGGTGGAGTTGGGCATGGTAGGGCCCAGAGTCCGGTTTTCTGCCGTCGCGGGGGCTTTCCTCATGTCCACCCTGATAATCGGGGTCATATACTTCTATTTGCGGGCGCATCACCCGGAGGTTTTCGGTTCGCAGAAGATGGCCGTCTTGGCGTCGGTGCTAATGGTGAGCGTTGTCACTATCGGAGGCATGGCGGCTTTCACCGGGTTTCTTATACCTGCTGCAACGGGTGTTCTCCTGGTATCCTCTCTCTTCGACAGGCGCTTCGGGGTGCTTTTCAGCGCTTGCATGACACTGGTGGCCGGCACGGTTACCGGCTTTGACGTGCGGTTCATGGCTCTTTCTCTATCGGGCGGGCTGACCGCGAGCTTGGTTCTCCGGTCCGATTGGAACAGGATGCATTTCATACGGGCGGGTTTTGTGGTGGCCCTTACCAACACCGCCGCTTACATCGGGCTGGGACTTACAGGTACGGTGCCCTTGGACGACGTCCTCTCGTGGCGCGATATGCTCATGGTGATGGTCAATGGGCCCTTTTCAGCCGTCTTGGCGGTCGGCCTCTTGCCTCTCTTCGAAGCGGCCTTCGGGATCATAACCCCGATCAAGCTCCTCGAACTTTCCAACCCGGAACACCCGCTTCTCCACCGCCTACTTCTGGAGGCGCCCGGCACCTACCACCACAGCATAATGGTTGCGAACCTGGCTGAGGCAGCCGCCACTGCCATCGGGGCAGATAGCCTGCTCGCACGGGTCGGAGCGTATTACCACGATGTGGGTAAGATAAAGCGTCCCTACTTCTTCACTGAGAACCAGATCCAGGGCATGGATAACCCTCATGACAAAATGAGCCCGACCCTTTCAGCCACGGTCATCATGTCTCACGTACGAGACGGCCTGGAGCTTGCAAGAGAACACAAGGTGCCTCAAGTGATACAGGATTTCATCGCCGAGCATCACGGTACGATGCTGGCTTCTTACTTCTACAACAAGGCTCAGGAAGGCTCGGGCGGCAAAGACGCGAGAGTCCCGGAGGAATGGGACTTTAGGTATGAAGGGCCCCGCCCTCGCACCAAGGAGACTGCCGTGGTGATGCTCGCCGATGGCGTCGAGGCGGCCGTTCGCGCTCTATCGAAACCTACGCCGGCGAGGATAGAATCTCTTGTCCGCAAGATGATAAACGACCGCCTTTTCGACCACCAGCTCGATCGCTGTGATCTTACCCTCAAGGAGCTTGACACGGTCTCTGAGACCTTCACCAAGGTGCTTGCGGGCATGTTCCATACGAGGATAGAATATCCCGAGCAGAAAACCAAGTAGGGTGTGACGGAGGCCCGGAACGTGCCGGTCGAGGTTCAGTTTTCGACGGAAGCGCATCTTTCCCCGGAAGAAAAGGCCGGTCTCATGCGCCTTGCCGAAGAAGTGGTAGCGCTGTGTCTGGAGTCTGAGGGCCGTGCGGACGGCGAATGGGAGGTTTCGGTCGTCTTCGCTTCGGACGAGTTCATCGCCCGTCTTAACAAGGAGTACAGGGGCATAGACGGTCCTACCGACGTCTTGTCTTTCGCCCTCTTGGAGGGCGAAGGACCGGAGCCTTTTGAGGCAGAAGGAATGCCTGAGCTCCTGGGCGATATTGTCATCTCTCTGGATACGGCCAGGGCGCAGGCACAAAGCGCGGGGAAGACCTTCCGGGAAGAGGTGGGCTTTCTCCTCATACATGGAACGCTGCATCTTTTGGGATACGATCATGATACGGCTCTGAAAGAGGCGGTAATGTGGGAACGCCAAGACGAGATCCTAAGGGAGTATCTCAGCCCCAAGACCTAGGGGCCCCCCGACCTTCTTTCCGGCCGGTCGTCATGAGTTTCGTCCATGCGATGGAAGGCCTCTCCTACGTCTACCTTACTCAGAGGAACATGCGTATCCACGTCTCGATGGCCACCTTGGTCGGGGCCGCTTGTATTTTCCTGGGGGTGGGGAGACTTGAGGTCCTCATGGTGGTCCTGGCAACCGCCGGAGTCCTCGTCGCCGAGGTGGTCAACACCTTGACCGAATCCATGGTTGATATCCTTGAACCCCGGTATCATCCTGCCGCCAAGGTGGTTAAAGATGTGGCTGCGGCAGGAGTGCTCATTGCCTCGGTTTTTGCCGCCTTTATCGGCGTTGTGGCGTTTTTCCCCGCCTTGCTTGACTTCCCCGAAAGGCTCAGGAGCCTCCTCCGAGAACGATTGGCCCTCTTCATAGCGTACACGTGCGTCGTTGTGGTCCCCTCACTAGTCGGGCTCTTCTTCGTAGAGTTTCGCTTTCCCAAAGGGCGGCTTCCGGGGTGCTTCGAAGCCGGAGATAAGGAGGGCACCTAGTGCTGTACCAAACGGAAGGCATAGTGCTTTCTTCGGTCGATCTAGGGGAACACGACCGGATAGTAACGCTGCTTACTCTCCAAAAGGGCCTGGTAAGGGCAGTCGTGCGGGGAGCCCGTAAGCCAAATAGCCGTCTTGCTGCGGTCACCCAACCGTTCAGCCGGGCTGACTTCCAGCTTTACGGCAGGGGATCATCTCTGGAACGGGTCATCCAGGTTTCTCTCTTGGATTCTCACCCCGGGATCGTCTCCGATTACGCGAGAGTCGTGTACGCCAGCTACCTTGCGGAGATCGTATCGGGCCTAATGCCGGAGCATGAGAGGAACTCGGGTGTATACCACCTGTTTATCGCCATCTTAGCGGGCCTCCAGGAGGCCCGGGAGCTTTGGACCGTCGCGAGGTGGGCCGAGCTCCGGCTTCTCAAGAGTGCCGGGTTCATGCCTTCGCTTGAGAGCTGCCTGAAGTGCGGAAAGGTCCCGGTAGGAACGACCTATTTTTCTGCCCCGGCGGGCGGCGTGTTGTGCGATAAGTGTCATGCGAAAGAAGAGGGCCCCGGTATCCTTATGCCGGTATCGTCAGGCAGCATCAAGACTCTTTCGCTCATTGCCGCTTCACCAAACAGGCCCAACGTAGTCGCGCGAGGTCAAGTTAGAGACGAGGCGGCAAAGATGATGCGAGAATATGTGGCTCATGTCCTCGGAAAGCGTCCTAAATCCCTATCGCTTGTGGAAAAGCTAGAAGACGAGGGCGCATAGGGGAGTGAGCAGGAGTAGGCATCTGTGTTAGAGAAGATACGCCCAATCTTACCGGCTTTAGGGGCGTGGGAGGGAGCTTTAGGAGTGGGCAAGTTTTTGTACTTTCGGGAAGTCGTGTCGGCCCTTAAGGATTTCTGGTTTGAGAAGGGCTGTGTCATCGGCGAGCCTTATGATTTGGAAAAAGGGGCCGGCACCTTTAACCCGTTTACGTTTTTCAGAGTCTTGGGGCCCGAGCCCTGGAAGATAGCCTATGTTGAGCCTTGCAGGAGGCCTACGGATGCCCGTTACGGAGACAATCCCTACCGCGCGGGTTACTACTTCCAGTTCCAGGTCATCTTGAAGCCGCCGCCTGACATGGTGGTCGAGATGTACATAGAGTCCCTGGAACGCCTAGGGTTAAGGCGCGAGGACCACGATATACGTTTTGTCGAGGATAACTGGGAGTCGCCGACCTTGGGCGCCTACGGGCTTGGCTGGGAAGTGTGGCTTGACGGAAACGAGATCACCCAGTTCACCTACTTTCAAGAGGTAGGCGGCATTCAGATAAACCCCATATCGTGCGAGATCACCTACGGT
>DGDN01000027.1:20630-40258 GCA_002385465.1 Candidatus Fermentithermobacillaceae bacterium UBA3951
GAGGTGTCGCCCGGCCTGACATACAAAGACGTTTATCTTGAACAAGAAAAGCAGTTCTCGGCCTACGGCTTCCTCCACGCCGACACGGACCTCCTCCGGAGGCAGTTTGACGAGTGGGAAGCCGAGTGCAGGCGGCTCCTTAAAGAAGGGCTCTTCCTGGTCGCCTACGATTGCGCCCTCAAGTGTTCTCACCTTTTCAACCTATTGGATGCCAGGGGGGCGCTTTCCGTTTCCGAAAGGCAGAACTACCTGCTAAGAGTCAGGGCTATGACCAGAGACTGCGCCAGAGTCTACGTGAAGTCTAAGGAGGTGTCCTCGAGTTGACCGGTGATTACCTCCTGGAGATCGGTTCTGACGAGATCCCGGCCCGATATCTTCCCGGTGCGGTGGAGGACTTGAAATATAGGGCAGCCGAGGCTTTTCGAGCGGCCCGCCTGCGGTTTGAAGATATGGAGGCGTACGGGACACCGCGCAGGCTCGTCCTTTACGTCCGCGGGCTCGAAGAGATGAGTGAAGACGCAGTGTCGCGCGTGAGGGGGCCTTCCAGGAAGGCCGCGTACGATGCAGACGGGAACCCGACAAGGGCCCTCCTCGGCTTCTGCAAGTCCCTCGGAATTGAGCCTTCCCAGGTGACACTGGAGGGCGAGCCCGGAAGCGAATACGTCTACGGGGAAAGGCAGGAGAAAGGCAGGCCAGTAATAGAGGTGCTGCCGGAGGTCATCCCCGGTGTGGTCATGGGGATTGAATGTCCGCATCCCATGCGCTGGGGCGAGGAGAACTGGCGCTGGTTCAGGCCTATCCGGTGGGTAGTGAGCCTCTACGATACGGAAGTGATGCCCCTTACGGTCGCAGGCAAGGCTGCCGGCAGGGTGACTTACGGCCACCGTTCTCTCCACCCCAAAGAAGCCTATGTCCCGTCGGCCAGGGAGTACTTCCGGGTCATGTCGTCGGTTTTCGTCGAAGTGGACGGCGCAAAACGCATAGAGCGGATACTCCGGGAGGCCGAGCGCCTTGCGGCCGGAGAAGGCGGCCGGCCGCTCTTGGATGAGGAGCTGCTTTCTGAAGTCGCCTCCATATCCGAGCACCCCTCTCCTTTCGTCGGACGGTTTGACTCCAAATACCTGGAGCTTCCGAAGGACGTCCTTGTCACGTCCATGCGCCATCACCAGAGGTATTTCCCCATTATCGGAGGCGATGGGCACTTACGCCCCGCCTTCATAGGCGTGCGTGACGGCGACCCGGAGACCGGTATCGAGACGGTCAGGAAGGGGAACGAGTGGGTCCTACGCGCGAGGCTCGAAGACGCCAGTTTCTTCTTTGACCAAGACCGGAAAGTCTCTCTCTTCGACTTACTCCCCCGGCTTGAGGGCGTCCGCTTCATAAAGAACGCAGGCAGTATGCGAGACAAAGCCGAAAGGATGGAAGAGATCGCCGGGTGTCTGGCCCGGACTCTCGGGCTCTCGGAAGCCGAGGCGAAGGCGGCTAAAGAGGCTGCGCTTCTCGCTAAAGCAGATCTCCTTACGGCAATGGTCCGGGAGTTTCCGGAACTTGAGGGGATAATGGGGGGCCGGTATGCCGACCTGGAAGGACTGGATCCTCTGGTTGCCGGCTCGATCGCCCAGCATTATATGCCCAGGGGCCTTAAAGACGGTATTCCGTCAAAAGGGGCTCCGTCGATCGTCGCCCTGTCTGACAAGCTGGATACGCTTGCGGTGTCTTTCGCTTTGGGCATCGAGGTAAGCGGTTCCCAGGACCCGCTTGGCCTCCGGAGAAACGCCCTTGGGGTAGTGGCGATTGTGACCGGCCACGGATACGACCTCACGATGGAAGACTTAACTGCACTTCCTATACAGCTCGCCTCTGGGGTTGTGAGCGACCCGTCTCCCGAAGCCAAGCCGCGGATGGAGGCTTTTCTCAAAGCCCGTCTGGAGACGGTCCTTCACGAGCAGGGGATTCCTGTGGAGGTAGTGAGGGCCGTCTTGTCGGGCAACGAGACGAGGCTTGCCCGGGCCGAAGGTATGGCGAAAGCGCTCACAGATCTTGTCGGGACCGCCGAATTGGCCGATCTTGTGACAGGCTGGCGCAGGGTGGGGGTCCTGGGGAAATCCGGGGCTTCAAGAGAGGTTCAGGAGGCGCTTCTCAAAGAAGATGCGGAAGCCCGTCTCTACGAGGCGATAAAGGTGCGTAAAGAACCGCTCGGGAAGGCCTTTGAGTCCGCTGATTACGCGGGCTACCTGAGGCTCCTCGTGGAACTCAAGCCTTACATAGATAGGTGTCTGGACGAAGTGCTCATCATGACCGACGATATGCCCCTCAGGGAGAACAGGCTGGCTCTCTTAGGCATGGTGGCCGGTTACTGGATGGGCTACGCCGATTTCTCATTGTTGAAATCGCTTGTCCCCAGCGGGTAAAATAGCCTGGGCACAAAGGACGATCCGCCGCCTGCGGGCGGCGTCGGTTTTCGAAAAAGAAAACTAGGGGGCGTTATAGTGGCACAAAAGTTCGTTTATCGGTTCAAGGAAGGCGGAGAGCACATGCGCTCTATCCTCGGCGGAAAGGGCGCGGGGCTCTCTGAAATGACCCGCATAGGCCTTCCTGTACCGCCAGGATTCACGATTTCCACCGAGGCCTGCATTGAGTACTACAAGCAGGGAGGGAAGATGCCTCCGGGGCTATGGGAGCAAGTTGAGGAACATGTAAAGGGCCTTGAGGAGACCACCGGCAAGAAGTTCGGCGGCAGGACCAATCCCCTCCTGGTCTCCGTACGTTCGGGTGCCGTAATCAGCATGCCGGGCATGATGGATACCATTCTAAACCTCGGTCTCAATGAGGACAGCGTGCAAGGCCTCTATGAGCAGACGAACGACATGAGGTTTGCGCTGGACTGCCACAGAAGGTTCATGCAGATGTTCGGCGACGTTGTTTTGGGAGTGGATCACGACGAATTCGAACACATACTCGTCAAGCAGCGGGAAGCCGAAAAGGTAAAGTACGATTACGAAATCTCGGTAGAGGGCTTGAATAAGATCATTGCCGGGTATCGCGAGGTCGTGAAGGAGAAGGCCGGCATCGAGTTCCCCGATGATCCCATGGAACAGCTCCGGATGGCCGTCGAGGCCGTGTTTAAATCCTGGAACAACGAGCGTGCCATCGTATACCGGAAGATCAACAAGATCCCCGACGATTTGGGTACTGCGGTAAACGTCCAGATGATGGTGTTTGGGAACATGGGATTTAACTCCGGTACCGGTGTTATGTTCACCCGGAACCCCTCAACCGGTGAGAACGAACTGTACGGCGAGTACCTGGTAAATGCCCAGGGCGAAGACGTTGTGGCCGGTATCCGCACCCCCAAGCCTATCTCACAGATGCCCGAGGACTTGCCGGAGACTTACGAGGAGCTCAAGAAAGTGGCCGCCATATTGGAGGACCACTATAAAGACATGCAGGACATGGAGTTTACCGTTGAGCACGGGAAGCTCTACATGCTGCAGACCAGGACCGGAAAGAGAACGGCTGCCGCTTCACTGGAGATCGCGCGCCAGATGGTCAAAGAAGGGCGCATCGACAAGAAGGAAGCGGTTAAGCGTGTAAAGCCCGAGGAAGTCTCCCGTATGCTCCACAGGGGAGTGGACCCCAACGCAAAGCTGGAAGTGGCCGGACAGGGACTTCCGGCGTCCCCCGGAGCAGCCATTGGAGCCGTCGTCTTCAATTACAAGAAGGCGGAAGAACTGGGTTCGGCCGGTGAAAAGGTAATCCTCGTTAGGCCCGAGACCAAGCCCGAAGATATGCCCGGTATCATCTATGCCCAGGGAGTCCTGACCTCGCGAGGAGGAATGACCTGTCACGCGGCGGTTGTGGCCCGCGGAATGGGTAAGCCGGCTATTGTCGGCTGCGAGGCGCTCCATCTGGACATTGAGAACGGCAGGGCAACCATTGGAAAGGCGCAAATCAAGGAAGGAGACATCATCTCCATCGACGGCTCAACGGGCAATGTCTATATCGGCGCCGTGCCTCTGGTCGAGCCGAGCATAGGAGGGGCCTTCCAGGAGATCCTCGAGTGGGCCGATGAAATCAAGAGGCTGGGCGTAAAGGCCAATGCCGATACTCCCGCCGACGCGAAGAAAGCCCGCGAGCTGGGCGCCACCGGGATAGGCCTTTGCAGGACTGAGCACATGTTCATGGGCGCCGACAGGCTTCCGGTTGTCCAAGAGATGATCATGGCCACGTCCGTGGAAGAGCGTAAGGCAGCCCTAGATAAGCTCCTGCCCATGCAGGAGGGCGACTTCTACGAGATCTTGAAGGCCATGAGGGGTTATACAGTGACCATCCGCCTCCTCGACCCGCCGCTCCACGAGTTCCTGCCGTCAACCGAGGAACTTGCGGTCAAACTGGTGGAAATGAGGCACCAGAAAGCGCCGCAGGGTGAGATCGAGAGAGTCGAAAACACCTTGAGGATGGCCAGAGAGCTTCACGAGGCCAACCCCATGATGGGACTCAGAGGGTGCCGGCTCGGAATCCTTTGGCCTGAAATCTACGAGATGCAGGCAAGGGCCATTTTCCAGGCCACTGCTCGCCTCTTCAAGGACGGGTATACCGATGTGAAGCCTGAGGTCATGATCCCCCTCGTAGGAGAAGCGAAAGAGCTCGAGCTCAACCGGGAAATGGTCGTGAGGATCGGCGAGGAGATCCGTAAGGAGAGCGGCATGGACTTCCCGATCGTCGTCGGCACGATGATAGAGCTCCCGAGGGCTTGTCTCACCGCCGACGAGATAGCCAAACACGCCGAGTTCTTCTCCTTCGGGACCAACGACCTTACCCAGATGACCTTCGGTTACAGCCGCGACGACGCCGAGGCCAAGTTCCTCCACGTGTATCTCGACCAGAAGATACTCCCGGAGAACCCGTTCCAGGTGCTTGACAGGGGCGGCGTAGGAAAACTGGTGAAGATGGCCGTGGACCTCGGTCGCTCGACGCGTCCGGAGCTCGTGATCGGCATCTGCGGCGAACACGGCGGAGATCCTGACTCGGTCGAGTTCTGCCACATAGTAGGTTTGGACTACGTGTCTTGCTCGCCGTTTAGGGTCCCCGTAGCCAGGTTGGCTGCGGCTCACGCAGTCCTCAAGAACGGATAAGCAGGATTCTGCCGGGCCCCGGGAGGTCCCTCGCCGGGAGCCCTACGGTAGGGAAATGTCAGGAAGACTCCGAATATGTTATCCGGAGTCTTCCTCTTGCTTGGAGGGTGGTTTCGTAAATGGCCCAGTTCGAGAAGCTCGGGATCCGGGAACAAACTGAAGAACTTGAGGATAGGACGCTGTCGCCTATCGCCGTTCGTTCTTTCAAGAGCCGGGGGAGGCTCATAGAAGAGGAGCCGTGCCCGATCCGGACGGCGTTTCAGAGGGACCGGGACAGGATCATCCACTCCAAAGCCTTCAGGCGGCTTAAAGACAAGACCCAAGTCTTCATCGCCCCGGAAGCCGATCACTACCGGACGCGGCTCACACATACCTTTGAGGTGTGCCAGATCGCCCGTACCATTGCCAGGGCTTTAAGGCTCAATGAGGATTTGACCGAGGCCATTGCGCTGGGTCATGACCTGGGCCACACCCCCTTCGGCCATGCAGGGGAGGAAGTACTAAACCGCATCCATCCGGGCGGTTTCGAGCACAACCGGCAATCCTTACGCGTCGTAGACGTCCTCGAAGACGGAGGGTTGAACCTCACTTGGGAAGTAAGAGACGGCATAAAATGCCACCCGTGGAGGGAGACCCCGTCTACCGAAGAAGGGCGGTGCGTCCAGCTGGCAGACCGTATCGCCTATGTGAACCACGATATCGACGACGCGATCCGGGGAGGTGTGCTCCGGCCGGAAGACCTTCCGGCGGAAGCCATCCGCGTCCTGGGCAAAACTCACGGCGAAAGGATCAACACCCTTGTTAGAGCCGTTATCGGAGAGAGCCTCGAAAAGGGCCGGGTTTCCCTGTCAGGCGATTGTCTAGAGGCGCTCAAGATATTGAGAGAGTTCCTCTTCGACCGCGTATATATCGATTCCCCGGCCAAGAAGGAGGAGGACAAGGCCAAGGGAGTTGTCGAAGCTCTATACCATTACTACTCACGTCATCCTGAAATGATCGGCGGTTCTTACTCCGCCATAATAGACCCTCAGGTGAGGGCCTGCGATTATGTTTCGGGGATGACGGACCGCTTTGCCATTCATAAGTACCGGCTGGCCTTTGTCCCGTCAACCTGGGGGCTCGATCCTTCCTGACGGGGAGCGCAATTTTCTGTGAGGTTCTGCCATGTCTAAGGGATTTGTCGAAGACGATATCACCCGGGAAGTGAGAATGAGGACCGACATTGTCGCCCTCATTTCTGAGTATGTAAGACTCAGAAAGACGGGGAAGAACTATGTGGGTCTATGCCCGTTTCACGAAGAGAAAACGGCCTCGTTTACGGTAGACCCGGACAAGCAGCTTTTCTACTGTTTTGGATGCGGTGCGGGCGGGAACGCATTTACGTTCCTCATGAAGAGGGAAGGCCTCTCTTTTCCCGAAGCCCTGGAGAAACTCGCCCAAAGGGCCGGCGTACGCTTGCCTTCCCGGTCACGATATAGAGGCGATGAGTCACGTAGGAAAGAAAACAAGAGGTTACTGGATGCCCTCGAGTTCGCTCAGTCGAAGTTTAGAGACATGCTCTACGGGTCAAGGGGAAAAGACGCCCTGAAGTATTTGGAGACGAGGGGCCTTTCGCGGGAGATCATTGACAAGTTCGGTTTGGGATTCGCCCCCGATGAGTGGGATTTTATCGCCTCGAGCGCGAAGCGGAGCGGCTTTCACCAAGGCGATTTTCTAAAGGCCGGTTTGCTCCTCGAGCGACCAAGCGGGGGTTACTACGACAGGTTCAGGAACCGCGTGACTTTTCCAATCTACGACTCGGCAGGGACCCTTATTGGATTTGGGGGGCGCGCTATTGGAGATGAGACCCCCAAGTACCTAAACTCGCCTGAGACGCCCGTATTTCGAAAGGGCAGGGAACTTTACGCGCTAAGCTTGGCCAAGCCCGGGATCAGGCGGAAAGACAGGGTGTGCGTTGTGGAAGGTTACATGGATGTTATCATGTCCTTCCAACATGGAATAGACTATACGGTTGCGGGGATGGGCACTGCTCTTTCCAGGGAGCAGGCCAGGGCTCTCTTGCTCCTTACCGGTGAGGTTTACCTGGTCTATGACCGGGACGAAGCGGGAAAGCGCGCGACCCGGAGGAGCATAGACGTTTTCAGAGAAGCCGGCGGAAGGACTAGGATCGTGTCGCTGCCCGGTTCCAAAGATCCGGACGTATTCTTGAGGACAGAGGGGCCCGGTGCTTACGAAAAACTCTTGGATGAGGCCCTTCCCGATATCCAGTTCATATACGACGAAGCGAGAAGGGAAAACGCCCACCTGGGTATGGAAGGGAAGATCAGGGTCATGGAGGCTATGGTCCCTGTGCTCGCTTCGCTCTCCAGCGATTTTGAGCGTTCGGCTTATATTGAGGATTTCTCAAGAGATCTGGCGGTACCGACAGACTCCCTTAACAGGGATGTCGAAACTTACAGGAGAAAGTCTAAGAAGGCGAGAAAGTATAAAGACCCCCAAAACAGGGATACTACTGGTTATGACAACCAAAGGCAGCCTAATCCTGCCAGCGGCTCCAAAAGAGTCGATAAGACAGGAGGAAAGAAGCCGACAGATATCGAAGTTAGTGTAGTTCGGAGGAAGGCTGAAGAAGGAGTAATCCGGTGTCTCATCGAAAACCCAGAATTACTCAAAAAGGCAATGGAAACTCTTGGTGAGCAGGATTTTGCCGACCCGGTCTTGAGAGAGCTCTTTAAGATCCTCCGAGAAGGTTCACCGGACACTGTGGCAGACGAGAGAATCCAGGCCCAAGTAGCCGAGCTCTGTCTAAGGTTCGGAGATGTTTCCCGGGACTCAGCTCCGAGGATACTGGATGATTGTATCCGCAGTATGAGACGAGAAAGGTTGGAAGAACTACGTGAGACAATAGCGCTGGCTGAGCGTACCAAAGATCAGGCTGCGCTCACCCAAGCGATCTTGGACTATCAACGGTTGCTGAAGCAATTGAAATCTACAGGAGACGCGAGCGATGGTTCGGCGCTGTAGGTGTTCCCAGGAGGGAAAGGTTTTGAAGGAATTGGAGCCGGCCAATATTGAGGCAATAAAGGGACTAGTTCAAAAGGGCCAGAGAAAGGGCTTTCTGACCTATTCGGAAATTGCCGACGCGCTCAGTCAGCTGGATCTTACGTCTCAACAGATTGATGACATTTACAAGCATTTTGAAGACCTCGGGATCGACGTTTTGAACGTGAAAAAGGGTCAGGATGTAAGTGTCAAGGCAGACGGAGATGGCGACGATGAAGCCTCTGAGACGCTGGAAGCCGCCTCTTTGGAGGCAGATGCCGATGAGGACATGCCTGAGGGCGCCCAAGTGGACGAGCCTACCGAGATAGACCTGAGCGTTCCGGAAGGAGTCGCGCTGGATGACCCGGTCCGCATGTACCTCAAGGAGATAGGGCGGGTGCCCCTTCTTACCGCCGAAGAAGAAGTTGAGCTGGCGAAGCGGATGGAGATGGGCGACAAGCAGGCCAAGAGCCGGCTGATTGAAGCGAACTTGCGCCTTGTGGTGTCCATCGCCAAGCGATATGTAGGGCGCGGGATGCAGTTTCTCGACCTTATCCAGGAAGGCAACATGGGCCTCATCAAGGCCGTTGAGAAGTTTGAGTTCCGGCGCGGCTTCAAGCTCTCGACTTACGCCACCTGGTGGATTAGGCAGGCGATAACCAGAGCCATTGCCGACCAGGCCCGGACCATCAGGATACCCGTCCATATGGTTGAGACCATCAACAAGCTGATCAGGACTTCCCGTCACCTCATCCAGGAGTTGGGCCGGGAGCCCACGCCTGAGGAAGTAGGTGCGGAGATGGGGATCTCTGCCGACAAGGTGAGAGAGATCCTCAAGATTGCTCAAGAGCCGGTTTCTCTGGAGACTCCCATCGGCGAAGAAGAAGACAGCCATCTGGGAGACTTCATAGAAGACGAGGACGCTCCGGCGCCCGTCGAAGCGGCTTCGTTCCTGCTTCTCAGGGAGCAGATAGAGAGCGTTCTCGGCACTCTGAACGAGAGGGAGCAGAAGGTCCTGAGGTTAAGGTTCGGACTTGACGACGGAAGAGCCCGTACTCTGGAGGAAGTGGGTCGTGAGTTTGGCGTGACGAGAGAGAGGATAAGGCAGATTGAGGCCAAGGCGCTCAGGAAGCTGAGACATCCCCAGAGAAGCAAGAGGCTCAAGGACTATCTGGTATAGCAACCGGCTCCGGAAGAAAAAGCCCCCAAAGAGGGGCTTTTTGTCTTGGTAATGCTATAATGGGTGGGTGTACCATCCTTCGGAGGCGATAAAGACGAAAGAGAAGACTGCATCGTTCATCTCAATCTTCTGGAGCTTTTTTAAGATAGGTGCGTTCACCTTTGGCGGCGGGTGGGCCATGATCCCGCTCATCAAGCGGGAACTGGTTGAACGACGAGAGTGGCTTGAGGACTCTGAGTTCGTCGACCTCCTGGCCATTGCCCAAAGCGGACCCGGTCCAATAGCCGTCAACACGGCTACGGTTACCGGGTACAAGATACGGGGGAAAAGTGGTGCCCTGGCCGCGGTCTTTGGCGCTGCAATGCCCTCTTTCCTGGTCATACTGGCCTTCGCTTCGGTGCTTGTCAGGTACAAGAATTCTCCCGCCATCGATGCCATTTTTCGAGGGATGAGGCCCGCTATCTTGGGTCTCCTGGTGGCTGCCGTATGGCAAGTGGGCAAGAATTCGGTGAAGGAACGGAGCGATCTATGGTACGTTGCCGCCGGCGCATTCCTCCTTTTCGTGCTGCGTCAGGGGCCCGTCACTGCGGTCTTTGTGTCGGGTCTATTGGGGATCGTGTCGGGCTATAGGGCGAGGCGGTCTACCCGGACGAGGGAACAAGGTGGGACTCTCGGAGAAACGGGGGTCTCGGAAGCACCGGATCCCGGCGAAAGTCCAAAAGCGGCTCACGAAGGAAGTCTCGCGGAAGACCGGGACCTTAAGTAGCCGGGCCCGGCCAAGGAGGAAACATAATTGCTTCTCAGGCTCTTTTTCACGTTTGCCAAAATAGGTGCCTTCAGTTTCGGTGGGGGCTATGCAATGATCCCCCTCATATCCCACGAGGTCGTAAACTCCAACGGGTGGCTCACCATGAGTGAGTTTATCGACGTAGTAGCCCTCTCCCAGGCTACCCCCGGCCCAATCGCCATCAACTCCGCGACATATATCGGGTACAAGGTGGCAGGTTTCTGGGGTTCGGTGGCCGCCACCTCGGGAGTCGTAGCTCCGTCGTTCACGATCATGCTCATCCTCGGTTTTCTCTTCTACAAGTATCGCGACGTGGCTTTGGTGAAAGACATATTCAGGGGAATCCGCCCGGTGGTGGTTGTCCTCATTGTGGCGGCCGCGTTGTCGGTAGTCCCTTCGACGCTCACAGGTCTCGTCCCGGGAGTCATAGCGGCCGTTTCAGCAGCTCTCATCCTGGGTCTTCGAAAAGATCCGGTCATGGTGCTCTTGGCTGCGGGTGCCCTGGGGCTCATCCTCTACCTGTGACCGGCGTCCGCCCAAGGAGGCGAGATCTTCGAAGGGGTGGGCTTCCTTTCCACATAGGGATATAATGGGGGCGCGGCCTTTATTCTCTAATACGAGGCGGCACCACTACACAGGAGGTAGATTCCATGCTACGGGTAGGGGTAAACGGTTTTGGAAGCATCGGACGGCGGTTCTACAGGGCGGCCATGGCCAGGAAAGATATTGAGATAGTCGCCGTAAACGATCTCACAGACCCCGGTACTCTGGCCCACCTGCTCAAGTACGACTCCAACTACGGCACGCTTCCTGAGGAAGTTAAGCTCTGCGAAGGTGGCTTCACTGTCGGCGGCCGCATGGTCAAGGTGCTATCTGAAAGGGAGCCGGGCAAGCTTCCGTGGAAGGATCTGGGTGTCCAGGTAGTCCTCGAATCAACAGGGCGGTTTACCGAGGCCGAGAAGGCTAAGGCCCACATCGATCCTGCCGGTGCCAGCAAAGTGGTGATATCGGCGCCTGCCAAGGGTGAGGATATTACCATAGTGATGGGCGTGAACCACGACTCTTACGATCCCGCCAAGCACAACGTCATTTCCAACGCTTCTTGCACTACCAACGGGCTTGCTCCCGTCGCAAAGGTGCTGGATGAGAAGTTCGGGATTGAAGAAGGTCTTATGACCACAGTGCATTCCTACACCAACGACCAAGTTATCTTGGATTTCCCTCATAAGGACCTCCGTCGGGCGCGTGCGGGAGCTTTGAACATCATCCCCACCACAACCGGAGCCGCAAAGGCTGTGAGCCTCGTGTTGCCGCAGCTCAAAGGCAAGTTCAACGGGGTGGCTTTCCGCGTGCCGACACCCACTGTTTCCGTTGTTGACCTGGTTGTTAGGCTTACCAAAAAGGCAACCACGGAAGAGATCAACAAGGCCTTTGAAGAGGCCGCCGGAGGCCAGCTGAAGGGTATTTTGGGTATAACTTACGCTCCTCTCGTATCCAGCGACTTCAAGGGTATGCGCGAATCATCGGTTGTAGATGGGCTTTCCACTGTGGCTATCGGTGAGCTCGTGAAGATCGTCGCATGGTACGACAACGAATGGGGCTACTGCGAGAGACTGTGCGACCTGATCTCCCATATCGGATCCAAGGGCGTCTAGTGCCCTTCAGAACGGAGGGTCTCTTAAGTGGCCAAGAAAACCATACGCGACGCTCAGGTCAAGGACAAGCGGTGTTTTGTGCGCGTTGACTTCAACGTGCCCATGAAAGAGGGTAGGATTACCGACGATTCTCGCATTCGAGCAGCGCTCCCCACCATAGAGCACCTTATTTCTCACGGGGCCAAGGTTATCTTGGCCTCTCACCTGGGAAGACCCAAAGGCAAGGTGGTGCCCGAACTACGCTTGGACCCCGTAGCTCTCCGGTTGGGCGAGCTCTTGGGCCGGAAAGTCGTAAAGCTAAGTGACTGCGTAGGGCCTGAAGTCGGGGCGTATGTGAGCGGGATGTCTCCCGGATCGGTCGTCCTCTTGGAGAACGTAAGGTTCTATCCCGGCGAGGAAAAGAACGATCCCGACTTTGCAAGGGATATGGCATCTCTGGCCGACATCTTTGTGAACGACGCATTCGGAGCAGCTCACCGCGCCCATGCTTCAACCGCGGGAATAGCCGCATACATACCTGCTTACGCAGGCTTCTTAATGGAAAAAGAAGTGGCGGCCCTCGGAAAACTCATGGAAAACCCCGAGCGGCCATTTACTGCGGTGATAGGAGGGGCCAAAGTTTCGGATAAACTGGCCGTGCTCAAGAACCTCCTTGACAGGGTAGACAACCTCCTCATAGGCGGCGGCATGGCAAACACGTTCCTCTTGGCCCAAGGACATAGCGTAGGTAAGTCCCTGGCAGAGCCCTCCATGGTAGAGGAGGCCAGGGAGATCCTCGAGAAGGCGTCCAAGGGCGGCACCAAGGTCCTACTCCCGGTTGACGTGGTGGTGGCCGCCGCGCCCGAAGCCGGCATGCCTGCAAAGGTCGTGGATGTTCAGGGGATACCGGAGGATATGATGGCGCTGGACATCGGACCCGCGACCCGTAAGGCGTATGTGGCGGTGGTTGGGGAATCCAAGACAGTGTTTTGGAACGGTCCCATGGGGGTGTTCGAGGTCGAGCCTTTCAGGGGCGGCACCCTTGAAATGGCCGCGGCACTTGCGGGTGTGAGAGGCTTTACGGTTGTCGGCGGGGGAGACTCGCTGTCTGCCGTAGAGATGTCGGGGCTTTCCGATAAGATAGACCACCTGTCGACGGGTGGCGGGGCTTCCCTCGAGTTCCTCGAAGGAAGAGAGCTTCCCGGTGTGTCGGTCCTGCTCGATAAGAACTGACGCGAAATGAAGAGGCCTCCGCGATAGCTCTTTAGGGAGACGGTCCGGAGGCCCCTTAACGAATTGGGGGAATCTGAGTTGCGTGTCCCGCTATTGGCTGCTAACTGGAAGATGAACAAGACCGTGGGCGAGACCGTGTCTTTCGTAGGTGCTTTTATCCCTGAGGTCCGGTCTCTCCTGGATTCCACTCGTGACCCGTGGCCCGAGGTCCTCATCTGCCCTCCGTTTACGTCGCTCCCGGCCCTTTCCTCTCTTCTCGCTTCCTATCCCGTAAGGATTGGGGCTCAGAATGTTTACTGGCAGGCAAAAGGGGCGTTTACCGGCGAGATATCCCCTCTCATGCTGAAGGACCTTGGATGCCGGTACGTTATCGTGGGCCATTCCGAAAGGCGCCACATCATGGGCGAAACCGGCGAGATGGTCGCTAGGAAGGTTAGGGCAGCTTTGGACGAGGGGCTCAAGCCGGTTTTGTGTGTAGGGGAGACTTTGGCCGAGCGGGAGAAAGGCGAGGCTCTCAAAGTGAACTCGGAGATGACTGCCGGCGGTCTTTCCGAGGTCAAGAAGGAAGAGGTTTCCCAGGTGGTTATCGCCTACGAGCCCGTCTGGGCCATAGGGACGGGCAAGGAGGCACGACCGGACGACGCAGCCCAAGTGATTGGCCGCATCCGTGAGACCGTTGATTCTCTCTTTGGGAAAGGCGTATCCGAAGATGTGAGGGTGCTCTACGGAGGCAGCGTGAAGTCGACAAACATCCGCTCTTTCATGATGTGCGAAGAGATCGACGGAGCTTTGGTGGGCGGGGCCAGTCTGGATCCGGTTGAGTTTGCTCGCCTGGTCTTCGAGGTGCTGAGGGCAAGACCTGACCGGCGGACAGGTTAGAGCGGAGGCGTAGACTTCATGAAAGATCGACCGGTGGCACTCATAATCCTTGATGGCTGGGGCATCCCGTGCAAGGAGGTATGCGCAGCAACCGAAGCCAGGACACCACGGTTTTCGGCGCTCCTCAGGCAATTTCCTCAGACGACCCTTGACGCTTCGGCGGAAGCCGTCGGCCTTATGCCCGGGCAGATGGGAGATTCAAACGTCGGGCACCTTAACATGGGCGCCGGCCGCATTGTCTATCAAGATGTGATGCGGATCTCCCGTGACATTGAGGACGGATCGTTCTTCCGGAACCCGGCGCTCTTGGGCGCAATGGCACATGCCCGAGAGAGGTCGTCGGCCCTCCATCTCATGGGCCTCGTATCTGACGGCGGAGTGCACAGCCTGGACACCCACCTGTTCGCCCTCCTCAAAATGGCCGGAGATAGCGGTGTGGAAAGGGTTTTTGTACACGCCTTCCTCGATGGGAGAGACGTACCTCCTCGCTCGGCGGCGACTTACCTTGAGCGTTTGGAAAGGAAGATGGAAGAGCTTTCTACCGGGACAATCGCCTCTCTGACGGGCCGGTACTGGGCGATGGACCGCGACAAGAGATGGGACAGGATTGAGCGCGCTTACAGGCTACTCACCAAAGGCGAAGGCCTTAGGGCAAGTGATTGGCGGTCTGGGCTGGAGGAAGCCTATGCGCGAAACGAGTCGGACGAATTTGTGCAGCCGACCGCAATTGACGTCCCGGGAGGCCCGGCCACGGTCCGCGACGGTGATGCCGTTATCCTCTTCAATTTCAGGGCGGATAGGGCCCGAGAACTGTCATATACGTTCCTTTACGAGAGTTTTGACTGGTTCGACCGGGGGCCCCGTCCGGACGTCTACTTTTGCGGGATGATGCGGTATGAAGAAGGCATGGAGGCTCCTTTTGCTTACCTGCCTCTTACGCTCAATAACACACTGGGCGAAGTGGTCTCCAAGGCCGGGCTAAAGCAGCTCAGGATCGCCGAAACCGAGAAGTACGCCCACGTGACCTTCTTCTTGAACGGCAAGAAGGACGACCCTTTCCCGGGTGAAGAGCGAGTCTTGATCCCGTCCCCCAAGTCGGTGCCTACCTACGACATGAAACCGGAGATGAGTGCGCCGGAGGTAACGGAGGAGGCGCTACGGCGCATTGAGAAAGATGAGTTCGACTTCATCGTTTTGAATTACGCAAACCCCGACATGGTCGGTCACACCGGTGTGTATAAGGCGGCGGTTCTAGCCCTTGAAACGGTGGACCGTTGTCTCGGGGAACTTCTGGACGGCATCTTGGCGAAAGGCGGTGTCGCGCTGGTTGTCGCCGACCACGGCAACGTGGAAGACCTGGTCCCGCCGGAAGAGGGGGCCGAAGCTTCTCAGGGTGCGACATCACATACATATCACTCCATGAACCCTGTGCCTTGCATTCTTGTAGGTGAGAAGTACAAAGGGGCAAGGCTCCGCCGAGGAGTACTGGCCGATGTGGCTCCTACGGTCCTTCACCTACTGGGCATACCGAAGCCCCCTGAAATGGACCGGGACAGCCTGATCATCACTTAGAGTTCAATAGAAAGGACGGTCGGAGAGTGCCTGAGATTATCGACCTTAGAGCTAGACAGATACTTGACTCACGTGGAAACCCCACCATTGAGACGGATTGTGTGCTGAGCGACGGTTCGTTCGGCCGTGGGATGGTCCCTTCCGGCGCGTCAACAGGGACCTACGAAGCCCTTGAACTTAGGGATGGAGGCAAGGCCTTCGGCGGCAAGGGCGTTACCAAGGCTGTAGCAAACGTGATGGAAGTCATCGCGCCCGAGGTACTTGGCATGGAGGCCCTGGACCAAGCAGCCGTAGACAAGCGCATGATCGAGCTGGACGGCACGCCTACGAAGTCAAAGCTGGGGGCCAACGCGATCTTGAGCGTTTCAATGGCGGTTGCGTCTGCCGCGGCAGAGTCCGTAGGGCTCCCGCTCTACAGGTACCTTGGCGGCCTCGGCGCGAGGACGCTACCCGTCCCGTTCATGAATGTCTTAAACGGCGGGAAGCACGCAGACAACAACGTGGACATCCAGGAGTTCATGCTGGTCCCGGCGGGAGCCAAGACCTATTCGGATGCTCTTCAAATGGGTGCCGAAGTGTATCAGGTCCTAAAGTCCATCCTAAAGTCCAAAGGGCTTTCCACGGCAGTGGGCGATGAAGGAGGCTTCGCTCCCGACCTCAAGTCCAACGAAGAAGCCCTCGAGCTCCTGACCGACGCCATAAAGAAAGCAGGATACAAGCCCGGCAGAGACTGCTACCTGGCCATAGATGCCGCCGCTTCCGAGTTCTACAAAGACGGACAGTACGTCTTGTCCGGCGAGGGCTGGGTAGGAGACGGCACTCAGATGGTCGAGAAGTATGTATCTTGGGTGAAAGCTTATCCAATCGTCTCCATCGAGGACGGCCTCTCGGAAGATGACTGGGAGGGTTGGGTGCTCCTCACAAAGACCTTGGGCGATAAGGTGCAGATAATTGGAGACGACTTGTTTGTAACGAGGAAGGAAAGGTTAGAGAAGGGCATAGTCGTGGGGGCAGGCAACTCTGTCCTCATAAAGGTCAACCAAGTCGGATCCATCACGGAGACGCTTGAGACCATGCAGACGGCGGCCAGGGCTTCCTATAGGTGCCTGGTTTCGCACCGTTCCGGAGAGACCGAAGATTCCTTCGTGGCTGACCTTGCGGTAGCGATGAACTCGGGGCAGATCAAAGCCGGCGCTCCTGCCAGGAGCGAGCGGGTTGCCAAATATAACCGGCTCCTCAGGATCGAGGAGGAACTGGGTCCTCAGGCTGAGTACGGAAGCCGGATCGTGATTACAGGCAAACTCTAGTCATTCGAGACAGCGAACGCAGGTAGGCTGCGGTTTTCCCAAGGGTTTGATTGTGGGTAGACTCTCATCTTCTCCTAATGCTAGAATTGGCATTACGAGCGCGACCCGTGTTCGGAAAGGGTGAAAGGTTTGCTGAATGTCCTTAGGGCTTTTCAATGGCTGATTTCAATCGGCCTGATAGCGGTAGTGTTACTCCAGCCAAATAGGAGCGCCGGAATGGGCGTCATGGGAGGCGGTGGTGCCGAGTCCTTCATGGGGCGTAGGCGGAAAGGTTGGGAAGACCTGCTCTCAAGGCTGACCGTCTATTTGGCCATCGCTTTCATGATCACTTCGATTTCCCTGGCGATCCTGCGTAGGTAGATAGTCTCCTGCCGGAGCCTAATAAGGCAGGACCCATGTTCTCAGGGGCCAAGAGCACATAACACCTCGCCGCCCGCGCGGGCAGGCGGGGTTTGTTATGGGATGGCGCCTTTAAATGCCTCTCTACAAGTGCCCGATTTGCCCTGTTCTGGGCCCGGTTTGCCCGGTTCTTGGCCCGGTTTGCCCCGGCTCCTGCCCCGGTTTGCCCCGGCTCAAATGCCTCGATTTCAATGGCCCATGATGGCATCCGCTGCCTGATTAGGGTAGAATTGCGGCAAGCAGAAAGCCGGTAGACCACTTGCAAGTATCCGGAAGGTAGGCGGCAGCCATCGGCGAGCAACCGCCAGACAACAGGTAACCAGCGGGTAAGCCATGGGTGAGCAACAGGTAAGCGACGGGTAAACAACCGCCCGGCAATGTTGCCGCCTGAAGATACTAGTCTATTCGAGGTGAGTCGGTTTGATGCAGCGTGATGCAATCGTGGCCGAAGTACAGAAACGGATAAAAACGAAGAACCTGTTCAAACACATCTTGGCCGTCGAAGCCGTTATGAGGAGGATCGCCCGCGAGCTGGGCGAGGATGAGGACCGGTGGGGCGCGGCAGGGCTTCTTCACGACATTGACTATGAAGAGACAAAAGACGACCCTGAGCGCCACAGCATAATCTCGGGCCAGATAGCAGAAGAGCTCGGATTTGACTCTGAAATCGTCGAGGCCGTGAAAGCCCACAATGAAGTCCACGGTTTTTCCAGGGATACGCTAATGGCCAAAGTTCTCTACTCCGCCGACCCGCTTACAGGGCTTATAGTGGCGGCGGCCCTCATATCTCCCGAGAAAAAGCTGTCTGCCATAGATGTCGACTTCGTCATCAACAGGATGAAAGAGAAGTCTTTCGCAAGGGGCGCCAATCGTGATATCATCAGGGCTTGCTCCGACTTTGGGATGAGCCTCGAGCGTTTCATAGCGCTCGGTCTCGAGGCGATGCAGGGGATACATAAGGAACTCGGATTGTGAGCCGTTGTTTCCGATGTAGGTGTACGGAGGGGACCTGTGAGCGGTGGATAAGTCTAACGGCGTAAAGATAATCGCCCAGAACCGGAAGGCTCGCCACGACTACTTTATCGAGGATGTAGTCGAGGCCGGTATCGCTCTTATTGGGACCGAAGTGAAATCTCTAAGGCAGGGAAGAGCCAGCTTGAGCGATGCTTATGCCGAGGTAATCGGTGGAGAGGTCTTCCTGCAAAACGCACACATTGCCCAATATGAGCCTGCGTCTCGCTTCAACCACGATCCCTTGAGGCCCAGGAGACTCCTCCTGCACAAAAGAGAGATCCGAAAGCTTGCATCGAGGGTCGCCGAACGAGGGTATACCCTCGTACCGCTTTCTCTCTACTTCCGAAACGGCAAGGCTAAGGTTGAGCTGGCCCTTGCAAAGGGCCGCAAGACCTACAACAAGCGTGAAGCCATCCGAGAACGTGACATCCGGCGTGACATGGACAGGAAAATGAGGGAGAGACAGAAGGGATAGCCGGCGACGGGCCACACGCTTACTTGCTTAGGTCTAGCTTCAGAACACCCGTCAAAGCGAGAGTCACATCCAGAGCAGAGAACGACATCTAGAGCAGAAAGCCACATCTAGAGCAGAAAGCCTAGAGCAGAGAGCTACATCAGAGCAGAGAGCCACATCTAGAGTAGAGAGCCACATCAGAGCAGAGAGCCGCGACTCAGCGTCGCGGCCCTCAATGCTTTACGACAGTCGAGCGATGGCCTACTCCAAGACCTTCTCACTCACCATCCTGTGCACTACAACGTCGGTCCTCTTCTCTCCAAAGAAGTAGTTCGAGGTGATGAGGAGCTCTCCCGTGTATGCGGCTATGGTCTGACCTGCGGGAGTCGGCTGTCCGATCTCGGAGACCTCTCCTGGCCCCACCACGTAAAGACGGCTCTCTCCGCCGCTCCCTACGATCCCCACGACGCTGTCGACGTAGACGGGGGTCAACCTGGGAGCCTCCCACCAGCCATCTGCTACCTTGGACGGGGGAGCGCCCGGCGAAACCAGCCAGACCGAAGCTGTGTTGGCTCCTGCGACGTTGATAAGCGCGCCGGTCCCTTCCGGCAGTGAGGCGACAGGGTAGATATAGGCCGTGTGCTCGCCGGTTTCCGCCTCTATGGACGCGAGGTCGGCGACCTTAACGGGGCCGCTTTCACCTGTTATGTCCGCTATCCACACTGACTCATACTCGGCTGAGAGAACTTCGCCCCACTTTCCGAAAGACGCAGGACCGGACAGGAATACCAGGGATTTGCCGTCTTCCAGCCAGTACGCGTGCGACACGTACTGGCCCTCCATGGAGATGGTCCTCACCACGTTTCCTTCAGGGTCCATGATCGTTATCTCTTCGGCTGCGGGGAACGGAGAGTCCTCACCGTAGATGAAGTTGAACCGGGCAGGGCCGCCGACGGAAGGATCATCCACCCGGTAGAGCGTGTACATCAAGA
>DGDN01000106.1 GCA_002385465.1 Candidatus Fermentithermobacillaceae bacterium UBA3951
AGCTGCAAACGGCACATAAAACGCATGAAACTAGCTCCCGATGCTCCTCACAAACTCCACCACGATGAAAGCGACCTCGCGTATGTAGTTTAGGGTTACTTTCTCCGGCACGTCGGCCCGCGAATGGATCCACGAGAGGTTCACCATCCAGCAGCGGTCGGCCCTCGCGAAGGACAGAGCCTTCCACGGCTTGCCGAAGAACAGGTGGTCCGACGGGTAAGAGGAGGTCAAGGAGACTCCCAATTCTCGTGCCGCGGACGTGTCTAGGATCATCTTGGCAAGGCCTTTGTCCCCGGATATGTATATCTTCTTGCCTCTTCCCACGCAGTCGAAGTTGATCATGAAACACTTTGAGGGGTCGATGTTAACCCCGGGGATCCCGCGGCCTCGTTTTCCCACGAAGCGCCGCGTGAACGCGAAGGAACCGAAAAGGCCCTCTTCCTCATAATTGAAGAACACGGGCACCACATTCACATTGGAAGCGGACTTGAGCCTTCTCGCGCACTCCAGGACCGCAAAGACGCCTGACGCGTTGTCATCTGCCCCCGGGGATGCGTTGCCGTACAGGAAAAAGCCTGTCACTGCGGAGATGAGCACCGCAAGTAGCGGTGAGACGAGACATGCGACCTCGAAGACCCCAACCATGAAGACGACCGCATAGAGCGACGCCGCCAGAAAGGAGCCCTGGATAAGAAGGAGGGAGACGGAATCGAAGTGGGCTCCGAGGATCACGGTTGGAGCCTCTGATTCACCTGCCGCTGGCCGGACGCCGAACACTGCGAGTGGAGTGCCGTCCCTCATGCTTTTCGCAGACTTGAGCATCGGAGCCAGCATAAGGGAGCTTAAGATGACGAAAGGAAACCGTCGAGTGGTAAGGAAGTGGGCTACCGCCAGGGCCAGGAATCCAACGCCCAATACGGCGGGCAGGAGGGCGAAGCCCCGGTCCACCAAGGTGTGAGCAGTGTATCCCTCGCGTTCGAGGGCCTCCTTGAGAAAGCGGGCTGCCTCCAAGTTACCTTTCGCGCCTGCCAAGCGGCCGGAGCGGCAGAACTCCAAAAATTGCCTGTCAAGATCCGGTGAGTCTGTATCCTGAATTGCTGTCCTTTCCGCCACCTGCCTCGCCCCTTCGCCTTTGTCCGGAAGAGCGGCGCTATCCCAGATTGTGCTTGAGAGTACTATCCCAAGTTGGACTTCTATAAGGCTGTTGCGCGTTCCTCCTTTGGGGTCCTCTCTCAGGCTTAAGCTTTCGCTCTTTAGGTCCTCACTAAGGCTCGAGCTTTCGCTTTCGCGGCGCGGTTCCCGAAGTGTCGCTGACTGGCGCTGTAGAATGCTGTTGACAAGTCTGGGGATAAGTGCCATCTCCTGTGAATAACAGGGAGGAATGGGGGATTAAGGCGGGATCTTGCCCCCCCAATAAATCCCAGCCACTTTACGGAACACGATGCGTACCATGCCTGTCCTACTCTATGAAAAAGACCTGTATATGGCCTGTTTATGGTAGAGATTTCTGGAGCAGAGCGGGGCCGGTGGTGTTATTATGTAAACTGCGGCCCGAGAAAGCCATGCAGGCCGAATACAGAGGTAGCGGAGGGGCGCGCGGACCTTGGTGAAGTATGGCGCGTGATCACCGCAGATCCAGAAGAATAGGAGAGATGACCAGTGGTAAAGCGCATCAGCGTAGCAGTAATGGTGGTCCTCATAGCCATCATGGCTCTGGCGCCGTATGCGATGGCTGCACCTCAATCGTCTCGTCTGCCTAATGTGAACTGGCGTGAGGCGCCGTGGCAAGCCAGGTGGGAGCCGTTTCCGATCTGGCCCGGTTGGGGACAAGCCCCGAAGAACGGCACAGGGCTCCAGTACTGGCTCGATTACTCGGCTGAAACCAACGAGCTTATCCTTACCGTTCACAATCCGACGCGCAGACCAATAAAGGTAAGCACCCCCAGTGGAATGAAGACGGATTTTGTGCTCTGGAGAGACGGCAAGGTAGCGTACAGAGCAGCCTACGGCAAGGTATTTACCCAGGCACTGGTCGAGGAGACGTTCAGGGCAGGCCAGAGCAAGACCTACAAGGAGGCCCTTCCCAACGACCTCCGTTCAGGCACTTACTTTGCTCAGGCCTACTTCATCGCCGAGACCAAGTGGGCACCTGTGGCGTCAGCCTACATCAACCTGCGTCCCAGGCAGGCAAAGGACCCCTTTGAGTACAGCGTAGAGTATATAGGGCCCAGCTGGTGGAGCCGGAGCCCCAAGCTGCGGGTTACCATAAAGAACACTTCGGACAAGGACATCACCCTGCCCTACCAGTATGGGTACCAGGTCCTCGTGAAGAAGGCAGGCGACAGGGACTACAGGGGTGACGTTGGAATCGGCCAGTCCATCGGGACCATCGAGGCCGGCGCAACCAGGTATGTGTTCATACCGCTCGATCCCCTGGAGCGAGGCAGCTATCAGGTGGATGTCCGGTCCAACGTGGGAACCGGTTATTACCGTGTGGTCAGCCAGTCTTGGTTCTATGTCTGGTAAGTATGCGGCGAGTTTCCGCTGAGTAGCGGACCAAGGAAGGTGGCTCCCAAGGCGGGAGCCACCTTATGTGTCTCATCACGGTGGTTTCCCTTGCACCCACCGCTGGCGAATTGATAATATGCCCGAGGAGCTTTCTTTTTCGCTCTTAAGGCTTTCTTTTTCTAAAGGTGGTTCTCGGGTTTCCAGGCAGCGTCTCGTATTCTTGGTGTTCCTTGGTGTTCTCAGTGGTATTCTATGGAGAGTTGCACTAAGGTGGCCTTACGGCTTTGTTGTCTTTTTTGGTTTCTTCCCGAAAATCTTTGGAGGTTTTTTCTCAAGCGTAGGAGGAGATGGCTTTGAAAGAGTACTCTACGGACAACATCCGAAACATTGCTCTTATCTCTCACGGTGGAGCCGGAAAGACTACGCTGGGCGACGCGATGTTGTTCGTATCCGGCGGAAACGACCGGTTCGGTCGTACCGATGACGGGACATCGGTCCTTGACTTCGACCCCGAGGAGCAAAGAAGGAATACCACCATTTCCACGTCTATCGCTCCCGTTGAGTGGAAAGGTAAGAAGCTCAATATCCTGGATACCCCGGGGTATTTCGACTTCGTCGGCGAGGTCCGTTCAGCGCTCCGCGTGTGCGACGGGGCGATCGTGGTTGTCGACGCTACGGGAGGCATCGAGGTCGGAACGGAGCTCGTTTGGCAGTACGCCAACGAATACGAGATTCCTCGCCTCATTGTCGTAAACAAGCTGGACAGAGAAAACACAGATTTCCAGACCACTCTGGACCAGATCAACGAAGCCTTTGGAGGGCGGGCTACCCCCCTTTATCTTCCCGTCGGAAAACAAGCGAACCTGAAAGGCGTTGTGGACGTTGTAAGAGGCGTCATGCTGACGGCCGGACCCAATGGAAAGGTTACCGAAGGTCCGGTGCCCGATGACCTGACCGGCCAGGTGGCAGATGTTAAGGAGCAGCTCAAGGAAGCCGCCTGTGACGGCGACGACGAGCTCATGGAGAAGTACCTGGAAGAAGGAGACCTGTCCGACGACGAAATCCTCCGGGGCTTGCGCCTGGCTTCTTCCATGGGACGGATCTACCTGGTTGTGCCGGTCGCAGCCGCCAAACTCATAGGCATCGTCCAGCTCATGGATGCAGCGGTTGACTACCTGCCTTCCCCGAAAGCCGTACCGCCGGTAAAGGGGACCGTCCCGGGACAAGAAGCCGAGGTCGAGCGCGAGGCTTCAGAGTCGGCCCCGTTCTCTGCTCTTGTGTTCAAGACCACGGCCGACCCCTATGTCGGTAAGCTTACGCTCTTCAGGGTGTACTCGGGCAAGTTTGCTTCCAACAGCACGGTGCTTAACTCCACCCGGAACAAAGTTGAGAGAATAGGACAGCTATACACAATAAAAGGCAAGACACAGGAACCTGTGGCAGTTGTGAATGCCGGCGATATCGGCGCCGTCGCCAAGCTCCAGGACACTCTCACGGGAGATACCCTCTGCAAGCAAGAGGAACCCGTAGTGTTCAGCCCAATAAAGTTCCCGCCGCCCATCTACTCGGTCGCCGTACGTCCGAAAACAAAGGGAGACGAAGACAAGATCTCATCCGGGCTAACCAGGTTGACCGAAGAAGACCCGACGATTACGGTGGAGAGGAACGCGGAGACCGGCGAGACAATCCTCTCCGGCCTTGGCGAAGTCCACGTGGACGTGACCACCGGCAAACTCAAGAGGAAGTTCGGAGTTGACGTAGACCTTACGACTCCCACGATCCCCTACCGCGAGACGATAAAGGGTTCGTCCAAAGCAGAAGGAAGGCACAAGAAGCAGACCGGAGGCCGCGGGCAGTTCGGTCACGTCTGGATCGAGTTTGAGCCCACCGAGAGCGAATTCGAGTTTGTGGACAAGATCTTCGGCGGTGCCGTTCCCCGTCAGTACATCCCCGCAGTCGAAAAGGGCTTGCGCGAGGCCATGGTCGAAGGCGTCCTCGCCGGGTACCCTGTTACCGGACTCAAAGCCACTCTGTACGATGGTTCTTACCATCCGGTAGACTCGTCGGAAATGGCTTTCAAGATCGCCGCTTCTTTGGCTTTCAAGAAAGGATGTACCGAGGCCAATCCTATCTTGCTTGAACCCATCATGAGGCTTGAGGTCACGGTCCCTGAGCAGTTCATGGGCGACATCATGGGAGACCTCAACAAGAAGCGAGGAAGGATCCAGGGCATGGAATCCCGCGGGCACTTCCAGGTCATCAAAGCCACCGCGCCCCTTGCGGAGCTCCAGAAGTACGCTATCGACCTAAGGTCTATGACTCAAGGTAGAGGCCTCTTTACCATGGAGTTTGACCACTACGAAGAAGTCCCCGGAAACATAGCCGAGGCCATAATAGAGGAAGCCAAAAGGCGCAAGGAGCAGGAGAAGTAAGCCTGCCTCCACGAAGATGGTTCTAAGGATTGATGTTGGGAGAGTCCCGGCACGAAGCCGGGACTCTTCATTGCCACTTCTTTTCCACTTTGACGTTATTGAAGTAGTACTTTACGATGTCCTCCGCCTTACTTCCCCGCTGGGCGAGGATAAAGGCTCCCCATTGGGACATGCCGACCCCGTGGCCGTACCCCCGTCCTTTCATGACGATGGAATCTCCCGACATAGACACCGAATCCAGGAGAGTCGACCTCATGGCCGAAGCACCCAACGCCACTCTGAACGAAGGAGCCGGGACTTCCTTGCCGTTTATGACGAGCACCTCGGCCCTGCCGGAGGGACCCTTGCGGCCGATCTTTATGGATTCAACGCGGTCTATCGGGACACCGACTTGGGTGGCAGCCCGGGCTACTTCGGCATTTGAGAAGGTCCTGTACCACGTCTGGGTAGGTTCCTTCTGGACGTCGTCCTTGGGTGCCACGTAGGGAGTTTTTTCTTTGTTGTAGCCCAACCCTTCGACTGCGCTGGCAGTAACGCCCCCGGAACTTGCGTGGAACCACGCGTTTATCGGCTCTCCGCCGTAAAGCACTATCTGGCCCCTCGTGTCGCTCACCGCCTGCTTCACCCTATCGTTGACCCTTTCTGCGTTGTAAGCCTGAAATTCGTTGGGGTCGGTGCTGGCTTGGGTACCTCTCTTGGGGACTCCGCCTTCGCTCATCTTCTTAAGGGTAAAGGTCCGGGCCACTATCGCTTGAGCGCGCAAGGCTTCTAGTGGCCACGTGGGATCCATCTCCGCGGCCACCACGCCTTCCAGGTACGTCTCAAGCGGCATGTTTTTCACTTCGCCGGTCTCATGCATGTAGACCGAAATTGTGGGTTCGGAATCCGGTAGTTGGGTCTTGGGGGGAGTTCGGACTCCTCTTACGATGACGGCGAGGATGAGCGCCAGCGCAATCCCGGGCACCCAAAGCCATTTTTCGCTCTTGAAAGCTGTCCTCCAAGGTTTTCGATTGGACATCCTTCATACCTCCATGAAACGCTTCCCGGCGGCCTCGTCGAGGTGGTTAATGAACGGGCTCTACCCATTCAATAGGCTTCCCCGCTCAAGCGTGTAAAACCCTTAGATCGTCTTGGCTCTCCCTGTGCCGCGTGTTAGCATTCGAGGTGAAAACGGCCGGTGCAACGAGGCCACTCGAAACGGAATACTGATAAGGGGTGAGCGGTGTGAATTACGACATCATTGTTGTTGGCGGGGGTCCCGCCGGGATGACCGCAGCGATATATGCCGGAAGAGCAGGTTGGAAGACTCTCTTGGTTGACCCGATGGGCGGTGGTGGCCAGCCGAGCACGGCCGACATGATCTACAACTACCCCGGTTTTCCGGATGGGGTGAAAGGTCCCGACCTCATGGACCTTATGGCCCGTCAAGCAAAGGTTTTTGGCGTGAAAATAGACTATGAGGAAGTTGCCAAGGTAACTCAGGAAGGCCAAGATGAAAGCGGGAAAGCCGGTGAGGCCGGCTTTAAGGTGAGTTCAGGCGATACGGAATATACCGCCCGGGCGGTCGTGTACGCAGCAGGCTCGCGTCCGAGGAAGCTGGGAGTGCCGGGAGAGGAGGAGTATCTGGCCAAGGGGATAGGCTTCTGCGCCACGTGCGACGGCGCGCTGTTTAGAGATAAAGTCGTAGCCGTGGTCGGCGGGGGAGACTCCGCCTTGTCTGAGGCCGTCTTTCTCACCCAATACGCCAAGGAAGTCATCATCATCCACAGGCGTGATGAGTACAGGGCCGGAGTGGCCAACGTGAAGCTCGTCCAAGAAAACCCGAAGATAAGAGAGCTTCTGTCTACGGTCGTTGAGTCAGTGAGAGGAGATGAGGTCCTTACCGGTATTACGGTGAGGAACCTAAAGACCGGAGAAGTCCGCGACCTTGAGGTCCAGGGTCTCTTCCTCTACGTAGGTTGGACGCCCAACGTTGAACCCATAAGGCACCTGGTCGAGACGGACAAGAACGGTTATGTCTTGACCAATGAGGATATGTCAACGAAGACGCCGGGGCTTTTCGTGGCCGGCGACTTGAGGCGAAAGCCGCTCCGTCAGGTGACTACGGCCGTAGGTGACGGGGCCACTGCCGCTTGGTCGGCCGAGAAGTACCTCCTTGAGCGAGGCGTACGATGAGACCCATCGTGAACCTCTTGCCGAAGGTGAAACACAGGGTGTATAGCGGGCACCCGTGGATATTCTCAAGTGAGATTGGGTCTTTGGAAGGGACATTCAGTCCGGGAGATATCGTCGAGGTCCGAGATCCGAGAGGGAGATTTGTGTGTCTCGGCTACCTAAACCCGGAGTCAACCATCACGGTGAGAGTCCTGTCTCGAGAAGACCGGGATATAGATGAGGAGTTCTTCAGGGAACGCGTGAGGCAGGCAGTGGAATACCGGCGGTTCCTTTTTGGCCTTAAGGGTCCCTTTGGAGACGATGGCAGCGGGTACAGGTTGGTCTACTCGGAAGGCGACTTTCTGCCGGGGCTAGTTGTCGACATCTTCGCCGGATATGTCTCTTTCCAGACCCTCACACTGGGGATAGACCGGTGGAAGGAGACGCTCATTGACGCGATAAACGAGTACGTAAGCCCCAAAGGTATCTACGAAAGGAACGATGCGCCGGTCAGGAGGCTGGAGGGCATGAACCTCCGGGCCGGGTATCTGGGCGAACCTTTCGATCCGGTTATCGAGATGGATGAAAACGGTGTCACCGTACTGGTAGACATCCAGCGTGGTCAGAAAACCGGTTACTTTCTGGACCAGTCGGAGAACAGGCTGCTCGCCCGGAAGTACCTCTCGGGAAGGTCCGTCCTCGATGCTTTCTCTTACTCGGGCGGATTTGGGCTCTCTGCCCTCGCGGGAGGGGCTTCGAGCGTGCTCTTCATGGATGCCAGTGAGGCAGCCCTCGACCTCGCCAGGGCTGCTGCCGGGAGGAACGACTTCTCAGGAAAAGTTGCTTTTGAGGCCGCCAATGTTTTCGATGCGCTCCGGGAGTATGAGCGAAGCGGGCGGAAGTTCGGAGCAGTGTTCTTGGACCCGCCGGCTTTCGCGCGCTCGAGAAAGATGGTGGAGAGCGCCCTGGCAGGGTACAAAGAAATCAACTTGCGGGCAATGAAAGTAGTGGAAGACGGCGGCATTTTGTGTACCTCGTCCTGTTCGCAGCACGTCGCTCCCCAGGAATTCGACGATATGTTGGACGAAGCGGCGAAAGACGCTAAGGTCTACTTAAGGGTAATCGAGCGCCGCGGCCAGCGGGCCGACCACCCGGTTCTTGGAGGAGTCCCCGAGACAGAATACCTCAAGTTCAGGATGTTCCAGGTGCTTAAGGAGTAGAGTGTCCGCGAAGACCTAAGGCACTCTTTCCTAGGATAAGAAAAACTTGATACAAAGATGTCCTTGGACGTATAATAAGTCAAAGAAAGACAAAGTTAAAAGATACTCTTTTTGAGAGGTGGTGGATGCAGGTGGCCAGCCTGGCCGATCACATTGAAAGATACATCGAGTCGCTGATAGCCGAAGGCGAGGGCGTGGCCGAGATACAGAGGGCACTCATTGCAGAGCTGTTCCGGTGTGCGCCTTCCCAGGTGACTTATGTGATAAGCTCGCGGTTTTCGCCTGAGAGGGGCTACATCATCGAGTCGAGACGCGGGGGAGGCGGGTTCATAAGGCTTACAAAGGTTAGCCTAGACTCCGAGAATGTCCGCGACGTCCTAAACGATGTGGGAAGCCATTTGAGTCAGGGGGAATCATACGCCTACCTTGAAAGGCTTCTCGAGGAAGGCCATCTGGATGAGAGGACTTATGCGGTTATGAGGGCCGCCCTATCAAGGAACTCTCTGACGATAGGACTCCCAGACCGTGACCTCCTTAGGGCAAACATATTCAAGGCGATGCTGAACGCGTATTTTTCGGTAGAAGAAAAGGGAGAGTGAAGGAACATGACATGTGAGGAGTGCGGGAAGAATCCGGCCACGGTCCGGTTTGAACAAGTGGTGAACGGCAAGAGGACCGTCATGAACCTCTGCGCTGAGTGCGCTCAGAAAAAGGGTGTTTTGAGCGTACTCTTCCAGCCGACTTTCTCCATAAACAGCCTGCTCTCCGCCCTATTGGGGTCACAGATGAAAGGGCTTCCCGCTCCCACTCCCGGCGAGGAAGAGAAGCGGTGCAGGATATGCGGCATGAGCTACCGCGATTTTGCCCGCGCCGGACGGCTGGGCTGTTCGCGGTGCTATGAGACGTTTGAAGATAGGCTAGACCCGCTTCTTAGGAGGATCCACGGCTCGGGGAGGCACATGGGAAAGGCGCCCTTGAGAGTGGGCGGCGCGGCAAGGGCCCGCCGCGAACTGGAAGACTTGAGGAGGCAGCTTGCGGCCGCCGTGGCCGACGAGGCCTACGAGAAAGCAGCAGAGCTCAGGGACAAAATCAAGGCGATTGAGTCCACGTTGGGGAGGGAAGAGGAATGAGACGCGAAGGTAGTCTGCTCGAGAATATTGTGAGGCGATCGTCGTCTCCTTGGATGGATGGCTCGGGGACCATGTCCGATGTGGTGATCTCTTCGAGAGTGAGACTGGCGAGGAACCTCCGCGATGTTGAATTCCCTCACCGCATGGATGAAAAGGCGGCGGGCGCCGTACTGGACAAAGTAAAGCAGGCCGTCTCCGACGTAAACGCACGGAAGGCGATGCCTGAGCTTACCTGTATAGACCTACAAGACGTGAGCCCCCTCGACCGGCAAGTGCTTGTTGAAAAGCACCTCGTGAGCCCTCAACATGCTCAGCCCCTTCCGGGTCGAGGTCTTGTGACACGCCCAGATGAGCGGGTTTCGATTATGGTCAACGAAGAAGACCACCTGAGGATCCAGTGCCTCTACTCAGGCCTGGAACTCGATGAAGCCTATATAACCGCAAACGGGATGGATGACCTCCTGGATGAGCGGCTTGATTTTGCCTATGACGATAGGACCGGTTTTCTGACGGCGTGTCCCACCAACGTGGGCACAGGGCTGAGAGCTTCGGTGATGGTCCACCTACCGGCCCTTGCCATAGGCGATGAGGTTTCACGTGTGCTTTCCGCGGTGAACAAGGTGGGGCTGGTTGTACGGGGGCTTTACGGCGAAGGCACTGAAGGTCAGGGAAACGTGTATCAGGTGTCCAACCAGATAACGCTTGGCCAGACTGAGAAGGAGATATTGGAGAACCTTTCGCTCATCGCAAAGCAAGTTGTGGCAGAGGAAAAGCGTTACCGGGAGACGCTAATGAAGAACAGGCGGACTGCTTTGGAAGACCGCATATTCAGGGCTTGGGGCATACTCACAAACGCTCGCTCAATGAGTTCGGAGGAAGCCGTGAAGCTCTGGTCGGACGTAAGGCTTGGGGTTGAGCTCGGGCTGATCGAGGGACCCGATGTTACGCATATCAATGAAATCCTCGTGATAGCCCAGCCGCACTTCGTGATGCGTTCTCACGGACGAACCATGACTCCGGAAGAGAGGGATATCGCCCGAGCGGAACTCTTGAGGCGTCATCTCGCGACAATGAGATCCTAGCGCAAATCGTAAGTGTGAGATTCACGTTTTCGTATACCTAAACCAAACCTAAGGAGGGAGGTTTACTTAAGTGAATGGAAGACCTAAGTACACAGACAACGCGTCTCGCGTCATAGCTTGGGCCGAGGAGTTCGCCAAGCAATACGGCGCAGAAGCTATGGATACAGAGCATATCTTGCTGGGCCTCTTGAAAGCCGAAGGGGGACTGGCCAGGAGAGTCATGGATGGGCTCGGGGTGCAGCCCTCTGTCATCCAAGACGAGCTCAAGAAGGTCATTGAGAAGCGCCCACCGGGCAACGTAGACAGCGCCACCCCCGGAGCGAAACGAGTCATCCAAAATGCCCAGCGAGAGGCTATGGCTTTGGGGCACGGCTGGGTTGGCACGGAGCACATCTTGCTGGCCCTCCTTCGGGAGCAAGAGGGATTGGCCGCTCTGGTGCTCAAGAAGGTGGGACTGGAGATTGAGTCGGCCAGAGAGCAAGTCATCAATTTGCTCAGGGAAATCCAGCAACAGGGTACCCAGCAGGGCGGCTCACCTTTTCCTCCTATCCCGGGATTTCCCGGATTCCCCGGGTTTACAGGCCATACTCCGCAGGAAAGGCGTGGAGACAGGCGGCGGACCCCGGCTCTTGAGACCTATGGCCGCGACCTAACGGAGCTCGCGAAAAAGGGAGCCCTCGACCCCGTCATCGGGCGCGAGAAAGAGATCGAGCGGGTTATCCAGATCCTCTCGAGGCGAACCAAGAACAATCCCGTCCTTATAGGCGAGCCGGGAGTCGGAAAGACGGCCATAGCCGAAGGGCTCGCTCAGGCCATAGTCGATGGTTCTGTGCCCGAGATGCTAAAGGACAAGCGGGTTATAACCCTGGACCTGGGCTCGCTCGTCGCAGGAACGAAGTACCGCGGCGAGTTTGAAGAGAGGCTCAAGAAGATCCTGGACGAAGTCCGGAGGGCGGGCAATGTCATCCTCTTCATTGATGAGATGCACAACATAATCGGAGCAGGTGCGGCCGAAGGAGCCATAGATGCTTCCAGCATACTGAAACCCCTCCTTGCGAGGGGCGAGCTCCAGTGCGTCGGGGCTACCACTTTGGACGAGTACCGGAAGCACGTGGAGAAGGATGCGGCGCTGGAGAGGCGGTTCCAGCCTGTCATGGTGGTCGAGCCGTCGGTCGACGAGACCATCAGCATCTTGAAGGGTCTTAGGAGCCGTTACGAAGAGCACCATAAGGTGAAGTACACAGACGAGGCTCTCGAAGCGGCAGCAAGGCTGTCGGATCGCTTCGTGTCTGACCGCTTCCTTCCGGATAAGGCCATAGACCTTATCGACGAGGCAGGTTCGAAGGTCAGGATGAAGGCATTTGAAGCCCCCGACGGCATCCGTGAGCTTGAGCGAGAGATCGAGGAGCTTGCCAAAGAGAAAGAGCTTGCGGTCGCGAACCAAGAGTTTGAGAAAGCCGCCGAGTACCGGGACAAAGAACACCGTCTCCGAAATGAGCTTGAGGAGAAGAAGAAGAGCTGGCAGGCGCAGGAAGTGCCTACCAAGTCGACGGTTACCGAGGAAGAAATAGCCGCGATAGTCTCCGACTGGACCGGGATCCCGGTTAAACGACTGGCGTCGGCGGAGACCGAGAGGCTCCTGAACCTTGAGGAGGAACTCCACAAGAGAGTCATCAAACAGGACGAAGCCGTAGAGGCCGTTGCCCGGGCCATAAGGCGTTCAAGGGCAGGGCTGAAGGACCCAAAGCGTCCTATCGGGTCGTTCATCTTCCTGGGTCCTACGGGAGTAGGGAAGACCGAGCTGGCGCGGGCGCTCGCCGAGGCCCTCTTCGGCGATGAGGACGCTCTCATCAGGCTCGATATGTCCGAGTACCAAGAGCGTCACACGGTATCGAGGCTCGTGGGGGCGCCCCCGGGTTATATAGGCTACGATGAGGGCGGGCAACTTACGGAGGCGGTAAGGCGCAAACCCTATTCGGTGGTCCTCCTGGACGAAATCGAGAAAGCCCACCCCGACGTCTTCAACGTGCTCCTTCAGGTGCTTGAAGACGGCCGTCTGACTGAAGCAAGAGGTCGCACGGTTGATTTCAGGAACACCGTTATCATAATGACGTCCAACGCGGGCGCCGAGGTCATCCACGGGAAAGCAGTACTCGGGTTCACCACGGAGCGCGATACGGTGAGAGAGCACGAGGAAATGAAGGATCGCGTCATGGACGTCGTGAAGCGGATGTTCCGTCCCGAGTTCTTGAACAGAGTGGACGAGATCATCGTCTTCCAGTCCCTTACTGTGGAGGACCTCAAGCAGATTGTGCTCCTCCAGCTCAACCAGGTTGCAAAGAGGCTGGAAGAAGCGGCCAACCTCAAGATCGAGATCACGGATAAGGCCAAGGAGAGACTGGTTGAGGAAGGGACCGATCCGGAATACGGAGCCAGGCCCCTGAGGCGTGCCATACAGCGGCTCGTGGAGGACCCGCTGTCAGATCTCGTGCTGCGCGGCGAGTTCAAGGAGCGCGACACGGTTTTGGTGGATGTGGACGATACCGGCAGGTTCACTTTCAAGGCGCCCGTCACTCAAGCGGCTGAGTAAGGGTCGTGAAAGTGGCGGCTTAGCCGGTATGCCGAGAGAAAATCGAGAGGCCCGGAAGTCTCCGGGCCTCTCGCGATCCAACTCGTGGAACCTCGGATCCCCCAAATGAAGAGGAATGACCTCCTTCCCGGTAGAATGTTACGACCCAGTAGAAAGGACTGGTAACATGCCTCGAGTCTCATCCAGATTTGTGTGTTCTTCCTGCGGTTTTCAGTCTCTTCGCCAGTACGGAAAGTGCCCTCAATGCGGCGAATGGAACACAATGACCGAGGAAGTAGAAAGGCCTGTGAAAACGTCGAGACCGGCCGGGGCGACCGTAGAGCCGGTGATCCTGTCGAGAGTGCCCGTCCAAGATGTTACACGTTTCAGAAGCGGCATGCAGGAGTTCGACCGCGTCCTGGGCGGAGGTTTTGTCCCGGGGTCTGTGATCTTGCTTGCTGGCGAACCGGGAATAGGAAAGTCAACACTCCTCCTTACAGTATCCGAGACGGTAGCCAAGACGAGAGGCCGGGTCCTATACACCTCGGGAGAAGAGTCCCAGAACCAGGTGAGGATGAGGGCCGAGAGGCTGGGGGTCTTGACCGACGAGCTCTTTTTTGCAGCAGAGCAGGACGTAGACGCTATCTTGGAGATGTGCGGGAAGGTAAAGCCCGAGCTCCTCATCGTGGATTCAATTCAAACGTGTGAAGACCAGAGCGTAGACTCCTTGCCGGGGGGGCCCAACCAAGTCCGGGCGTGCGCCACGAAACTGCAGCAATATGCAAAGGAGCACAGCCTCACTTGCGTGATGGTCGGGCATACGGTGAAAACCGGGGGTATCGCAGGCCCCAGGCTCCTTGAGCACCTGGTCGACACGGTCCTCTACTTCGAGGGCGATTCCAACCACCTATACAGGCTGGTGCGTGCCCAGAAAAACCGCTTCGGTCCTACCAACGAGGTGGCCGTATTCCAGATGGAGGACAGGGGCATCGTGGAGATACCCAACCCATCGGAAATCTTCCTCTCTGAGCGGAATGCGGGGAACACCGGTTCCTGTGTAGGTGTGTGCCTCAAGGGAAACCAGGCCATGTGTTTGGAAGTCCAGTCTCTCCTGGCTGCGTGTGCCTACGGGACACCAAGGAGGGTGACGGGCGAAATAGAGCACCAGCGTGTTTCCTTGATACTGGCCGTCCTCTCCAGGAAGCTGGAAGCCGGCCTTGACAACAGGGATGCCTACGTGAAAGTGGCAGGAGGAATCAGGATCGATGAACCGGGAATCGACCTTGCAGTGGGACTTGCCCTCATGTCTTCTTTCTACGACCGTCCTGTAAAGCCCGGACTGGCCTGTTTCGGAGAGATCGGGCTTTCCGGCGAGGTACGTATGGTTTCCCGGATGGAAGATAGGGTCAAAGAGGCTCAACGAGTAGGTTTTCAGGAAATACTTGTCCCTGCCGGTTTTCTGAGGAGGCACAAAGCCTCAAGAAATCTTAAGGGCATTTCGTCGGTTGAGGAAGCCGTAAGAAACGCCCTTTCAGAAAGCTTATGAGAAATTGTACATACCCAAGCAGGCCACCCGTTCTTTTTCCTTAATCAGGATGTCGCTCAGGTTCAAGCCGAGGATGTTGCAGAGGGCTGCCAAGTAGAAGAGGTTGCGGCCGATTTCGTCTTCCAGTACTTCCGCGCAGTGCTCGCAGAGTTTTCCCTTTATATGCGTGCTCATGTGCGCTTTTAGGTTCTCGAGGGAGTCGAGATCAGGTGGAACCTTCTGTTTTCCGGCTTCGACCTCCACGCACCCGCAAGTTGTTACGGCTTTGGCCACTGCGCGATTTACCCTGCCCGTTGATTCGGTGAGTTTGGTGATCACATCAAGGATGCTTCTGTGCCTCATAAGATAGTTCTCTACCGTCTCCTGAAAGCCGTCACAGAGAACATCTTTCACAATACCTTCACCTCGCTGAAGGGCACTGGAGAAAGGCTGGTGGACGTGGGGGGATTCGAACCCCCGACCTTTCGGATGCGAACCGAATGCTCTCCCTCTGAGCCACACGCCCATCCATGCATGAATGCAAAATCCATTCTAATGCAGCACTTGTCGCGAGTCAAGAAAGCCGTTTTAGAGTGCAAGTTTAACCCTGAGCTTCTTGCGTCAGAACGTTTTCGAGGACAGATACGGTCTTCTCCCGGTCCCAGTTCTTGGCGAGGATGATTTCGGATATGAGGATCTCTTTTGCACTATCAAGCATCTTGCGTTCGCCGGTAGAAAGGCCCTTTTCCCTCTCACGGGCCGAAAGGTTGCGCACGACATCGGCTACTTCGTAGATATCTCCGCTCTTTATCTTCTCAAGATTTGAGCGATAGCGCCGGTTCCAGTTGGAGGACATGGCCGTACATTCTTGCTTGAGCACCTCTATGACTTTGTCGACTTCCTCGGGAGATATAACATCTCTAAGGCCTATGTCTTCGGTGTTGTCAACCGGGATCATGACCTTCATGTCTCCGATGGGAAGCCTGAGAACATAGTAGCGGTGGTGCTTGCCCAGAATCTCCCTTTCCTCAACGCCCTCTATCGTCCCGGCACCGTGCATCGGGTAAACGACGCGGTCACCGACCTTAAACATCTGCATACCTCCCATTGCGCCTTACTGCACTATTGTACCATTAACTGGTGTTTTGCGTCAAACCATGGAGGAAGCCTTATCTTGGCAGTTTGGTCCCGGTTAAGGGGGTGACTTGGAACCCCGGGGTACACTGAGTGTTGAACTTGGAGGAGTCGGGCTGGCTCGACTATAATAAGTCAGTCAGAACACACGAAGGAGGTGCTTGTTGTTGGAAAAGGTCCGTCGCTATTTCGCGATGGCCGGCGCGCTTCTCGGAGGGGCAGGTGCCTACTACCTGAGAGCTCCGTTGGAAACCCTCCTGCAGAAGAAGTTCACCCCTGTGGTATCGGTGGGTTTCATAGTTTTTTCGGCCGCCGTATTCGCAGTGATCTTCTTCTTCATGGGATCACCCCTGTCCAAAGGCATTGTCGGAAGTGTTGACTGGCTGGCAAAAACACTGGGTGGCGCTTCGCTTCAGGATATCGCGGTGAGCGTCGGGGGGCTTATTGTCGGTCTTATAATTGCCAATTTATTGACCCCGTCTCTCGACCCGATCCCGTTAGTGGGGCCGTTCCTGCCGGCTATTGCCATGGTGGTTCTGGGGTATATCGGTATCGCCGTGGCAAGGAGCAAGAAGGACGACATTCTCGCTCTGAGCCCGGGCCGTCTCATGCAGGCTGTGAGGGGAGGGCGCAGTGTACGTCAGGTCGAACGAAAAGGGGATCTACCCTTCGGCCAGTCTAGTCCCAAACTCCTCGATACCAGCACGATTATAGACGGGCGGATAGTTGATATTTGTCGCTCGGGTTTCATTGAGGGGAAGCTGGTCATTCCCAACTTCGTATTGGACGAGCTCAGGCGAATTGCCGATTCGGCCGACAACATAAAGCGCAACAAGGGCCGGAGGGGTCTTGATACCTTGAACACGCTGCAACGGGATTTCCCACACGATGTGCTCACGTGGGAATGGCCCTCGGGTCCCAATGACGACGTGGATTCATTGCTTCTCAAGATGGCCAAGGAAACCGGGGCGGAGGTCATCACCACAGACTACAACCTGGCCAAGATCGCGGAACTCCAAGAAGTGGGGGTCCTTAACGTTAACAGGCTGGCCAACGCACTGAAGCTCATGGTGGCCCCCGGAGAAGAACTCACTGTGGAAATCCACCGCGAGGGGAAACAGCCCGGCCAGGGTGTCGGCTATCTGGATGACGGCACTATGGTTGTTGTAGAGCAGGCCAAGAGGCATCTGAACGAGGAGATCGCCGTAGTGGTGACCAACGTCCACACGTCGCCCGCCGGACGCATGGTGTTTGCGCGGCCCAAATATCTAGACAGGTCGGAGTAAGAGTTGGGCCGCTCTGTCTGGGTGATCGTGGCCGCAGCCGGTGAGAGCCTGAGGGCACCGGGGGAGGTCCCAAAGCAGTTCCGGCGCTTGGGGGATTCCACGGTGATCGAGACCGTGGTAGACAGGTTTGCCCGGATGCGTGAAGTGGCGGGGATAGTCGTGGCCCTCCCGCCCAGCGGGATCACCCCTCTATCCGGGCTGACTCTCCGTGATATAGAGGCGCCGGCACGAGGAATTGTACCGGTTGTCTGCGTTGCGGGGGGCTCAACGAGGCAGGAGTCCGTGCGAAAGGCCCTGGAAGCAGTCCCGCCCGGTGCCGAGTGGGTCGCCGTACATGACGCAGCACGGCCGTTCTTCTCGGACGAATTGTTCCTGAGGGTCTTGGAGGCAAGTTACGCGCACGGTGCAGCCGTGCCGGGACTGCCTCCGGCGGATACTATCAAGCAGGTTGAACGCTCCCAGAGTCGGACGGTTTCCGGCGGATTTTCTGAGAAAGAGACGAGAGTCCAAACCACCCTGGATAGAAGCATTCTTGTAGCGGTCCAAACGCCTCAGGTTTTCAGGAAAGATATTCTGGTCTCGGCACACCTCCGGGCAGTCGAAGAAGGCTTTTCCGGGACCGATGACAGCCAGCTCGTGGAAAGGTTGGGTGTCGAAGTAGCCGTGGTAGACGGTGAACCCGAGAACATCAAGCTGACCTATCCGGCAGATTTTGAAAGGACCGGAATAAAGTCGGAAAAAGGGGTTGTTTGTACGAGCCCTGCATACGGCGATGAGGTAACCGTAACCGGATTGGGGTTTGACGCCCATCCGTTCAAGGAAGGTCGTCCTTGTGTGCTCGGCGGAGTGGCTATTCCCCACTCCAAGGGGCTGTCCGGGCACTCCGACGCAGATGTTTTGACCCATGCCGTCATGGACGCCCTTTTGGGGGCCATGGGGGCAGGAGATATCGGCCGGTGGTTTCCTGAGACGCCGGAGAACAAAGATGCCCGGAGCGTCGATCTCTTGAGGTCAATGTGGAAGAGGCTTTGTGCCGGTGGGGAAGCGACCATCGTCCATCTGGACACGGTGATCGTTGCCCAGTCTCCACGGGTTGCTCCTTACATAGGCTCTATGAGAGAAACACTCGCCGTTGCGCTGGAGATAGCGCCTGAGCAGGTCTCCATTAAGGCGACCACGACCGAGAGAATGGGGTTCACCGGTCGTGAAGAAGGGATTGCGGCTTTTTGTTCGGCAACCGTGAAAAGAAGCCTGCGACCTCCGCCATATTAAGCCGTTGTCGGAATAGAGATGGCAGGACGTATTAGGGCGGCTCCATCCATTGAAAGAACAACAACTCGGGAGGGACAAGCATGTCTCAGGAGGCTTCAAGGAAAGCGGAACTTAAGGTGAAAGTCTTGTACTACCCCTTCATGGGGACCGGGATCAACACAGAGAGGCTCGTCCTTCTTGCCCGCCTGTGTTACTCACCCATGGGTATCGAAGCCCTGGAAGACTTGCTTATGGGGGACAAACCGTCGGACGAGAAGGCCGGAGAATTCGTGAGGAACCTCATAGAAATGGGGCATATGGGGGCTCTCGAGCACTGGTACACCACGTTTGCCGTCGAGGGGTACTCGCGGATATCAAGCCAGCAGAACGACAGGCACAGACTCCTCAAGATGTTCAAGGAACACGGCGTAGTTTACATGAACGACCCCGAACAAGGCTCGCCTTTTACCTCCCAGCTTCAGCAATCTCAACGCTACGTAAAAGAGGACAACTTTAGGTACGTCACGCCTCCCAGTTTTTCACGCCATCCCGAGTTCCTCAAGAAGTATGAAGAGCTGCAGGAGGAGGTCTTGAAGCTCCAGCGAGAAGGTCTGTCGCTCGGGCTTCCGGCTGAGGACGTGCGATTTGCCCTCACGAACGCCACCGAGACCAGGTTTGTGATAACGACCAACGCCCGCCAGCTCAGGCACATGTTCAACCTTAGGTGCTGCCAAAGGGCCCAGTGGGAGATCAGGCAGATGTTTACGAAACTACTTGATGAATACAAGCGGATAGCCCCAAATATCTTCTACCGTGCAGGGGCTTCGTGCGACGATTTGGGTTATTGCCCCGAGGGCAAGATGAGCTGTGGCAGGGCGCCTACGCTTGAGGCACTCCAGAAAGCCTTTAAGAGCGAACGAGAGAGGGCAAGGACATCTTGACGTCCCCTCGTTTCGAGTGGAGGCAGAGTGAGACGTGAGGCGGTCAAAAGAGCTCAAGTACGTGAGGATACACGGTAGGCAGCCGGTTAACGAAGCTTTGTTGAGCGGGTGGCCCGTCCGTGAAGTTGTTGTAAGACAGGGTTCCAAAGATGCCTTCTTGACCGAGGTTGTCTCCAAAGCGTCGTCTTTGGGGATAAAGACCGTTCTAATGGATTCCGCCGCGTTCGACCGGACCTTTCCCAGGCAAAGCCAGGGAGTGGTGGCTACGGTCATAGAAGTTGAGACCAGGAATCTGGATGACGTGAAGCGAGATATCCCCGCCGGACAAGACCCGTTGTTTGTGGCTTTGGACGGTATTGAAGATCCCCATAACCTGGGCGCGATTACGAGGACGTGCCTTGCCATGGGAGTGCATGCGGTAGTCATCCCGAAACACAGGACCGCAAGTCTTGGTGAAGGGGCGGCCAAGTCTTCTGCGGGAGCTATTTTCAAGCAGCCCATCTGTCAAGTCTCAAACATCCATTACTTCATCGAGTGGGCCAAACGCCAGGGAATGTGGGTTTATGGACTGGATGCCGGTGCTACCTCGGACATCTGGAATACCGACCTCACAGGACCACTGGCTTTGATAATAGGTGGAGAGGATAGAGGCCTTGCCCGACTTACCCGAGAAAAATGCGATTTCCTTGTGAAGATACCCATGGTCGGAGAGATCGGCAGCTTAAATGCCAGTGTGGCCTCTGGGATTGCCATTTCCGAGTGTAAGAGGCAAAGACAAGAAAAGGCCAGCAAGAGGCCGTAAATGACCCTCTATTGCTTTTGTGAAGTTTACAAAAGTATAATGGGTTTGTCCCGGCTGCTCACATTCGGGCAGCTTTTGGGCTACGAGCGGGTATAGAGAAAGCTCCAGGGACCGGGGGAGGGGTGCTTTTTGACTATGGGCCCGCAGAGGGATCTGTACGCTGCATTCGAGGCTTTGCAGGATGAGGAAGTTGTCGAAATAGCGCGTGCAGGGTCGGTGTTGGCGCAGGAGTATCTCATCAACAAATTTCGGAGTTTCGTGAGAGCGAAGGCAAGGTCATACTTCCTTATAGGTGCTGACAGGGAAGATATAATCCAAGAAGGCATGATAGGGCTTTATAAAGCCATACGGGATTTCCGGAGCGACAAATTGGCTTCGTTCAAGGCGTTTGCCGAGCTATGCATAACGAGACAGATCATCACGGCAATCAAGACCGCAACAAGGCAGAAGCACATTCCGCTCAACTCGTATGTCTCACTGAACAGGCCGATCTATGATGGAGATTCAGATAGGACTCTCCTGGATATCATGCCCGGGACTCAGGTTCTGGATCCGGAAGAGCTGGTCATCAATACCGAAGAAATCGGATCGATGGAGACAAAGATCACCGAGATCCTGAGCGATCTCGAGTGGCAGGTCTTGAACTCATACTTGGACGGTAAGTCCTACCTTGAGATTGCTCAAGATCTGGACAGGCACGTGAAGTCAATAGACAACGCGCTGCAGAGAGTGAAGCGCAAGTTGGAGAGGTACCTGGACTCCAAGAACGGTTCCAGGCCTCAGACAGAGAACGTGCTGGCGAGGTAGGAACGGAAAACGCTGAAAACCAAGGGGCCCGGTCATAGTACCGGGCTTTTCTCATGCCCGGGCGGCAGATTATGTCTTGAAAGGTGCAGAATTCGTGGTAATCTTACGTCTAAAGCGCGAGAGGCCGCAGGACGTCCACTTATGGAATCCAATAGCCTACTGCTTAGCCTATTACATAGCGTTTTGTCGGGGTGACACACATACATCTGTTATTGTCTGGGCTCATGCTCCAGTTGCTATTGAACTATGTTAAAGGCAGTGCCCCCATAGTCTACATAGTCCGTCCGGGTCTGTGGGCGATCACGGGGTATGTGGCATATTGGCTTCCGGCCCAGAGACCTGCCGGCTCCGCAAAGGTAGTGCGGGGAGCCGTTGGTGTAGGGCTGTTTGCAGGCTCTCTCCAAGTCGCTGTATCCGTGCTCTTCGGCCTATTTGAGGGTTTTGGCAGGAGCCCATACTCGTTCCATGTCGCAGGCCTACTGGTAAACGCCTGGACCCTGTCATGTCACATATTGGGTGAAGAACTGAGCCGGGCGTGGTTGGTGAACAGGCTTGCCGGGCGCAGGAAGCCTGCGCTTGTGATACCTATAGCGCTCGCTTTTCCCCTCTTGAGCCTGCCCTTAAGCGGCATCCCGCCTTTCTCTGACAGAGTAGCGATTCTACGCTTTCTAGGTCGGGACGTCCTACCGGCTATTTCCAACAGCCTGGCGCGTTCGGCCATGGCTTACGCCGGAGGCCCCTTGCCGGCTATCGCCTACAGGGGTGTGCTCTCCTTGTTTTGGTGGTTCAGTCCGATCATTCCTGACTTGTCTTGGAGCGCGGTGGCCTTGATTGACACTGTCGTGCCGGTTCTGGGTGTCTTCATCGCTCATACCGAGTATGTTTCCGCCGGGCGGTCCAGAACGAGATTGAGGGACTCCAGAAAGGACGCTCTGAGTACGATAGTGGCAGCTCTCACAGGGATGCTCATGGTGTGGTTCTCACTCGGACTGTTTCCTGTGTATCCGTCTGTTATCGTAACCGGAAGTATGCAACCATACGCCACTGTCATGTCCCACCGTGTAAACGACGCTGAGATAGTTGACTCCTTGCTTACGTTGGTTTAACCTCTTCCCTACAATCAACCAACCGTAGCACAATTGAGCAAGTATGAGAATATCGTGAAGCCGTGATGAATCTTTCGAACCACGCATGACGCTTTCCGAAGCCGGTTGTGCTGCCGTCCACCAAGCCAAAACCCATGGAGGTGTTCTTGATGAAGAGATCGTTATTTCTTGTCGTAGCAGCCCTAGTATGTTTGTCCCCCACGGGTATCGCCTATGCTGCTTGGTCGGAGAATATCACGATAGAAGGTTACGTGACTGCCGGTTCCTTCGACATAAAGTGGTCTGATGCTCAGTTGGATCGCGCTGGAGAGCCACAGTTTGAGGGTGACTATGTGGCGACGGTAACACTTAACGACAATGACGAGAACAAGCTTGTCTACACCGTGATAAACGCGTATCCCGGGTGGGAGAGCGGGATTCGCTGCAAAGTGACCAACGCCGGATCAATCCCTGCGAAACTCAAGGTAGATCTTGTGGACGTGCCTGGCGTGCTCGACGTCGAATTCTTGAGGGAAGCCCCGGCGACCCTGGATGCCCGCACAACCACTGAAGAGATCGTGATTAAGGTTTCGGTTCCCGAGGAAGTGGATGCTGAATTTGTGCAGGCGCAACAGTATCAGTTCATGATCACTATCACCGGGACGCAGTTCAACATCGAGGACTAGAGTGACTCAGGTGCCAAAACCCCTACATAGGTGGCGGTTAGCATAGGCAGGAAGGATGAAAGCGAGGTGGCGAGCAGTGAAGGGAATACTGGTCTTGTGTGTGTTCTCGCTCTTCGCTCTCGCCACCATTGGCGTCGCTTCGGCCGCATGGTCGGTACCGGAGATGTCAATTGTAGGCACAGTCAGGTTGGGCAAGGTTGACGGCCGTATTGTGGACGTAAGCGTCCGTGACACGCTTCCTCCCAGAGATGTTGACGCAGCCGTGTCGCACGGAGGTCGTGCTTTGACACTTACTCTTCCGGCTTTTAACCCGGAGTTCACCGTGTGGGCCGAGTTCGCCTTGAAGAACGACGGCACAATCCCGCTCAAGGTCGACTGCGTCCGCGTGAATGCTCCACCAGAGCTTAAGATCAAGTCCTACGGACTAGGCAGGGGCGAGGTCATCGGACCGCGGGATTCTACCGGTCCATTCGGATTTGAGATAACGAACCCTCACCATTTCAACCAAGAGTGCGAGATTACGGTCACAATCGACCTAGTTACTTGGCTTGATTGACGACACCGAATTGTAACGTAGCAGGGTTGTTCTGCTGTCCGGGGTGTGTTGACACCCTGGCTTATAGACGGTAGCATGATGTTTGTCGCAAGGTTGCGACACGGGCCAGCGTAGCTCAACGGCAGAGCAACTGATTTGTAATCAGTAGGTTG
>DGDN01000057.1 GCA_002385465.1 Candidatus Fermentithermobacillaceae bacterium UBA3951
ATGGCCGAAACCCCTTCGCGTTCCAGCGTGCGGACGGTGTAAGCGAAGTGCTCCGGCAGACCGCCGGTGTCTCCGTCGAGGATAATGGGCTTTGTTGTGACTTCCAAGATGTCGTTTATGGTGTTCATCCGGGAGGTCAGGTCAACCAGCTCGATGTCAGGTTTGCCTTTCGCGGTGGAATCACATAGGCTCGAGACCCATATACCGTCGAACCGTTCGATCCTGTCTTCCTTTACGACGCTCGCGTTTTCAACAATCAAGCCCGTCAACCCGTTGTGCGCTTCCATAATCCGGACGAGCGGCTTGATCTTGAGGAGTTGACAGAGCCTGCCCCGACGTACCTCGGGCAACATCCCCCTGGTCTCTACTTCCCTGCGGAGCCGGTCTATGTTGGCGTCGACCGTGTAGGGGAATTCTACGAGTTCGCCACCCCACTCGGCCAACACCTTAATCACTTTGCTGCGGACTTGTTGCTGAATGCCCTCGCGCCAATCGTCGCCGTGGGCGACGTAATCCGGCTTCAGGAGGCGAAGGTTCTTCTCATAGTCGATCGTGTCCTGGACTACGACTTTCTTGACGTGCTTTAGGTTGGATATGATCTTCATGCGCTCGGGCAGCGGCAGGAGCGGAAAGCGTTTGTACGATGCTATTGCCTCGTCAGTTAGAACACCCACCGTGATGTCTCCGAGCTCACTTGCCCTCTCGATCAGGTTGATGTGGCCGTGGTGGATAACGTCGGCGCTCATCGCTAAATAGACTTGCTTTCGGTCGCTCATCTGAGATCCCCCTCTCTGGCTGCTCCTCTCACCAATCGCCGGAGGTCATCTAGTGTGTCTACCTCCATGCACAGGGCACCTTTGACGTCAAACGGTCTCAAGTGAACCTCATCCAGCACTGTGTTTAGTGCTTCCTCTGCGTACACCCCGGTGTTGCCGGAGGCGCAGAACCTATTGATGGCATCTGCCCACACCATCCAGTCCTCGTGCTTCAGCCTGTAGAGCGGCTGGCAGGCGAAGCAGTCAGGGCCTGACAGATGGGTGGCTATCTTCTTCACTCGGTCACCCTTTACCACGGCCGAGAAATCCTTCTCAGGCGGCGGCAAGGTAGAATCGATCACAACAGAGCTGTGACCGAGGGCAAGCATGCTATCGACGGTCTCCTTTCCGAAGAACAGGTCTCCGTGGAGAAGGAGAAGATCTCCTCGCACGAACCCACCGGCCAAATACATGGAGTATATGTAGTTGGTCGCAGAGTAACGGGGATTGTGCACGTACCTAATCCTGATGCTGTCTTTGTACTTCTCGGATATGTAATCTTCTAGGTAGGCTTCCAAGACCTCAGCCAGATGCCCTGTTGTCATCAGGAACTCGGTCACTCCGGCTTTGGCTAGAGTGTCTATCTGGTGCGAAAGGAGCGTTTCACCCTCGGCTATTTCCACCATGCATTTGGGCTTGTTTGAGGTGACGCTCCCCATCCGAGATCCCATCCCGGAGTTCAGAATCATTGCCTGCATCTTAGGTCTCCTTATCTGCGTCATCCCGGGAACCTGAGCTAAAGCGCTCGTCCATGGCCCAAAAGGACTTCCATACCTTCCGAGTCATGTCCTTCACGCTTAGCATCCAACTATATGGTCGGCAAGGTGACCAAAAAGTGAAGACAGTGACTAGATAGTGATACTAGGTAAAGAACTGAGCCGGGAAACTCTGGAAACCACAATACTCCATCAATGCTCCATCTCTTAAGGTCTAGGCCATTGCAAGCGCTCCGAAAAGGAGTATGGTCAGTTCACCGGATCAGTGGACTGATCCCTCTCCAGCAGGTACAAAGCGAGTCGCTCCGCCAGAATCCGCAGGTCATCTACGTCAAGCATCACCAGGAAGCCACTTCTGTCGCTGAGGCTTATTCCCGTAATGACCCCTTTCGGCGCTTCGATCCGTATTCTCATGTGAGCAATGCTGTTGCGCAGATGCCTGACGTACCGACCTAACGTTCGCAGATAGTTGCTTGGCCAGTTCTTCACACCAAACTTCCATCCGCCTGCCTCAAGAACCTCAAGCGGGGTCTCGTCAATGCGACGCCCCATCAACCCATGGGGCATCACGACTAGGCCCAACAGGGAATTAATGAGTTGGGTGACTTCGAAGGCCTTTACTTCGTCTGCACCCTCCGAGTTCCGATCTGAGAGAGAGGTTTCAATGAGACGAAGATTGGCGAGTGTTCGATGTACGAAGTCTCTCTCGAAGGACTTATACTCCATATCCTGAGCCCCCTCATTTCTGAAGCCGTCTATGAGGTCCCGCAGGATTGCCGTTTGACCCCAGCGTGAAGTCACAGTCCTCGATCCATTATTACGTGTCTTTGTGTGCAATGCCTGTTCGACTTACGGCGCAGTGGGTTCCTCAAACATGGGAGGTCCATCTTGAGGCATGTGCACGTCAATGTCGCCTCGCCAATACCTAGGGCTAGCGAAGTAGCGAGTAAGGGACGCATGTACTCGATCGCTCGGTATCTCGATCAGATATCTCCCTTTTTCTCGCATAGAGCGAAGTCCCATCTTAGAGACCTGAGCCAGTATGCTGTCTATGTACTCCTTAGCCCGGGCGAGCACGGGTTTTGTGCACTCCGGATCCCAGAAGTCCCATATAGGTATCACGGCCCGACACACGGCTACTGGATCGAGTACGCCTTGCCCAACTCCAATCTCCAGAACCCTCACTGCTACCGATTGTCGGACCAGTTCCCTGAAGATGAGGACTCCCTTCTCATCCTTGGCATCGATCGAAGGGTCGAAGGGAATGGTTCTAATCGGTTCCCAGTCAGGGTCAGTCGTCGCCACCACCCTGATTTCTTCTTCTCCAAGGTTAACGTTCCAGAGGTAAACACCGTCTTCCTTGTTCTTTAGCCCCCAAACCCAATGCTTTACGGGAGCTTGTCCGTGATCACGGAGTTCTGACGATAGTTCTTCGAGGGTTATCTCCTGCAAAGGCACCGACTCAGTGGCTATAACATAGACTAGTGAGCCTGACTTCACTTTGTGAAGCCCCAGGCTACCCGCCAAACTGGCAGGATCAAGCAACAGCAACGTGCGTGCTTGCCTTAGTTCATCGGTGTCTGCCGCCCCCATCACTACTGCTTTCATACCGAAGCTCTGGGTCTTGCACTCTAGTTCCAGGAGTTCGCCCTTGGTCTCTGAGACGAGGATCAAGTCAGGTCCGGCAGCGATTTTCATTGGAACACTATCTTTCAGGGCCGCATAGACCGATATCGGCAGAGCGAACTTCCGCCCGACCGCTCTGACAGAGTATCCCCACTCCCTAAACAGCGGCCTTATTTCATCGTCGACCGGCCACTCCCTTGCCAAAGCCAACATAAGGTTGAGCTGGTTAATCGGTCTTTCGAGATCCAATCATGAAGGCCTCCCTAACCAGAGCACGGTATTCCTCTCCTCCAACCGTTATCGTCAAGTCCTGACTAAGGTACCTCTGGATGTTGGCTGCAAGTCGATGAACCGTATTGCCGCAAGTACCATACGGCAGTATCACCACAAACCTCTTCGGGGACAATTCCAGGAAAACCCTTTGTCCAAGGTGCATGTCGAGCCCGTAAACATGATACCTGTCTTTGCCAGCTGGAATCAGATTGCCAACCAGCCGGAACGGTCCGCGCATTTTCCGGAAGGTCACATCGAGAAATGATTGGTACACATTACTGGGGATCCCATTGTCAAACCTGAAGACTACCGGCGCTCCTTCCACAGCAGCCTCAAGCCCTTCCGGCGATTTGTCCCTATGACCACCAAGCCAAGTTAGATCCTCGATCCGCTCCGTTAAGGCACGGTAACCATCCAACACATTGTTGAGGACATCTCGATGAGCGTAGAACGTATCTGACCTATTGGTCACTTTCCCGTAGTAATAAAACTCATGTCCGCCCGAGGTGGTTGGAGAAGGGAATCGCACCATAGCTAGACTTCGGAAATCCAGATCGTACAGCATGTCTACAAACACGTTCAGCTTACCCAACTTGTTGGAGAGGCTAATACGATTTAGTGGACGGGATCGTTCACTGTCCTCGATTTCGAAGTCATCCATCTCTTCAGACCCAACATCTTCTTCTGAAAGAGTGTCGAAATAAGGCTCGAACTCCATCGCGATGCGACTAGGACGTCTTCCGCCATAAACCTTTACTGCCACATCAAACAGGTACTTAAGCATGTCCCCATCGAGCCAAAGGTTATCAGTGTGAAGCGAACTTCGAGTTAAGCGAAGCACCCGCAGCTCAATCTCTGAGGTTTTCAGCAGTGTATGGAGTATCAGAAACCGAGAGCGTTTCTCAATAATCCCAACAGGTCCCTGCGGATCATCAATTGAGTAGAAATCTTCATCCTGTTGCTTGATCCTGCCTAGATCAGCGAAGACCGCGACAGACGGCTGCCCAACACCTCGCCGAGTCTCAACAACGTACGACTTCAGAACAGGCCTCTTGAGGTGGCGTTCACCTAACTCGATGAAGCGTGCCCTACAGTAGTCATCCAATCTCCTGAATATCTCTTCTCGATCCACTTCTCAAGTTTCCCCAGTCTCATGTTGTTCTTACGTGACCTAGAATCATCCATACAATGATTCGCAGTATTCTTTGAGTCCGCTCGGTTTCCTTCAGCCTCTCAAACCGAGATGTCTACCCACGGTGAGGTCGGCGTCTACTCTCAGGATAGAACCTGGAATACAGGCTCATGACAGCAGTATTCCACGATCTTGCAACCAGCCACCCACTCCAGTCATTGACCATCATGCTAGGGCGTAGAAAACCGAACGAATCCCGGTCCTCTCACGGTAGGAGCCAGTAACCTGTTCTTTGAAGCCTTCCAGCAAGTCCGACCGCACGAGCGCCAGCGCGCAGCCCCCAAAGCCGGCGCCGGTCATCCTCGCCCCGATGCAGCCGTTGGCCTCCAGCGCAGCCTCAACCAAAGCATCCAGTTCGGGACCGGTTACTTCGTAGTCATCCCTGAGGGACTTGTGGGATTCTACCATGAGGGAGCCGAACTCAAGGACCCTTCCTTGCTCCAGGAGCTCCGCAGCCATCTTGACCCGGAAGTTCTCCGTCACAACGTGACGCGCACGCCTCCGTAGGACGGAGTCATCCACATATCGCCGGACATCTTCGAAGGAAGACTGACACAAATTGGAGATCTCCCTGTGTTTCGCTATGAGGCTCAACGCCGTGGCGCACTCTGCCCTCCTTTCGTTGTACGCCGAGGCGGCAAGGCTCCGCTCCTTGCGGGAGTCCATGATGACGAAGGAGTACTCGCCCGTGTTCAGCGGGACATACTTCCATGCGAGGGTCTCGCAATCGAGCAGGATGGCGTATCCTCTCTTCCCCATGGCCACGGCGAACTGGTCCATGATGCCGCACTTCACTCCCACGAACTCGTTCTCCACCCTGCGGCAGAGCTTCGCGAGCCAGACCCTGTCCAGTTCCGTCCCGCGAAGAAGGGCATGGGCTGTCACAAGTTCCAGAGCGGCGGATGAAGAAAGCCCCGCACCAATGGGAAGGTCGGAAAGGTATAGGATGTCGCATCCCGGGACGGGCAGGCCTTCATCCATCAAGAACCTCGCCACGCCCTCAGGGTATGCTGTCCATCCGGCGGACCCGGCAGATGCAGTGGTAGCACGGCCGACCGGCGCGGCTCGGACCTCCCCGCGTCCCGACCGCGGCCCGGCCATTCGCAGGCTATCTTTTCCGTCCTCCACGAACTCGATATCAGCTAACCTGAGGCAGACTTCTCCCTTGGCATCCAGAGATCGCGCTCTAAACACCCTTTCCGCTTCTTCAGGAGACGCCGTATATCGCACAGCCGCATATATGCCCAGCGATATGGCTGCAGGCAGGACAAAGCCTCCGTTGTAGTCGGTGTGGTCGCCTATAAGGTTCACCCTTCCGGGGGCAAAGAACACGCGCACGCCATCTTCAGGGCCCCCGTAGATCTCAACGAAGGCCTTCTTGGCTTTCGCCGCTTGCTCGTTTCTTGAGGACACACCTCTTGAGGGCACGCCCTCCACGTCACTCCACGGAGGTCGGGCGCCGAGGATATCGGGCATATCTGCATGACTCACTACCTTCTCTCTCCCCCGGTCCCAAGACTTGCACACAAGAACGTTCGCACCATTTCAAGCCTGGATTGCCGCAGGGATGATTCTCTGATGGAAAGTTCGCATCCTCCCGCATCCTCTCCCAGATCGGCGGCATATAAAACCCCCGGCAAACAGGAAAACCGCTCCTCAATATCCAAGATGGTTCAGTGATGATCGCCCGTAGCATCGTTCGTCATCGTTCGGCTGTGTGTCTATTCCTTGTCCACCTGACTACTTTGGAGAGGAGCCTTAGACAATGAGCTGGAAGTTCGTAATCGGTGGCATCAGCCACGAGACCAACTGCTTCAGCCCCATAAAGACAGGGATCAAGCACTTCAAAGAGCGAGGGTACTCTGAAGGCGAAGAGATGGTTCGCCATTTCAGAGGCACTCGAACCTCCATCGGCGGGTTTCTAGACTTCTGTGAAGACACCAAATCCGAGGTCTACCCCACGCTTTTCGCGTCGGCGACTCCCTCTGGAACCGTGGAAAGAGATGCGTACTCCTCGCTGAAGAACCGGCTTGTGGACGGTATCAAAGACGCCATTTCCACCTGGGGAAGCATCGACGGCGTCCTCCTGGCCTTGCACGGAGCGATGGTCGTAGAAGGCCTCCCCGATGCCGAAGGCGACATCTTAAGAAGCGTTCGCGATCTCGTAGGTCCCGACACGCCCGTAGTCGCCACACTAGACTTCCACGCCAACCTTACCGACGACATGGTAAGACTTGCAGACGGGCTGTTTGGCTACAATACATATCCTCACGTGGACGGCTATGAACGGGCGCTTGAGGCAGGCGAATTTGTGGCCCGAATCCTCAGAAAGGAGATCAAGCCCGTAAGCTATGTAGTAAGGCCTCCCATCGCGCCTCCTGTCGTCCCGGCAAGGACCGGATGGGGACCAATCAAGGAACTCATGAACCGGGCTTTCGAGTATGAAAAGGAACCCGGCGTGATTAACGTGAGCGTGTACGGAGGTTTTGTCTACTCAGATATACACGACGCCGGGCTTGCGTTCTTGGCCACAACGGACGCCAACCTGAAGAGAGCCCAAGAGATAGCCACCGACCTTGCCGGCAGGGCTTGGGATATGAGGCATCAGTTTGTGGCCAACATGAAGTCCCCGGCTGACGCGGTGAGATACGCTATCGAAGCTCCAAGTGGACCGGTTGTGCTGGCCGATGTCGCAGACAACACGGGCGGCGGGGCATCAGGCGACGGCACCGAGGTCTTGCGAGAACTCATAGCCCAAAATGCCCAGGACGCAGTGGTCATCACGATTCCTGACAGAGTAGCCGTAGAGGAAGCTTTAAGAGCCGGCATAGGCGGAAGATTCGATGCCCTAATTGGAGGAAAGTTCGACGATAAGCACGGCGCGCCGGTCCGGGTAGTTGGTACCGTGAAGGTGTTGTCTGACGGCGAGTTTGTCCACAGAGGGCCCATGTCCACAGGGGTTAGGAGCTCCATGGGGCGCACAGCAGTCATAAGGTGCGGTGGTATTGACATCATCGTCAACGAGAAACGCTTCCAACCCGTAGACCCCGAGGTAGCCCGTTCGGTGGGCATTGACCCTCTTCACAAGAAGATCGTGCTGGTTAAGTCGGCAGTCCACTACAGGGCGTCTTACGA
>DGDN01000105.1 GCA_002385465.1 Candidatus Fermentithermobacillaceae bacterium UBA3951
AGATGTGTATAAGAGACAGGTAAAATTGACCGCAGAAGTCCGGGTGTCAAGAACGGATTTCACCTGCTTTCCGTCTGATTCCTCCTTGGCACGGATGTTGCTTGTCTAGTATGGTGGGTGACATGCACGCTGTAACGCCCACACTAGCCGGCGTTGTCACCCAAGTAGTCGGAGGCAAGCCAAGACTTGGGAGGAATTCGGAATCATGGTGAAACTGACCCAAGAAGTGATCGACCGTTTCATGCAGGTCGCGCCGGCCCAGATCGGCCACCACATCTCGCACGGGTTTATGCACCCGCGCATTAAGCCGGTAGTGCCGTCCTTCAAGATCATCGGCAATGCCTACACCGTGCGCATGACCGAGCGAGATGGTGCGGCGCTCTACTACGCTCTCATGAAAGCGGAGCCGGGCTCCATCATCGTTGTCGACAGGGGCAGCGATGATATCTTCGCTTGCGCAGGGGACCAGCTTGCTCTCATGGCTATGCACCGCGGTATCGGCGGACTTGTAATCGATGGTCCCGCGACAGACCGTGTCGGCCTTGAGAAGCTTGGTTTCCCGGTGTTCTGCACGGGTTTCTCGCCTGTTACCTGCCTCTGCAAGGGCACCAACGGAGAGGTTCAGATCCCTATCCAGTGCGGTGGAGCAGTCGTCCATCCCGGCGACATAATCTTCGGAGACGCCGATGGCGTCATAGTAGTCCCCGACGATTACGAGCCCCTTCTGGAAGCGGCTGAGAAGATGACCGCCAACGAAAAACGGCGAGCAGAGCGAGTGGAGAAGGAGGGGTACAAGTTCCTCCGGCGCGACGACGTCGACGTAGAGAAACTGTTTGAGTTCGACATGGAAGCCGCGTTGGCTGAAATCAAGAAGAAGTGCCAGTATTGACCGGTCCCAGGCAACAAGACTCCAAGTTCAGAGAAAGGGTGAAATCCATGAAGAGGCTAACTTCTCTCGTAGCAGCTCTCCTCATCATGTCCCTGTTCCTGGCGGCTTGCAGCGGTGGAGCCACTCCCGAGACTCCGCCCACGGGGCTCGAGGAGGGTCCAAAGAAGGACACCATCGTAGAACGTGCCGTAGCAGACCAGCAGACATTTGACCCGTTCGGTACTGCCGACATTAACGATCAGAGGATCCACTACCAGATCTTCGACAGCCTTATGCGTCAAGAGCCGGATGGTTCCCTCGTACCGGCCCTTTGTACCGACTACAAGTTCAACGAGACAGGTGACGAGATCACATTCACTATCCGTGAAGGCGTGAAGTTCCATAACGGTGATGTGATGACCGCCGACGATGTAGTATTCTCTCTGAACACGGCCATCGCATCCGGCTTCACCAGTAAAGTGACGAGCACCATGGATAGGGCGGAAAAAGTCGACGACAAGACCGTCAAACTCATACTCAAGTATCCCTTTGCCCCTATCCTCGGGTGCTTGGTTTCTTCCAGCTGCGCTATTGTCCCGCAGAAGGTATATGAAGCGGACAAAGATGCGTTCGGCCGTAACCCGGTAGGGGCCGGCCCCTACATGCTCAAGGAAGTGAAACCCGGCGAGAAGATAGTCCTCGAGGCATTTTCCGACTACTATCGGGGCGAGGCTCCTATCAAGAACCTGGTGGTCAGGATCATCGTTGATGACGCCGCTGCCCTAATGGCTCTCGAGAGTGGCGAACTTGACCTAATGCAGCCCAGCCAGGCTTACACCGACCGCGATGCCATCATCAACAACCCCAACCTCGTGTACTATGAGGCAGAGCAGGCGTGCACCTTCCTGGTCGCATTCAACAACGTAAAGGGCGTGTTTACAGATAAGCGCCTCCGGGAGGCAGTGGCTCGCGCCATTGACCGGGAGGAACTGATCCTCGGCGCCGTGAATGGCATGGCTACCCCGGTTGAGGCTGGCCTGGTTCCCATCACCCCTCAGTACCCTCATGGGTTCAAAGGCCTCGAGTACGACTTGGAGAAGGCGAAGCAGCTGGTCATCGATGCCGGTTACCCCAATGGTCTCGATGTGACCATGCGTGTAATCGCTGCGGCCAACTACACCAAGCCCGCAGAAGTGCTGCAGGCGCAGCTCAAGAAGATCGGCATCAACGTGAAGATAGAGCCGATGGAGCGTGGCACCTGGTTTGACGTAGCGTATGCCGGCGGCGACTACGAAATGACGTTCTATGCCCACGCCATTTCGGTAAACGACGCGGACTTCTGCTCGTACCCCTTCCTGCACAGCAGCGAGGCCGATGGAAAGGGCAACAACTACATGGGGATCAAGAACGCCGAGCTCGACGAGTGCCTCGAGAAGGCCAGGACATCGCAGGATGAGGCCGAGCGCAAGGCCTATTACCTGAGGGCCTGCGAGATAATCCGCGATGAAAGCCTGTTCGTGCCCTGCTATACCGGTCGGAGGACCATGGCTGCCGTCAAGGAACTCAAGGGCGTCCAGGCTGACCCGTGGATGCGTTACTACAAGTACAACTACTCCTGGTAAGCCTTTAGAAGCAAGGAAGTACATTCCGTGTGTTAGGCCGTTTGGGCAGCCCGAGCAGGCTGCCCAAGCGGCCGGGAGGAGACAGCATGCTAAGATACGTTGTGAAGCGGCTGCTTCTTATGATCCCTGTCATAGTAGGAATATCTTTCATCCTCTTCGTCATCATGGACCTTACGCCTGGCGATCCTGCCCGTTCCCTGTTGGGCGAGTACGCGAGGCAAGAGGACGTTGATGCTCTACGGGAGGAATGGGGGCTGAACGATCCCTTCGCCGTGCGATACGGGCGGTACCTAGCCAGCGCCATAAGAGGCGATTTCGGAAAATCCTACAGGACGAACATCCCCGTTGTGCAAGAGATCATCTCCCGTTATCCCGCTACGATGAAAGTGGCTACTCTGGCCATCCTGTTTGCAATGGCGATCGGCATTCCCGTGGGAATAATCTCGGCGGTGAAGCAGTACTCGCTTGTAGACTTCGGAAGCATGGCTACGGCACTCTTGTTCACTTCGGTGCCTCCTTTTTGGCTGGGGCTCATGCTTATCCTGATCTTCTCCCTCATGCTGAGGCTATTGCCTTCCGTGGGCACGGACTCGTGGAAGAGCTTCATTATGCCCGCGGCGGCGCTGGCTGCAGCGCAGATGGCGACTATGACCAGGATGACGCGTTCGACCATGCTCGAAGTCATCCGGCAGGACTACATAAGGACCGCTAAAGCCAAAGGAGCGTCTCAGAGGTACGTAGTCCTAAAGCATGCGCTGCGAAACGCCTTGTTGCCGGTTGTAACAGTAGTCGGCATCGGGTTCGGAAATCTCCTAGGCGGCTCATTGATTATAGAGAATGTCTTCGGAATCTCAGGATTAGGGACCCTTATGGTCAACGCAGTAAAGAGCAAGGATTCTCCCATGCTCATTGCCAGCGTGATGTTCGCCGCGCTGGTAGGCGGATTGGTAAACCTGGCGGTTGACGTCTTGTACACCTACATCGACCCCCGGGTGAGGTCTCAGTATGTGAAGGGGTAAGAGTGGCTAATGACCGAACAAGCTACTGTCAATCCAAGTAACCCGGTAAAAAAGCGCAGCCAGCTGAAAGCCATTTGGTTCCGATATAGGAAGAACAAACTGGCCATGTTCGGTTTGGCGCTTTTTCTTTCACTTGTGCTGGTTGCAGCCAGTTCGGGCCTTTTTCTCGACTACGATACTCAAGTCATAGAACAGCGTATGAGGGAGAGACTCCAGCCACCCAGTTCGGAGCACTGGTTCGGCACCGACCAGTACGGGCGTGACGTGTTCGCAAGGGTTGTATGGGGGACCAGGATCTCACTCTTTGTCGGCGTGTTCACTGTGACGATCGCTCTCACCGTCGGGACTCTTTTTGGTGCACTGGCGGGCTACTACGGGGGAACGGTGGACAACGTCCTCATGAGGATCATGGATATCTTCCTGGCTATGCCCGGGACTATCTTGGCCGTGGCGATCGTGGGCGCCTTGGGCCCCGGCCTGGTGAACGTCCTTCTGGCCATGGCCATTGCTAGAATTCCGCAGTTCGCGAGGATTGTGCGTTCAGCCATCATATCCATTCGCGGGCAGGAGTTCATCGAGGCCGCCAAGGCTTGCGGCACGCGTGACGGCCGCATCATCATGCGGCATATTTTGCCCAATGCGATCGGTCCCATTGTTGTTCAAGTCACCTTGCACATGGCGACCACAATCCTTGGTGTGGCGGGGCTCAGTTTTATCGGGCTCGGTATCGAAGCACCGACTCCCGAGTGGGGGTCTATGTTGTCCGAGGCGAAAGAATGGATGCGGTACCATCCTTACCTCATGGTCTTCCCGGGAGTGGCCATCATTTTGTCGGTCCTTTCACTGAACCTCATCGGGGATGGCCTGCGTGACGCACTCGACCCCAGAATGAAGAACTGATTGGCAGGTAGGAGTTGCGACATGGAAGAGAGACTACTCGAGATAAAAGACCTGCACGTTGAATACGTAACCGATGAAGCGAGGGTGTTCGCCGTAAACGGGCTCGACCTCACCGTCAACAGAGGAGAGACGGTCGGGTTGGTTGGGGAGACGGGAGCCGGCAAGACTACCACTGCCCTCAGCGTAATGCGACTTCTGCCTGACCTCGTGGGAAGGATCACCCGGGGCAGCATCATACTGGACGGCATTGATATTACGCGGGCTACGGAAGCCGATATGAGGCTCATCCGGGGAGAAGCCGTCTCCATGATCTTCCAAGACCCGATGACCAGCTTGAACCCTGTGATGACCATCGGCGAACAGATCGCGGAAGTACTCCATTTGCATGAGAAGTACGACACCAAAGAAGAAGTAGAGCATCGTGTGGACGAGATCCTGCGGCTCGTGGGTTTACCCCCCGAGCGTAAGGGCGAGTACCCGCACCAATTCTCAGGCGGCATGAAACAGCGAGTTGTTATCGCAATCGCGCTCGCGTGTGAACCAAAGCTCCTCTTGGCTGACGAGCCCACTACGGCTCTTGACGTCACCATCCAAGCGCAGGTACTGCAGATGGTTAGGGAACTCAAGGAGAAGCTCAATACCGCCATGCTGCTCATTACCCATGACCTTGGGGTTGTGGCCCAGACCTGTGACCGTGTGGGCATCATGTATGCCGGGGAAATCGTGGAGCTCGGGACGGCCGAGCAGATATTCCAAAAGGACGAAAGGCATCATCCGTACACAGTGGGCCTGTTCGGGTCGATCCCCGACCTTACCCGTAAGACGAGGAGGCTGAGCCCCATCGAAGGTCTCATGCCCGATCCGACCGACCTTCCTCCGGGATGTAGGTTCCACACTCGTTGTCCGCACCGCATGCCTGTGTGCGAGGTCGAAAGCCCTCGTCCGAGTTACAACGGGGGGCATTTGATCCGCTGCCACATCTGGGACGATAGGAGGTGCAGCCAATGACCCGGCCACTTGTCGAGACGAGGGATCTAAAGAAGTACTTCAGGACACCCCGAGGGTGGTTGCACGCGGTTGACGGGGTGAATCTGACCATCAGTAGAGGGCAGACGCTTGGAGTTGTCGGTGAGTCGGGTTGTGGCAAGTCGACCCTAGGTCGAGTGATACTCAGGCTCCTTGAGGCAACGGGAGGAGAGGTCCTGTACGACGGCGAGAACATCCTCACGTATAAGCAAGACAAGATGATAGAGATGCGGAAGAAGATGCAGATCATCTTCCAGGACCCGTACGCGTCACTCAACCCACGTATGAGCGTAAGCGAGATCATTGCTGAACCCATTAAGGTATGTAAGACCATTGCGGGCCGGAAAGCCATTGAGGACAAGGTCTACGAGATGATGGATACGGTTGGCCTCGCGCGCCGGTTTGTGAACACCTATCCGCACGAGCTCGACGGCGGGCGGAGACAGCGCATCGGAATAGCGCGGGCGTTGGCACTGGATCCTGAGTTCATAGTGTGTGACGAGCCGGTATCGGCACTTGACGTGTCGATCCAGGCGCAGATATTGAACCTCATGATGGACCTACAGGAAGAACGCGGGCTGACCTACATGTTCGTCTCCCACGATCTCAGCGTGGTGAAGCACATAAGCAACGACATCGCCGTGATGTACCTGGGCCAGTGCGTTGAGCGTACACAATCCGACGAGCTCTTCGACAATCCGCTTCACCCATATACGCAGGCGCTTCTGGCAGCCATACCGGTCCCGGACCTCAGCGCGCGCAACCGGCCTCAAAATATCATCCGGGGCGAGGTCACCAGCCCTGTGAACCCCAAACCCGGATGCCGCTTCGCCGCGCGCTGCCCCAAGGTCCGTCCGGAGTGCTCCGTGGAGGACATTGGGCTCAAGGAGGTAAGCCCGGGACACTTCGTCGCTTGCATTTTGTACTGATAGGAGTGTTGGCCATACCGGCGTGGCCCGGGATTTGGACTCACGGAAAACCGAACTACTGGAGGGGATACAGTGTCTTTGCTGAAGAGAGCTTCCGCGATTGAGGAAGAGATGATTGCCATCCGCCGGAAGATCCATGAAAACCCCGAATTGGCGTTCAAGGAGTTCCAGACTACGGCTCTCTTAGAGAAGGAACTCAAGTCCTACGGGATCGAGACCAGACGGAACGGAGATCAGACAGGCCTGACCGGCGTTTTGAAAGGCGCCAAGCCCGGAAAAGTGATTGGTGTCCGCGGTGACATCGACGCGCTCCCGGTCCCGGAAGATACCGGGTTGCCTTTCTCGTCAAAGGTGGAAGGTGTGAGCCATGCATGCGGACATGACATCAACTGTACTACGGTGCTCGCATGTGCCAGACTGCTAAGCGAGCTCAAGGACGAGCTCTCCGGGACCGTCAAGTTCATATTCCAGCCCGCCGAGGAAACGCTCAGCGGTGCGGCCAGCATGATAAAGAACGGCGTCATGGAGGACCCAAAGATGGACGCCATCATCTGCGTTCATACTTGGCCGGAGATGCCCGGCGGTTCCATAGGTGTTCGGAGGGGCGCCATGTTTGCCGCCTCAGACCGTTTCAAGATCACCATCCGTGGCCAGGGCGGCCATGCTGCGCATCCTCACAGGTCCATCGACCCTGTCGTAGTGGCAGGTTACCTGATTACGCAGCTTCAGACCATCGTCTCCCGCGAGGTTGCTCCACTGGATTCCGCCGTTGTCACGGTAGGTAAGATGACCGCAGGGACGGCCAGCAATATCATCCCCAACGAGGCTGTCTTGGAGGGGACTGTGAGGACCCTCAATAAGGAGACACGGAAACGCGTCCACGAGAGCCTCGTGCGGATTGCCACCCACACCGCCGAAGGTCTCAGCGCTACGGCTCAAGTGGAGTACGTCACCGGAGTACCGCCGCTCGTAAACGACGATTTCCTAAATGACCTTGTGAGTGCCGCTACGGTGGAGCTCTTGGGCGAAGATAATCTCCTGGAGGTGCCCGTAGCATCAATGGGTTCCGAAGACTTTGCAGAGTATATGGAGTTTATCCCGGGCGCGGCAATCCGTATAGGAACATACGACGAGCGTCCGGAATCCAAGGGTGCGCTGCACAACTCCAAGACCGTCTTCAGCGAAAAGGCCATAATGGCAGGAGCAGTGATGCTGACCGGGACCGTGTTTAAGTTTACGGGCTCGGATTTCTCCAAACTGTTGTGAGGATGAGAACAGATGATCCGAATGGGCAAACGCATCATAACGGACTTCAAGCGACCCGATAAAGAGCTCATTGAGCGCTTTCGAGGAAAGGCATCCGCAAATGTAAGCGACTGCACGGGGCGCCTTTTCGCGATGGATTCCCGGATACGGCCGATGGGGAAAGGAAAGTCCTTGGTCGGGCCGGCTTTCACAGTCAATGCTGCGATGGCGGATAATCTCCTGTTCCACAAAGCCCTCCTCTTGGCCAAGCCGGGTGATGTCCTCGTGGTCAATGCCGCCGGAGATCGCAATTACAGCGTCTGCGGCGACATTATGTTCCAGATAGCGAGGAAAGCAGGCATTGCCGGCATCGTGATCGACGGCTGCATCCGCGACGTGGAGTTCCTCGAGCAGAACGACTTCCCTGTGTATGCGATAGGAGTGACTCCTCGCGGCCCTTATAAGAACGGACCGGGCGAGATCAACGTCGATATCTGCTGCGGCGGGCAGGTTGTTCACCCCGGTGACCTCATAGTCGGAGATGCCGACGGGATCACCGTTGTCTATCCCGATGATATGGCCGCCGTCGCGGATGAGGTGGAGAAGGTCATTGCCAAGGAAGCGGCCTTTGAGGACATGATTGAGCGCGGTCGCTGGGCAGAAGAAAGCCCCTTGGCCCGACAGGTCGAAGAGACCCTGACCAAGCAGGGGTATTTCATTCTAGATCCTGAGGCCTAATTCTACCTCGGCAGTTCCGATTCGGGCCTTCCTCGAGGGTCGTCGCGTGCCGGGGTGCCGAGGTTCATGAGCTCTCCCAGCGGCATAACCTCGTATCCTGCAGTCTTTAGGTTTGCGAGGACCATGGGCAGGGCCTCGGGAGTGTCGGGCGCCGAGTCCGACGCGTGGAAGAGGAGGATGGCCCCTCTAAAGGTGTACCTGGAGACTCTTTCGACGATGTAACCGGCCCCGGGCCTTTGCCAGTCCCTGCTGTCAACGGACCAGATCACAGTCTCATACCCGAGCTCCCTGGCGGTGAGCACGACCAGGTCGTTGTAATCGCCGTTGGGGGGCCGGAAGTATTTTGGGCTTACGCCGCTAACATTTACGAGGATGTCATGGGCGGACTGGATGTTGTCGCTTATGGCTTTCTTTGAGAGCTGGCTCAGGTTATCGTGTTCCTGACCGTGGCTGGCTATCTCGTGGCCCTCGTCCACTATCCGCTTGACGATATCCTTATAGTACTTCGCCCACGGGCCCGAGAGGAAGAACGTGGCCTTCTGGTCGTGTTCTTTGAGGACATCGAGGACCCTGTCGGGCATCTCCTCGCCCCAGGAGATGTCAAACGTAAGGGCTACCGCCTTGCGATCGGTCTCTACGTAGAACACGGGCATCTGGATGTTCTGGGCGGCGGCGGTCGTGAGGTCGTACATGTCCACCACGGGCTTTACGGCCCGGGACTTGAGCGCTATGAAAGCCGCCGCTACCCAAAGCATAACGAGCAAGCAGAGCAAGATGGTCCGCTTCTTTACAATCATCCCCGGCTACCCCCCCGTGACCTACGAAGCGGATAAAGCTTCGAGCGTCCTTTCCGGATTCCTTCAGAAAATCATAGTCCCATTTCCAAAGCGATATGCCCTGAAAAAAGCAAAGACCCGGACGGTGTCCGGGGAACGCCTTGAGGCGGTGTTCTTAAGGTGCTACTTTAGTGCCTCTTCCGTCCTCTTCCGGTAGATACCGAGGCCGGGCTTGTGGTACAGTCGCTCTCTCGGTTGTTTTCTGGCCTTGGGAATGACGACCGTCTTTCCGTCCGGCGTGACGGTCACTTCCGCATCACCTGCGCCCGGCCGGGGACCGGAAGCAGGTTTTCCCTCGTAAGACGAGCTTCTTTCGCTCTGGGCTGCATTTTTTGCCTTCATTAAGTCGGCCAGCACGTTGAGCGCCAAAGTGATGATCCGGGGGTCTATGCCGAGAATTTGCTGGAGCGGCGATTGCTGAGGAGACTGCCCCGGAGGGGGAGCAGCCTTCTGGGGCGGAGAGGCCTCAACGGCGGTTTGTCTCTCACCACCCTGGCCTCCATCCTCAATCGGGGTTCCTTCCTCCGGGGAGTCCGCATCGCTTTCGGAGGTCCGTTGACCGGGTGCTTCGCTCTCGGCGCTCCCGTCGCTTGAATCACCTTGACCGGCTGGGCCCCTAGAGCCTGCGGGCGAAATGGCAGTGTCGGCTGTGGAGACTTGAGGTCTGGGTGACATGGCCCTAGCCGTTGAGAGCGCCGACAGAGATCCCATGAGGGTGCCGATCAAGCTAGGATCGATTCCCCCCTGTCCCTGAGTTCCTCCAAGGAGCTTCCCTGCCAGGGATATGATGGACGATAAGAGGTCCGGTTCTTTAGGCTTCTCCACCGAAGGAGCCCCTGGAGCGAGCGCCAACGAACTGAGGAGGCCCATGGACGATTGGGCGCCCTGGGAATCGCCGTAGAAGGAGAGGACGATCCCGAGAAGGTTCAGAAGTGCCAGGACACCGGCCTTTTCCCTCAGGGTTTTCTGATCGGATTCGGGACTGGAGACAAGCACCGACCTGGCGATCTCCGAAAGGGTCTTTTCAGTGTCCATTGCCTTCAATCCGTCCAAAGAAATTCGCAAATTCAGGGGGGACCTGGCCTCCTATGACTCCGCCCAGCTCCGTCTTGAGTATTTTCCTGGCTTCTTTAATGGCGCCATTGACTGCCTCTACGATAAGCGCTTCCAGTGTCCCGAGATCGTAGGTTTTCTCCGAGAGTTTTTCCCTGTCGATGTGGATAGAACGAATGTTGAACCAAATATCGCCCGTGGCCGTGACGAGGCCTCCGCCTGATTCTCCTTGCACCAACCTGTTTCTCAGCCCCGTAAGACGCGAGCTCACTTCGGACTCGATTCTCTCCATCTGCATAAGCAGGGCAGCCAGGTTTTGCACTTATTTACCCCTCCAGTCCTCACTACTTCAGCATCTTATGCGAGGACTCTTAGGAGGGGTGATACGGATTATCTTCCCAAGGGCATCACTTTGGGCGTCGACACTGCCAGTTCCCGCCTGAGCCTGATACGCTTTCCAAGTGACTTCCGGCCCAGGTAGAGCCGGGGCCCTTGCCTCTTCTGGAATAGAGGGTTCCGAGCCCAGTCCTGCCACAGGTTCGGCTTTGTAAGGGGATCTCCGGCTTCAGATTGGGATACGGCTTTTGGGTCGAAGGATCCGTTGGCAGCCAATAGAAGAATCAAGATGAGGAACAGAGAAAACGGGTTGCTTGGGTCAAACCCCAGTATCTTCACTCTGTTCCCCTCCTCGGTCCGCTGCCTTCCGCCATCCTGCTCGCGAGGTAGCTTTCAAACTTCGCGCCCAACCATGAGGCGGCAAGGATGAGCGACAAAGATACTGCCGAATCAAGCCTTTCGGCCAAGAGGCTCTGTGCTTTTTCGGCCATGGTCTCGATTTCAAGGGATTCGACCATCCCGCTCGCCTGTGACAGCTCCAAGAGTGTATCTATGAGTTTTTGGCCTCTTTCGGCCGTAAAGGGCCTAAGCGCCGCTATGAGGTCCAAGGTTTCTCTGGTAACCTGCCCGTTTGCCACTGTTACCCCCTCTTCCTTCGTCTTGATCATGACATAATATGACCCCACCCCTAAAACGTTCCGTCGCCTTACTTCTAGGATGGCGTCTCAGGGCAAACATAAGGGGCCAAAAGGTAAACTCCTTCCAGGGGGAGAAACTAGGAAGGAGACATGCGGCTTACTAAGCGGTAAGAGAGGTGTTCTCTGTATGGACCTGAAGTCTGCCTTGAACCTCAGCAAGAAGAAAGAGGAGACCGCAGAAGACCAAGAACTTCTCATGGAAAGGTCCCAGGAGATCCATGCGGAATCCATTGTAGTTGACGGCCATGTGGGCACTTTGTTTGATGTTCTCACAAAGAGCCGTGAGTTTGGAGAGAAATCGGAGAAAGGACACGTAGACCTCCCCCGCCTTAAGGATGGAGGGGTGAGGTGCGTGATCATGAGCGCTTTCCCCTTCGACCGCGCCTACCCCATAAGAGGGGTAAGAGCAGGGTTGGAGTACGTGGATGCTTTCAGGACTCTGGCGGCTGTGCCCGGCGTGGTCCTCGCGGAAAGCGCATCCCAGGTTGAGGCCGCGGCAAAGGAAGGGAATTTGGCCGCTCTCTTGTCTTTTGAAGGTGGCGAGTTCCTGGATGGAAGCATCGAGAGCCTCCGGATGTTCCATAAGCTTGGGCTCAGGCTCCTGGGGCTCACCTGGAACGAAAGGAACGCTCTCGCAGATGGGGCCGCCGAATCCGGCACCAGAGGGGGGCTTACCCGGTTCGGGCGGCAGGTAGTGAAGGAGTGCGGCGATCTGGGAATGATTGTAGACGTATCCCATATCTCAGAGGCGGGGTTCTGGGACGTGGTCGAGATGACCGAGCACCCTGTTGTGGCCAGCCACTCCAACTGTCACAAGCTCTGCGCGCATCCAAGAAACCTCACGGACGACCAGATCCGAGCAGTGGCGGATACCGGCGGGGTGGTGGCAATAAGCTTCAACCCGGATTACCTCGCCGGAGACGAAGCCGAAGTCACCCTGAGTACGGTGTGTGACCATATTATGCACGCGGTAGAGGTAGGCGGCGAAGGGACCGTAGCCATTGGGTCCGACTTCGACAGCTTTAGAGGGAGAGAGCCCGAGCCCCTTACGTCAATAGACCGTCTCCCGCTCCTCACTCAAGAGCTCCTAAGGCGCGGCATGCCGGGAAAGACCATCGCCTCGATACTCGGCGGAAACTGGCTAAGAGTAATGCGCGCCGTGCTGGGATAGCCATGAGAATCCTGGTAGCGATGAACGCATTCAAGGGGAGCCTCTCGGCGAGGGAGGCTTCGTCGCTTGTGGTCGAAGGGCTCAGAAAGGGGTTTCGCGAAGCCGAGGTTTTCGAGCTGCCCTTGGCCGATGGCGGTGACGGTACGGTAGAGGTCTTGTGCGGAGGCCCAACCGGCGAGACGGTCGAGGTGGAGGTAACCGGCCCTCTGGGGAAGCCGGTCAAGGCAATGGTGGGTTTCTTGGACGGCGGGAAGACGGCTGTCATCGAGAGCGCCCAGGCTTGTGGGCTGGCCCTTATCGCTCCCGAAGAACGGGATGTCCGTAGGGCCCAAAGCCGGGGAGTTGGGGAACTTATGCTGTGGGCCGTCCGGCGCGGCGCGAGGCGCGTAGTCGTAGGCGTCGGCGGGACTGCCATGAACGACGGAGGCATTGGAGCAGTCCAGGCGGCGGGAGGAAGCGTCCTGGACGCCGATGGTCGGCAGGTGGAACCGGGCATTCCCGGACTTATCAATGTTGCTTCCGTCTCGAGGGGGACTATCCCCGAGGATTTCAAAGATGTAGATGTCTTGGCGATAACCGATGTTCGAAATCCCTTGGTTGGCCCTTACGGGGCCACCCGTGTGTATGGTCCGCAGAAAGGACTGACGAGCGAGGAAGTCGATGAAGTCGACGGGGCCATGCGCCGTTATGCCTCCATTTTGGGAAGAGACTTGGGCGCCGACCCTTCCGACTGGCCGGGTGCAGGCGCCGGCGGGGGGCTTTCGGCCGGGTTGGCGGCGTTCTTCGGAGCGAGGTTCGAAAGCGGCTCTTACTTCGTCATGAAGGAGACGGGTTTCTTCGAAGAACTTGCCCGCGCAGATCTCGTGGTGACCGGCGAAGGTTCAATCGACTCCCAAACCGTCCAGGGAAAAGCTCCGTTTGCAGTCGCGGAGGCCGCATACTCGAGAGGAGTGCCCGTCATCGCGTTGGGAGGCGGGCTGGCCCGGGATGTGCTTTCGGGTTATCCTCCGGAGTTCGCGGCCTTGTTCTCGTCAACTCTCCGCCCCGAAAGGCTTAGAGAGGCGATTGCGGCTGCCCGGGAAAACCTCCTTTTTGCCGCGGAGCAGATAGGAAAGGCGGGCAGGGTTTTTGCCCTCTCACGGGCTCGTAGACAGGAGTTCTCAGTGGGAGGAATCGTCATAAGGGAATCCGGAAGAGGGCCCGAGGTGCTCCTCATTGAGGACCGCTGGGGGATGATCGCGCCGCCTAAGGGCCATCCGGAACCTTTAGAGACTCCGGAAGAGGCGGCCGCACGCGAGGTATACGAAGAGACGGGGATTCGCGTTACCATCACCGGAGACCTGGGCGAGATAAGATACCGCTTTTTCGCTCGGGACGGAGAGGTAGTGGAGAAAGCCGTGAGGTACTTCCTCATGGCTCCGGCCGGCGGAGAGGCCAGGCCTCAAGAAGGGGAAACAGTGAGGGTCATGTGGGTGAGCGAGGGAGACCTCGCCGGTATGAGGTGTTATAGCGACACCCTCGCCATAGTGAAGCGGGCACTCAAAGCCTTCCGCACCGGACAAGATTCGACTTTCTGAGGGGTTTGAGTCTGGTAGAGTATGGACACAAGGGACCCGGTGGCGTGCTCCGTTAGGAAAGCGCCGCGGGTCTCTATGTATTTCTAGATAAGCCTCGGGCCCGGGGCGCTCCTGGAGCGGACTCCAAGTATACAAGTTAAGGAGCGTGCCGAATTTGCTCTACCGGGCTCGTATGTCGACGCGGTTATCCCGGCGGGTGGGAGGAAGCGCCTCCATGGGGCGTCATCTCCATCGCGGTGTCCGCGCCTTAGCCGTCCCCCTTATCGCCCTTCTTGTCGGCTGGACGGTCTTATTTCTGGTAAACGCCTATAGGTATAGAGATGAATTCGTTTTCGTGACAATAGAGGAGTCTTCATCCCAAGCCCTGGCGGCTTTGCCTCTGGGTTGGGAAAGGCTCACCGGGATATTCGTGGACTGTGAAAATAGGTGCCTTGAGCTTAAGGAGAAACCCAGGCTCTGGGGCGTCTCGCTCGGAGCCTACTATTCGGCGTCTTCTCAAGGAATAGAGTTCGAAGAGTCAATGGATTTCTCCAGAACCGGGAAGGCCGCCATTCCCCTTCGCCGTCCCGTTTCTCTCGCCGGTCGAGATCTCTCCGGAAACGTCATTGAGCTCATAGACAACTCGGCGAGAGTCGTAAGAGGCAACCTGGTCATCGAAGGAACCGGTAGGTCGGGTATCGTCCGTTTCAGGTACGGAGGCGAACGGTTCTCCCTTGCTCCCGGGGAGTCATGGGCCGAGATCCTGGCCCTCGTAGACGGCACTCCGGTCAGAGTAGACGAAGGGTCTTGGGAGAACGCGGTCCAGGAGTACCTGGCATCGGGGGTGCCGGTCACCAGGGTTGCCGTCTCTAATCGTGGGTTTTGGCCCAAAGAAGGCGTTTGCGCCGGTGAGGATCAGGGAGGGGAGGTATGGTGAGACTCGGCGTGAGATCGTGGTGGGCCATCTTCCTCGCAGCTGCACTTGGCCTGAGTGGGTTTTCCACCGGGGTCTCCGGGCTCCTCCCGGCCGGTAGTGCCTCAGCCAAGGCCCTCTTGGCGGAAGCCCCCATTGAGCCGAGGCCGGTCGTTATCATAGACGGGGCCTCCCTTGGCCGGTACTTGGAATCTGTGGGATACACGAGAGGCAAGAACTTGTTTGAGATCCGGCTGGACGGACTAGACGACCTGGAAAGCGGGGCGATGCAGATCTCAGAAGCCGTGACGGAAGTGCTCTCGGGGGTCGTGCCCGGTAAGACCGGCGAGAAAACCGAATGCGATATTGTGGCCGCAGGATTACCGGGCTTAATCGCCAGGTACGCGTTGGAAAAGGGATACATGAGTGACGTTCACGTTGTGAACCTCGTCATGGCGGCGTCCCCCAACCGGGGTACCTTCCTTGCAGGCGTGGTCAAGTCGGCCCTTGAGCTCGTTCGCCAGGAATCTATTCTCGAGAGAGAGACGAGGCTCCAGAGGTTTCTACCTTCATTGAAAGACCTTTTCGGCGAAGTCGACGCCCCCGTTTCGCTCAAGGAGCTTACCGGCGCCAAGTCCCTGAGGCCTCCCGAATGGGAAGACGAGGCTTCGTGGATATCTACGAGGTCTACTACCTTATGGGAACCTTTGTACGCCGAATACGTGAAAAACCGGTTCTTTGCGCTGCCTTATGTGCCCGCCGATTCCCCGAAAGAGACCTTTGCAGGTTGGGTGAGGAGGACTCTGCCGGACGTCTGGAAGCGGCTAATCGTCGAGGCTGAATGGCCACTGTCCAATGGGCAAAGGCTCTCGCTGCCTTACTACGAGATCCTAGCGATGGAAGTGGCCAGAAATCAGTATGTCATGAGGGCGGCATCCAAACGGAGCTTGGTGTCGAGCCTTTTCAAAGATCCCGTCATTCCGAAAGACTGGAAAGAAGCAGCCATCCAATACGGAACGAAACTCCTACTCCATTTCGCCGAGAAAGCCCTTATCACGTTGAAGGCCCACCTTCAGGAGCTCATAGCGAATGAGGCCGTAAAGCTCTTGGGGCTAGGTTCCGGACCCGATTCTCCTTTGATCGCCGGGCTTGTCAAAGAAGACATCATTATCAACCTGGGCACGTCTTCGTCCAAACGGTTTGAACGTATCCCGGCCAATCTGGCGCTAGAGGGGCTCAACCGCTTGTCTCAAAGCGCGGCCCACCGTCGTGATACCAGGTATGTGTCGGTCCTCTCCAAGCTCGCCAACCCTTGGGCTCTCATCTGGCCCGAACTGGGGCCCAATGACAGTCTCCTTGAGGTGGACTGCGGTGTGGCTCCTACGGGCACCAAGGATCTCATAGCCGTCATCGGCGGGATACTGAGACTTCCCGGAAAGCACGTGCTCGATGACCGGAAAGCCCAGGAGTATGTGAGAGAGGTGCTCCTCGAGGACATAGGGTCCGAGAGCAAAGCCGCGGACGGGACAGGGAAAGCCGGAGAACCCGGGAAACAGGAGGTGCCCTCGCTCTCCGCCACCTATGTTTCAAGCTGGAGGCCCGTGTTCTCACCGGTTGATGGAATGTCAAAGGTGACTCTCGGGATCACCGAACTCCCGTCAGGATGGCAGTGCCAGGTGTGGGAGGAGTCCCGCGACCCTCACGCAAGAGGCAGAGAAGCAGGGCGGTACGTGCAAGGGGTCATGTGGGGGTTCGACCGGGGAGGGACCTACGTATTGAACCTCACTCCGGGTACGGTCCGGTTGGGTTTTCGCCTTGTGAGGAGCGGCCCCCTGAATCCCGTGGTGGGAAACACCGTAACATCGGCTTTCGCCCAAGAGGTGCTCGTCAGGGTGTTCGTGTCGCCATCCGGTGAGAAGACGCCTGAAGCCGGGGAAGGACCTGCGCCTCCAGGTGCGGAAGCGCCTCTGGAGCCGGAAGGTCCCCCGGGAACGCCGGAGTCACCCGGTCAGGGCGGGCCGTCTGAGCCGCCTACCGGCGTCTTGCCGCCTGCGGAGTCACCGGGCGGCGGTCACGGCACGGCGGATCCTCCCGGTCTGCATCCCTGGTGGGAAGAGACCGATCTGCCGGATGACCTGCCGATCGTGCGCGTGGTCTACAGGTCCAAGCACACCACCCTAAAGAAGCCGAAAGAAACCGTCCACGATCACTGGGTCTTGGACTACGGCGACGGGTCAGGGGAGACGATCCAGGGCCAGGTCTCACTGAGTGTCGATCATACATTTCAATCGCCCGGGAACTACACTGTAATTGCAGAGTCGTATACAGGAGAAGGGAAGCTCTTGTACCGGAAGACATGGCTGGTGAGCCCCGTATTGTCGGGAGAGACGCACAGGTTTGAGTGCGAAAGCGTATCTCCCGTAAACGTGGATATTGTGCTCACGGGTCCGGAAAAATGGGTGACCGGGAGAGTTGCGGTCTTCTCGGTTGGGGCCAAGATCGACCTTCCTTCCAACGCCGAACTCGTTTCGGTGAGGTTCGACCCCGGCGAGATGTTCGGCGTCATTTGGGAGCGGGCCGGAGATTTCGTTGTGGGAGCCGCGGCTTCAATCATTGTTAAATACTCATTGGAGGATGCCTGTATACAAATAGAGAACGTTTTCCTGAAAGAAGTGCCGGTTACGGTGCTCACAACCGGTGTGACTATGTAGGCGTTTATTGGAGATCCTTAGGGCTTTTTCGACGAAGCCCGCGTGAAGTCCCCGTATTGGGGATGGCCGCTTACCCGGGTCGGGAGGAGGCGGGCGGAACCTGCCGCCTCCCGCCCCCGTCAAAGCGGAATGGGTCCTCATAAAGCATGGAAGACGGAGGGATTCGGGTGTCTACACCTATCATCCAGATTCAGGGATTACATAAAGAGTACAATATGGGAAAAGTGAAGGTGCCTGCCCTAAAAGGTGTAGACCTTGAGGTCCCTGCCGGACAGTTCGTCGCCATCATGGGGCCTTCCGGCTCGGGGAAATCGACCCTCATGAACATCTTAGGCTGCCTTGATAGGCCCACCAAGGGCACTTACCTCTTGGACGGATCCGACGTGAGCAGGAAGAGCGACAATGAGCTGGCCGATATAAGGAACAAGTTCATCGGTTTCATCTTCCAGACGTTCAACCTTCTGTCCAGGACCAACGCTCTTGCCAACGTCGAACTACCCCTTGTCTACAGGGGAATGCCCGCGGCGGAGAGGCGGAAGAGAGCCGTCCGGGCGCTGGAGTCGGTAGGCCTCGCAGACCGGATGACCCATAAGCCCAACGAAATGTCAGGAGGAGAGCAGCAGCGAGTGGCGATAGCCAGAGCTATTGCCGGAGACCCCAAGGTGATTTTGGCCGACGAACCCACGGGCAACCTTGATACAAGGTCCGGCGAGGAGGTCATGTCAATTTTCCAGGACCTCCACCAAGACGGCATTACCCTGATACTCGTCACCCATGATCCTGATATCGCAAGGCATGCTGAGCGGATAATCTCGGTTAGAGACGGCAAGATCATCTCGGACGTCTTGGTCGAAGACCGGCTTGACGCCAAGAAACTGCTCGCGGAGATGCCCGCTCGCGAAGAATCGGCCTCTAGCTAGGGCGAAAGGATCTCCTTTGCGATATTCTTTAGGAGCTCTTTGCCCTCGGGGCTCAGCAAGAAGGACTCCAGTACTTCGCTTAGCATCTTCCGGAACTCGGGCGAGTCTGCGGCTTGCCTCAAGAGGTCCTCAAACATCTCCCGTGATGGGCCCTTCATGAGGTCTGTCACTATTGCCTTGCCTTGGTCGGAGGAGAGGATGTCGCCGACGATGGACCGGACTTCCGAGGGGTCTATCTCAAGGCCCAAGGTATCGGCTACGGACTTATCAGGACCGCCCAATCTTTTCAAATACCAGACCGCCAGATCGGGAGCGTACTCTTTCATTCCATAATAGGAACCGATGGTGAGGCCTATCCCTAAGGCCATTCCGAGCAATATGAGCGCGACGTAACGCGATGCCTTCAATCTGGAAAATCCCTCCTCTTGGCCCTAGGATGCATTTATTGGTATGTCGTTATTCAATCGTGTTATTATTTTGAGAAGGTGATGCCATGTATCCGGTCTTATTTCGAATTGGCGGTCTGACTTTCTACACATACGGGCTTATGCTCGGGCTGGGGTTCGCTGCCGGCGTTTACGTGGCTTCGAAAAGGGCCGAGAAAGAAGGCGTGGACCCTGACTCGCTCTTTTGGTTTTTCATAGCCATCCTGGCCGGAGGGGTCGTCGGTGGACGGATCACACACGTGGCGCTGAACCTCCGGTACTACACGGATTTCCTCTCGATTATAGACACTCGCGAAGGCGGCCTCGCCATCCACGGAGTGCTCATAGGCGGCACCATTGCGGCCCTCATCTATTCGAGGGTTAAGAGAATTCACTTTCTTGGTCTCATGGACATCATAGCCCCGTCGGTTGCCCTCGGGCAGGGGATAGGCCGTATTGGGTGTTTCTTCTCGGGCTGTTGCTACGGCATTAAGACGTCAGGGACCTGGGGTTTCGAGACCCGTTACGCTCCCGGCTTAAGGCACCCCTATCAGCTCTATGAAAGCGTGCTTGACCTTGCCTTGTTTGTGGCGCTCCTCTATCTAGCATCCCGGATAAAGACCCCCGGCGGGCTTTTCACGGTCTACGCCGGCGGCTACTCCGCGATCCGCTTCTTCCTTGAGTTTTTCCGCGACAACGATGACTACTTCCTAGGACTCAGTTTTGGACAATGGTTCTCCCTCGTGACTCTTCTAGTGGCCACAGCCACTTTCATCGGACTCCGGAGGAGGGCTCGAACCGGCTAAAGGAAGTGGTTGTCCTTGCCGAGTATTATAACGATGGGAGGGGACCGCATAGTGGTGGCTCGTATTTCCTCAGTGCTTAATGCCATGGACCGCGGTATCATATTGGCCGATCCGGAGGGTGTCATAACAGAAGTCAATGAACGTGCTTCACACTACCTCGGGTGTGCTCCTCAAGAGCTGAGAGAAGAGGACCTGGCCAATGCCCTCACACGTTTTCTCGTACCGCGACTCAAAGATCCGAAGCCGCTCCAAGAATGGATGGAGATGGCAGGCGCTCTCCTCGACTTTTCAACCGGGAGTTCCATCATCGACAACACGTGCGAGGTAGTCTGGAGGGCACAGGAAGAAGAGCGGTACCTCGTTATTTCTGCTTCTCCCATCATGGAGCCGGACGGCAATCGCTCGGGCGCGCTATACGTCCTCAAAGATGTTACCGAGGCCCGGATAACTCAGAATACGCTGCAAGCCGTGTCTGATGCGGCACGGGAGATAAACTCGGACCTAAAGATTGATGAGATGTTGCCCGGACTTTTTCGCATTGTTTCGGCCCGTGTCCCGCTGGACGGGATGGCTGTCCTGTCAATCAAGGAAAACGGCAAGGCGGTCGTAAACGGTGCCATCCCACGCGGATTCATGGGAGGTGTAGGTGCGACCGATTATCTACCGGTCACCCCTCTTTCCTACAATATCCTCATAGACATTGTGACTGATATAGAGAAAAGCCTCCGGGCAGGCGAAGACAACGTCGGGAGATCGCTCTTTTCCCATTCTTTCCTGGAAAAGCTTCACGAGCAGGGAATGTCTTCGGCCGTTGCGCTTCCGCTCACCCTCCCGGGCCAGCTTACAGGGATATGGGTGCTCGCCAGCAGGGAGGAGAAAAGCTACAGCCATGCCGACATGACATTCTTGGAACCCGTCTCGGGCCACTTGGCCGCAGCCGTGAAGAATGCCACCCTCTTTGAGGAAACAAGAGAGATGTACTCTGCGGCGGTCCGTGCCCTGGCTGCAGCCGTCGACCTTCGCGACAGCTCCACCATGCATCATTCAGAGCATGTGGCCCTAATAGCCAGGCAAATTGCGGTGGAGATGGGGCTTCCCAACGACGAAATCGATGTCATCGAGCTCGCAGGGCTCGTCCACGACATCGGCAAGGTCGGAATACCGGATTCGGTCTTGCAGAAACCGGGCCCGCTCTGTCCGGCAGAGAGAGCCGTCATGACAAACCATTCCCTCTTGGGCGCCACGATCCTTGAGAGGGCAGGTATGCTTTCGGACTTGGCTCCCCTGGTTAGGCACCACCATGAGTGGCACAATGGGTCGGGCTATCCTGCCAGGCTGGGAGGGACGGAGATCCCTATCGGCGCAGCCATACTGGCGGTCGCAGACGCTTTCGACACAATGATATCCGACCGCCCCTACAGGCCTGGGATGACGGTCAAGGAAGCCCGGGAGGAGCTCCTGAAGTGCGCGGGCAGCCAGTTCAGACCGGATGTGGTCACGGCGCTGGAACGAGCCATTGATAGGGCGATCGCCAACCAAGAAGCGTGGTTTTTGGAGATCGCAGGCGAGTCCACTTCTGAACACGTGAGGACCGGAGGAGTTCTCGAACCGAGGACTCTGGTAGATCAAGGCGACTTGACGGAGAAGGCCATTACGTCAAAAGAACTGGAAGTCCTTTTCCGCATTGCCCAAGAGATGAAGAAGCTCCTCGACCTAAATGAGATGCTGCGACATATCACCAACATCGTCGCGGAAGAGATGGGTTACTCCGACTGCGCCATCTTGATCCCGGACGAAGAGGGTAAGAACCTCATCATATCCGCAGGTACCGGATTCTCCGAGAAGTCTATTGGAAGGGCCGTACCAGAGGGTGAAGGAATCGCCTGGTGGGTCATGCAAAACGGCATACCGCAGAATATCCCCGATGTGGAGCTCGACGAGAGGTACTTCGGGGTATCTGACGGAGTTGGTTCTGAGCTGCACATTCCCCTGGAGGTAAGGGGGAGGCGCCTGGGCGTCCTTATGATCCAGAAAGCCGAGAAGGGTGGGTTCACCACATCAGATATCCGGATGCTCATGGCCGTGGCAGGGCACATCGCGTCTGCACTTGAGGTCGCCCAACTGCATGAGCAGGTAAAGAAGGCGGCCGATTGCGACTCCCTTACAGGTCTTTACAACCGGCGGGTTTTCCTGAGCACTCTCGACTCCAGCATCAAAGCCGCTTCATACCCCCGGTCCGACGCAGTGGTGTCGGTGGCGATCGTGGACGTGGATGACCTAAAGCTGGTGAATGACATGCACGGTCACCTTACCGGAGACAGTGTGCTCGCCAAGATCGGGACCTACCTTAAGGAGGGGTTCCGTTCCATAGACGTGGTCGCCCGTTACGGCGGAGATGAGTTTGTGATCCTCCTCCCCGGGATGACGCGCTCTCAGGCAGAAAAGCGGATCACAGACGTAGTGGAGCGATGGCTCGAAGACACGGTAACCGATCTCGGAGGCAACACGATCCCGATGCCGGGAGCTTCCTTCGGTGTGGCGACATATCCCGAAGACGGAGAGGAAGCCCGCATTGTCCTGGCCGCCGCCGATGACAGGCTCAGGCGGGCCAAGGCGAGCAAAATCTCAAGGGGCTCCCGAAAGGCCACTTCTTAAGTCCTCAAAACGGTGTCATGCTATAATTCGGTCATGAGCCGTGTGAATACACTCACGAAGATCTCAATACTCGTGGCCTTGGCCAGCGTGCTTCACGCAGTCGAGGCCCTCATCCCCTTACCGTTTATCGTTGTTCCGGGCGCCAAACTTGGGCTCGCCAACATCGTGGCCCTCTACACCGTAGAGACCATGGGTCTCAGCCAAGCGCTTGCCGTGAGCTTTCTGAGGACACTCCTGGGCGGCCTCTTAGGCGGCACCTTCTTGAACGTGGGGTACTACCTTTCCACCTCGGGAGCCATTGCTTCGACCCTGGTCATGTACGGGGTATCCCGGATATCTCAGGGGCGGATATCCGTAGTCGGGGTAAGCGTGTCAGGTGCATTCACGCACAACCTGACCCAGCTCGCGGTGGCCACCGTCCTTCTCAGGTCTCTGGGAGTGTTGTTTTATCTCCCGTATCTATTGGTCCTTGCGGTCCCAACGGGTGTCTTTGTCGGGCTCCTGGCAGGAAGGATAATCCGTATTTCCCCCGAAAGATCACAGAATAGGAGCGGTAGGTAATAAATCCCATCTACCCCGGGAAAATAGACTAGATATCAGGGGGTTTGACAATTGATTCGCAACAGAATTCCAGATGTGGTGGTGAAGCGCCTGGTCACGTATCTGAGTGTGCTTCTGCACTCAGATTTCGAAGATGGCGACTTCGTCTCTTCGGCCCAGCTGGGTGACCTTGCCGCCGTGAACGGAGCTCAAGTCCGAAAAGATCTCGCACTTTTCGGGGAGTTCGGGAAGCAGGGAGTCGGTTACCCGGTCAAGGCTTTGAGGGAGCAGATCACCAAGATCCTCGGCGCAGACAGGGATATGCCTCTTTCGGTATTTGGAATAGGCGAACTGGGTACAGCCATAGTCCGTTATATATCCGGGCGCAGGCGTTCTGATCCAAACTACCGTTTCTGGCCGGCCGCGCTGTTCGACGAAGACAAGCGGAAGATCGGTACGTCCGTTGAAGGTATCCTGATCCATCCTCTTGCGGACATGGAAACGGTGCTTAGAGAAATGGACGTGAGGATTGGCATCATAGCAGTGCCTGCTTCTGCAGCCCAGAGCGTTGTGGACAGGGCCGTGGCGTCAGGAGTCAAAGGGTTCTTGAACTTCGCTCCCACGAAGCTCAAGGTTCCCCCCGGAGTGCGCGTTCATTACACCGACGTAACTTTGGAGCTCCAAGAACTGGCCTTCTACATCTAATAGGATACTGATCCATTCGTCCCAGTGGATCTATATTGGATCCTACGGATAATCCGTGATAAGCGGTTGCAGCTCTTTTGCTTCCCCGGGGGAAGAGCCGTTCTTGCTATCTTCCACAAGCATTAAGCTCGATGGTATGATATCGTCTGTGGGATAGTGTTTTGCGGATTGGTTGGTCCATAGGTCCTTTTAGGTACATAACTCCTCCCGGAGGTGAAACGGTTGCCGGAAACTGTGTCGCAACTGGAACAGAGATTAAGAGATTTACGGAAACGCCGGGAAACGATACACCAAGGCGGCGGAGCTCACAGGATCGAGCGTCAGCACAAAGCAGGTAAAATGACCGCTCGCGAGCGCATCGCCGCCTTTTTCGATCCCGGAACCTTCATGGAGATCGATGCGTTTGTAACTCACAGAGCCAAAGAATTTGGGATGGACAAGGTCCAAGCACCCGGCGAAGGAGTGGTTACGGGATACGGGCTCGTCAACGGAAGGGCAGTTTGCGTTGCATCCCAGGACTTTACCGTAATCGGCGGGTCGCTCGGCGAGATGCACGCGGCCAAGATAGTGAAAGCCATGGATCTGGCTGCCAAAGTCGGTGTGCCCTTCGTATTTCTGAATGACTCGGGCGGTGCCCGCATCCAGGAAGGTGTCGATGCCCTCCGGGGTTACGGGGACGTGTTCTTCAGGAACGTCCAGTACTCAGGCGTGGTGCCCCAGATCTCCGTCATCCTCGGCCCGTGCGCGGGAGGAGCCGTGTACTCTCCTGCCCTTACCGACTTTGCCTTCATGGTCCAGGGCACGGCCAACATGTTCATTACGGGACCTCAAGTAATAAAGGCCGTGACCGGCGAGGAAGTGACCATGGAGCAACTGGGTGGGGCGGCGGTGCACAGCCAGATCAGTGGAAACGCCCATTTCGTGGCGGCCGACGAACCGTCTTGCCTGGAGATGGTCAAAGCTCTCCTGGATTACCTGCCATCCAACAATCAGGAAGATCCGCCCTATTTCCCACCCGCTGACGATCCGGCCAGGGTTGATCCTGAACTTGTAGACGTTGTGCCCGCTGAACAGAACCGGAGCTACGACATGCACCGGGTCATCTACTCGTTGGTAGACGACGGCATATTCATGGAAGTCCAAAGGGACTGGGCGACGAACATTATCGTAGGGTTTGCCCGGCTTAACGGCAGGTCTGTGGGTATAGTCGCCTCTCAGCCTCAGGTGAAGGCGGGCTGCCTGGATATCAATGCATCTGATAAGGCTTCAAGGTTCGTGCGGTTCTGCGACGCTTTCAACATACCGCTCGTGACTTTGGTCGACGTGCCGGGTTACCTGCCTGGAGTTGACCAGGAGTACGGAGGGATCATCCGTCACGGGGCAAAACTCCTCTACGCTTACGCCGAAGCAACGGTCCCCAAGATTACCGTCATAACCAGGAAGGCCTACGGAGGAGCTTACATTGCCATGTGCTCCCGCCACCTCGGCGCAGACATGGTTTTCGCTTTCCCCACCGCTGAAATCGCGGTTATGGGCCCCGAGGGCGCTGCCAACGTCGTCTTCAGGGATGAAATCGCCAAGGCCGAGAATCCTGAAGCCAAGCGCCAAGAGAAGATCCAAGAGTTCCGCGACGTGTTCGCCAACCCGTATGTGGCCGCGAGCAGGGGATATGTAGACGACGTTATTGAGCCTCAGGAACTTCGCCCGAAGGTCATCTCGGCCCTGGAGCTCATGATCACGAAGAAAGCCGAGTATCTCCCGAAGAAGCACGGGAACATGCCCGTGTAGAGTGCCGGCGAGCCCAGGAGGTAATTGGTGTGGCCGAGATTGACAAAGTGAAAAAAGCGGTGATAGCAGCCGCCATCTCTGCCTACCTGTCGGAAGAGGGGGTAGGTGGGAGGGTAGTGTTCCGTCCCACTATGTTCTTGCGCTCTACGGAAGGGTCGGGCGCGTGGGGGAGACTATCCCGTAGGTTCCAAGGAGGCACCAACGAATATCGCAGCGGGGGACTATGTGGCAGCCGGATGTTCTTTGGAGATATCCAGAAGTGACTCCGGATCATCCGAAGTTAGGTCATATATCATCTCGCGCTCCATAAGGAGGAGAAAACCGTGCGTCGGTTCAAGGTCAAGGTAAACGATGAGATTTTCGAAGTGGAAGTTGAGGAAGTAGGCCGGGAAGTTAGGGCTCCCAGACCTGTGGTTCAGCCTCCGCCGGCCCAGCCCGCACAAGTAGCGGCGCCTCTTCCGAAAGCTCCGGCCGCGCCGGCTCCTGCGGCACCTAAGCCGGCGGCCGCTCCCAGTGCGTCGCCCTCGGCCGGTGCCGAAGGCGACGGTGACGCCGTCCGCGCGCCGATTCCCGGAGTCATAAGCGACATAAAGGTGGCTGCAGGCAACCAGGTGAAGAGGGGTCAAGTGCTCCTCATCCTGGAAGCCATGAAGATGCAAAACGAGATCCTTGCCCCGTTTGATGGCACCGTGACCAGCGTACCCGTAAGCCAGGGGGCTTCCGTACAGACCGGCGACGTGTTGGTGACGCTGAGCCGCTAAACTCCTAGGTTACAGGGTTATGGAGGGGATTTCATGAGTGGCAAAATCCGGGTTCTGGTCGGAAAACCCGGCCTTGACGGACATGACAGGGGCGCCAAAGTCATCGCAAGGGCCTATCGAGACGCGGGCATGGAAGTTATCTACACAGGCCTGCACCGTACCCCTGAGGAGCTCGCTAGGATGGCCGTTGAAGAGGACGTCGATGTTGTCGCCCTGTCCATTCTTTCGGGCGCCCACGGAACCTTGATCCCCAGATTCATTGATTGCTTCAAGAAAGAAAAAGCTACCCAGGATCTAGATGTGCTAATCCTCGCAGGAGGCATCATCCCGGAAGAAGATATCCCTGCCCTCAAGGAGGCGGGAGTCGATGAAGTCTTTGGTCCGGGAACGAGTACGGAGACCATTGTGGAATTCACCAGGTCTCACCTTAAGAGGCCGGTAGCCTGACTGCCGGCGTAGCTACTCCCGAGGAGTGTTACGGTGAGCTTCGGGCTCTCCCTTCCGGGGCGGGCTCGAAGCCTCTACTTCCGCTTACCTGAGGACGGTGTCTAAGTCGTGGGCGATATTGCGGCTAAGGGAGCTCATGAGCTGTTTCAAGGGATTGTTCAAGGAAGCCGGCCCCACCTTTCCAGGGCCATTTCTCATGTGGAGAACGGCGCCAGGGGGGCGGCCGAGCTACTCTCGCATGCGTACAAAGCGCGAAAAGGCGCCCTAATAACAGGGATAACCGGCTCTCCGGGTGTTGGGAAGTCCACTCTTGTAGACGGCATCGTGCGAGAATTACGGAAAGCAGGGCATACGGTTGGCGTTCTTGCAGTTGACCCGTCCTCACCGTTTACAGGCGGGGCCATTCTCGGCGATCGTGTTCGCATGGGACAAGGACATGCCCTGGACGAAGGGGTGTTTTTCCGGAGCCTCGCCACGAGGGGCCATCTAGGGGGGCTTTCCAGGCATACGGGTGATGTGATCGCGCTCCTCGATGCCTTCGGTTTCGACCACATCGTAGTTGAGACGGTAGGAGCCGGGCAATCAGAGGTAGACATCATGAGGTACGCACATACGGTCGTGGTTGTCCTTGCTCCCGGACTGGGAGACGACATGCAGGCCATAAAGGCAGGTATTTTAGAGATCGGCGATATCTTCTGCGTCAACAAGGCCGACCTGCCCGGCGCTGAAAGGACACGCCGCGATATAGAGATGATGCTCGACATGAAAGAACCTGCAGGGTGGAGGCCCCCGGTTACCCAGGCCATTGCCGTAAACGGCCAGGGACTTCCCGAATTGGTCTCTGAGATCTTCCGTCACCAGTCGTACCTCGTCGCGTCGGACACCCTGAAGGAGAAAAATCGATGGAGCTATAAGGCCGTCCTCGAAGAATATCTGCGCCTCCTCACGGTGGGTAAAGTGTTGGAGTTAGCCTCCCGGGACGGAGGCCTGGATGCCGCCTTGGATGACCTCATGCAAGGGAAGGCGGGCCCTATGGAGGTGGCTCTTAAACTTCTCCAGAAATACTGGGCCTAGGGCGGAAGGATACTCCGCGGTTCAGACAGAAATCTCCGTGAACCGGGAGAAATCCGCAGGGAGGTCCCAATAAATGTTCGTAGCCCTCGGACTAAAGAACGCATGGCGCAACCGCGGCAGGACGGCCCTGGGCATCATAAGCATGGCTGTTGCAGCCGTCATTTTCATGTCGGGATCCACTTTGAGCAGGGGTTATCCGGCGGGAGCCTACTGGGAAGCCAGGCAGCTCGTCGGCGGCGAAATCCTCATGCTTCCCGAGAAGATAACCCTCTCTACGGATACGCTCGCGACCGGCGGGTATACTTGGAAGTTCGAGAAGAGAAGTTACGACAAGCCAAACCTCCTCATGGGTTTTGATCCCTCTCCGTACCGATATGGATTTATGCGGGGAGTGCCTTCCGGCGGTGAAGAAGAGTCGGTACTCCCCAGGATTCACGAAGTGGCAGCAGAACTTCGCGCTGAGTCTTTTGTGGCAGGAGTAATGGTGCGCGAGGTCCTGCCGTTCTTGAGACAAACACAAGACAAGGATGACCTCTACTATTACGAATACGGATTTGTGGAGCCCCGCGACGTCGTAAGCGACAAAGAGCGCTACAAGATAGAAGAAGCGCTTACTTCCGGGTGGGATCGCTATTTGAACGAGGGCGAGCTGATGACCGGAGTCGAATGCTTGTGGCAGAACCTATCTGTCTTCGGTGATCTTCTGTTTCCCCGGATGTCCGAGGCCGGCTACGACTATGAGAACTCAGTCGCCATACGCCTGGACATAGTAGGAGAAGTCAGCTTCCGCGGCCCCAACCCTGCCCTTCCCGCTTACGCGAATCCCGTGGTGTTTGTGACGCCCGAGACTTTTTCAGCGCTCAAGGAAACCACGGGAGTCCCTGATTCGATGACTACCTGGGGGATAAGCGTCTCGGTCGAGAACATGGCCGATCTGGAGAGTTACATCGCGCTGCTCAGGAGGAAGTACCCCGACTTCACCGTATACGGGATCCCACAGCTTGCGGCTGCGGCTTCGAACAGGGAATCCGTTGCAAGCGGCGTGCCGATGGACATGCGGCGGGTGACCGAGGCCCTCTCTTTCATGGTAGCCGCTCTCCTCTCGGCGACCAATTTGTCCATCCTTATGCTGGCTAGGAAAAACGAGATCGGGATCCTCAGGGCCTTGGGAGCCACGAGGTGGAACATCACCTGCATGGTGTTTTCCGAGTCGCTCTGGATTGCCTTCCTGGGGTCACTGATAGGGAGCCTGCTAACACAGCCCGCAGTCCTGTACCAGCTTATGTCCAACAGGCTGCCGTCGCAGACGGTAATCTCGACAATTGGGTTAAACCTTGGGAAATCGCTGGGCTTCTCTCTCGGCGCAGCCATGCTCTTTGGGTTCCTGCCGGTGGCCAAGGCCCTTAGGGTTACTCCGGCCCAAGTCCTAAGAGGCGAGTGAGGTGTCAAGAGACTATGAGGGATGTCATTGATCTTGCACGGGCCGGGTTAAGGCAGAAGCTCGGGACGTATCTGGTTATGACCCTCCTTGTCGCCGTTACCGTGGCCGGGTACCTTGTGGTGAGTTCCTACTGGCAGGACGCCGCCGAGGTTTCCACGGGTACTGCAGAGCCGCTCAACTTCCCGTACATCAAGGCGCACGTGGTACATGCGTACTTGTCCAATCCGCCGGTGAGCAGAGACCCTGAAGTGCCCGCGCCGCCGCGTAAGTACGTCCCGCTCTTTAACGACAAGGAACTTGAGAAGATAACGAAGATAAACAATGTTGAGTCGCTCAGCGCTGCCCTTTCCCAGGATAGTTTTTCGCGCTTTGGACACCTCGAGTATTTGTCGATAGAGACAGGTAACGCGCTGTGGGAGGATTTGGATCTGCGAGAGGGAAGGCTTCCGGAGAACTCCCGGGAGATCTTAATACCCGATACCATTCCGGATGCTTCCTCCTACATAGGCCAGGTGATCCGCTTGCGGGTTACCCGGGCCATCGTTCCCCAGTCGTTCTGGAAGGACCCCCTCCTTAAAGACGCCCCAGATCCTGAAACTACGAAGGACCTCCGGGTGGTGGGCGTTTACCGTCCATCCAGCCAAATGCTATCCGGTCTCGTAGGTTGGCTTGAGGTGAGGAGGGTGGATGACTACCCCGAGCGCGATCCCGACAATGTACCTATGGACTGGCCTGTGCCCAACACCCTGTTTCTAAAGCTTGACGATCCGACCAAAGCCCATTCTGTTTCCCTCTCCTGGCGGGTTCTCTATCCGGAGATGCCCGAGGCACCTTATCCCATGATCCCGCCGTCGAAGGTGGAATGGTACCCCGATATCCCGGAGACCATGATGAAACAGGCCACGCAAGAGGTCGCCATGCCCATGTTCGCCAACACGTTGAACGCTTTTTCCCTGAGCGCCATCGGGATTTTCGCGGGCATGTTCATGTCCTTCCTTGACCGGCGAAAAGAGCTCGGCATCATGAAGACGGTCGGGATTGAAAGCTCCCGGATCGCGGCGACTATCAGCACCGAAGTGATCTTCTGCGGTGTCCTGGGCACTGTGGCCGGCGCTCTGATTGCCGGCGCAGTTACTACCTATTTGGTGACGGGCATTTCGGGCAATCCAATAGCCATACCTTGGACTGCCCTCTTGCGCGGGGTTTCGGTGGCAGCGATCATCTTGGCGGCTGCCACATATATCCCCAATGCTATGGCCCGTCAGGGGACCGTGATGGAGCTACTCTACGGGCGGCCAATACCCATCGTCAGGAAGAGAAGCTGAGCCTTGTACCGGTCTCGGGTGGCGAATTCTTTGCCGGTCCCTGAAAGGCGTTGGCACCTGCGGTGGCATCCGGCTATCGGTCCTTGGACTGACCCTGGCTGACGCTCTCGGTTTTCGGTCCCGGCTCTGGGGTCTGCCTAGCCTAAGTCTGGCCGGACCGGTCCTCTCCAATTGACCTCTCAACTCTAGGTGAGAAACTTGACTCTGTTTCATAGGATAATTATCATTGCCCCTGAGAATACTTATCCATAGTCAATAACTTTCTTGTCGGATCCGGGGAGGTGAGACATGTGGTCTTCCACGGCCCAAAGGAGCCTGTGTATACCATCAGCGTTGCGGCGCGGCTTCTGGGCGTGAGCCCGCAGTTCCTGCGGCAGGTGGAGAACGAGGGCCTAATCTCTCCGTCTAGGACCGAATCAAACATCCGGCTCTACTCCGAAGACGACCTCAAGCTTCTCTCCAGAATTGTCTACTTGAGCAGGGTGAGAGGCGTTAACTTCCAAGGTATCAGGGTGATCTTGGCAATGGAGGAAGGTGAGCGCGATAAGGCGGATGACGGTCCGGACCGTCACTCCGGCGAGGAACCGCCAGGTGAGTGGGACAGCATCCGGAGGTTTTCAAGAGACGGCCGCGGCCAGTCTGAGCCCTCGAGCAGGAAGACCTGATTTTTCTCGGATTTTGATTGGATACCACTCTGGTTTTCACTGTAAGCCATATCGGCAGTTTACGGAGGTGCGTTCATGGGCAAAGTTGTCGGCATAGACTTGGGGACCACCAACTCTGTCATCGCTGTTATGGAGGGGTCTGAGCCTACGGTAATCATCAGCTCGGAAGGTTCGAGGGTCACCCCTTCGGTGGTCGGGTTTTCGAAGAAAGGTGAGAAGATGGTTGGACAGCTGGCCAAGCGCCAGGCGGTTCTAAACCCCGAGAACACGGTCTTCTCAATCAAACGGTTCATGGGCAGAAGGTACGAAGAAGTCGAGGTAGAGAGGAACAGGATCCCGTACCAGATCCAGAGGGGCAAGCACGATGAGGTGCGGGTCTACCTCCCGGCTATCGAGAAAGACGTAACCCCCGAAGAGATCTCCGCCCACATACTCAGGAAGCTCAAAGAGGACGCCGAGAAATACCTGGGCGAGCCGGTAACCCAGGCTGTGATCACCGTTCCGGCCTATTTCAACGACGCCCAGCGTCAGGCCACAAAGGACGCGGGCAGGATCGCGGGCCTCGAAGTCTTGAGGATCATCAACGAGCCGACCGCGGCATCCCTCGCTTACGGGATCGACAAGAAGAAGAACCAGAAGATCCTTGTGTGGGACCTGGGCGGCGGTACATTCGACGTATCCCTCCTGGAAGTCGGCGACGGCGTGCTTGAGGTCCTTGCTACCGCCGGCGATACACATTTGGGCGGCGATGACTACGACCAGAGGATCGTCGACTACGTCGCGGCCGAGTTCCAGAAAGAATACGGCGTGGACCTTCGCAAAGACAGGCGCGCTCTCCAGAGGCTCATTGAGGCTTCGGAAAAAGCCAAGGTAGAGCTCTCGCAGGTGCTTGAGACTACTGTCAGCCTTCCGTTCATCTCTGCCGACAGAGAGGGCCAGCCCCTCCACTTGGAGGTCCGCATTACGAGGACCAAGTTCGAGGAGATCACCGCCGATCTCACTGAAAGATGCGTTAAACCCTTCCGCCAAGTCTTGAGCGACGCCAAACTGGACGTGAAGGATCTGGATGAGGTCATCCTGGTCGGCGGCTCTACGCGGATGCCCCGGATCCAGGAACTGGTCCGTTCTCTCACGGGCAAAGAGCCCAACCGCAGCGTAAACCCTGACGAGGTTGTGGCGGTTGGAGCGGCCATTCAGGGCGGAGTGCTTGCGGGAGATGTCAAAGACATCGTCCTCTTGGATGTAACTCCGCTAACGCTGGGCGTTGAGACCTACGGTGGGGTCATGACTCCGCTCATCAATAGGAACACGACTATCCCCGTGCGTAAGAGCCAGCTCTTCTCGACCACCGCCGACTTCCAGACGCAAGTGGAGATCCACGTGCTTCAGGGCGAGAGGCCGATGGCCAAGGACAACAGGTCTCTGGGACGCTTCATGTTGACCGGGATTCCGCCTGCCCCGAGGGGCGTGCCTCAGATTGAGGTCGCCTTCGACATCGATGCCAACGGCATCCTGAAAGTGTCGGCCAAGGACATGGGCACGGGCAAGGAGCAGAACATAACCATCAAAGCTTCAACCCAGCTTCCGAGGGAAGAGGTCGACAGGCTGGTCGAAGAGGCCCAGAAGCACGCCGAGGAAGACAAGAAGCAGCGCGAGACCATAGAGGCCAAGAACAACCTGGAGCACCTTGTTTACACAGTGGAGAAGAGCCTCAAGGATGCGGGAGACAAGGTTTCTGCCGACGAGAAATCCAAGGTTGAGAAGGCGCTCGAGAGCGCCAAAGAGACCCTCAAGACCGGTTCCACCGAGGAACTAAAGAAGGCGGCAGATGACCTTAGGGATGCGGCAGCCAAACTGGCGGAGGAGCTATACAGGCACGCTGCGGCCAGCGGCGACGGTTCTCAAGGGTCCAGAGGACAGGATGCGGGTTCAGCCGGACAAGACGGCCAGCCCAAGGGTGAAGTCTACGACGCCGACTTCAAGGAGAAAGACAAAGAAGACCCGAAGCACTAGTCGAAAGGGCGGAACGCAGTGGATAAGAAGCCAGTTGACGATAGGGAGAATAGGCCACGGGAAAGCGCTTGCCCTGAAGACGTGACCGCTCAGGTCACAGGCGAAGGGGAGCCTCAACCGGCCGGGGAGGTGCACGGAGCCGCCAGAGAAGGTGAAGTGCCTCGTGAGGAGCTCTCTTATACACATCT